>CAYUDC010000017.1:9137-35292 GCA_964443415.1 uncultured Chitinophaga sp. | reverse complement strand
AAAGGCAAGGTGATTGGCAATACTGGGGCGCATAAAAACCAAGCCTTGGTATTGGTTAATTATGGCAATGCTACTGGGTATGAAATATATCGTTTAGCCTTAGAAATTCAGAATTCGGTAAGGGATAAATATGGCATTCATATTATCCCTGAAGTGAACATCATATAAAATGTCAAAAAAAAGAAAAGTTTTTAATCAATACTCTTCACTGAGTATTGAAAATGCAGGTAGTGAAGGTAAATGTATCGCGCGCCATGAGGGCAAGGTAATCATGGTAGACCATGCGGTACCAGGCGATATTGTTTCTGCAAAAGTTTATGAAATAAAGAAACGCTTTGAATTTGCTAGAATTACTGAATTAGAAAAAGCAAGCGAAGACAGAGTTGCTACTTTTTGCGCGCATTTTGGGACTTGTGGCGGCTGCAAATGGCAACAAATGAGCTATTCGGCTCAGCTAAAATACAAACAACAACAAGTACAAGATGCGTTCGAAAGGCTGGGCAAATTCCCCTTTCCTCCACTCAATCCTATTATCGGTTCGGTTCAAACCGAATACTATAGAAACAAGGTAGAGTTTAGTTTTACCGATAGAAAATGGTTAACCAACAAAGAGGATATTGGCACACTAGACAAGGCCACCAATGCAGGATTAGGATTTCATATTCCGGGTAGGTTCGACAAAGTTTTTGAGGTAGAAACTTGTTACTTAATGCACCCTTTGCAAAATGAAATTAGAAATAGCATTGGTAAGTTTTGTAAGGAAAATGATTACGATTTTTTTAATTTGTATGGCAAAACTGGGCTCATGCGCAACCTTATGCTACGCAACAATAGTAAAGGCGAATGGATGCTGGTAGTGAGTTTTGGCGAAGCAAAAGAGGATAAGATAGAGGCCCTCTTAACCCATATTAAAGATAGTTTCCCTCAAATAAGTTCTTTAATGTATGTGGTGAATGATAAATTAAATGACACCATACACGATTTAGAAATAAAATTGTTTTCTGGCAACGACCATTTAATCGAATCACTCGAAGAGTTTAAGTTTAAAATTGGCCCTAAATCCTTCTTTCAAACCAATACCTTACAAACACTCAACCTTTATAGTGAGGCCAGAAAAATGGCAGGTTTAACAGGAAAAGAATTGGTGTATGATTTATACACAGGTGTTGGAACCATCGCGTTATTTGTATCAAAATTAGCAGCTAAAGTGGTAGGTATAGAGTATGTACCGCAAGCCATTGAAGATGCTAAGATAAATGCTCAATTAAATCACATTAATCATACTCATTTCTTTGCCGGAGATATGAAAGATTTGTTAACTGAAACATTTATCGAAGCCAATGGCAAGCCAGATGTGGTGATTACAGATCCTCCAAGGGCGGGCATGCACCAAGATGTGATAGAGCAGTTGTTACGGGTTGAACCGAAGAAAATAGTATATGTTAGTTGTAATCCTGCTACTCAAGCGAGAGATATCGCTTTAATGCAGGAGAAATATAATGTAACACAGGTTCAAGCGGTAGATATGTTTCCGCATACCCACCATGTTGAAAATATAGCATTATTAGAACTTAAATAATGGAAAACAAGGAAATACTTCATAAGCTATTAGAGGTACTCAAAGAAGACCTAAAATTCTATAGTCCTATGATTAAGGAAGTCTCTACAGATATGGTTAAAGAGGGTTTTACCGCCTACCCCATCTTTGTAGCGCATCAGCATGAAGTAAAACTAGGAGAGCCCATTTTATTAAAAGAGGATTATGCTAGAGACTTTAGCATACATGCTACCACTTTAGAAGAATTGGTAGAAAAAAAATTAGTATTACCCGAACGCGTAGAAGAGTTTAAACAGAACTACAAGAACCCCAAAGAACAAATGTGTATCTTGTTAATTACTGCAGCTGGGGCAAGCTTTGTGTACGCCCCCTATAGCAAACAAAAAGCATAACATGAATAACCCAAAAGTTGCAGTTGTCATTATCCATTGGAATCATGCAGATTTGTTAGATAAATTTCTGCCATCTGTTTGCCAAAGCAGCTATGATAACCTTGAAATTATAGTTGCAGACAATGCCTCTTCGGATCATTCTGTTGCTTATCTCAAAGAAAATTTCCCTAAGGTTCGTATCATACAACTCGATAAAAATTACGGTTATGCGGGAGGTTATAATAGAGCCTTAAAGCAAGTAGAAGCAGATTATTTTGTCTTGCTAAATAATGATGTAGAGGTTAGCAAGCATTGGATTGAACCCATTGTAAGGCTGTTTGAAAGTGATAAAAGCATTGGTGCCATGCAGCCAAAGCTTCTTCAATACAACCAAAAAGACCACTTTGAATATGCAGGTGCTGCAGGCGGTTTTATGGACACTTTGGGTTACGTTTGTTGCAGAGGAAGGTTGTTTGAATCGATAGAAAAAGACGAAGGACAATACAATGACAGTCGTGAAATATTCTGGGCAAGTGGCGCTTGTTTATTTGTTCGCTCAGAGGCCTATTTTAAAGCAGGCGGTTTAGATGAACATTTCTTTGCCCATATGGAAGAAATAGATTTATGCTGGCGCATGCAATTAGCAAACTACAAAATTTGGTATTGTGCAGAAAGCACAGTGTATCATTTAGGTGGTAGCACTTTGCAGAAAGGGCATCCTCAAAAAACCTATCTTAACTTTAGGAACTCCTTGTTGATGCTACTCAAAAATATGCCCACAAAGAGCTTGTGGTGGTTTATTCCATGGCGTTCTTTCTTAGACCTATTAAGTTCTATTTTCTTTTTAATGCGGGTTGAACCAAAGCACAGTTGGGCAGTACATAGAGCCCATGCCGATTTCTTTTTTAAACTTGGATTTTGGTATAAGCTCCGTAACAATGGACTTCACAAAAAAAGCTGGAAAGAACTACAGGGTATTTACCCTAAAAGCCTTATCTGGGCACATTTTATGGAGAAAAAAGAGAAGTTCTCAGAGCTATAATGCCCATCTTGTAGAACATATTTCAACTTTAAAGGTTATTCCTAAAAATAATCATGGCACTTCAATTAAAAGCAAATTTGAAATTAGTCATCCTAGGTGTTTTTATATTATCGTTAGGAGCATGTTCACCCATTTTCAATGCATTATATGGCATTAAAAATATCAAGCCAATGAGTGATGCCAAGATTATCACACAAGCTAAAGAATATAAGATTCCATTAGAAAAGGTATACCAATTAGACACAAGCTATACCCATTATCTAAAGTCATTTGATAGCACTGCCCACGCTCAAACGGTTAAGAACCATTATCAACCGCTACAAATCATTTATTTTGATGCTACCAATCAAATGGTATCCTATTATGCCAATTGCTATGCCGGAGGATTTCCTAATTTAAATTGGAATAGGTTTGATGGATTTAGCAGTTTCCCTCCCAAAACCTTAGCGCCCTTAGATACATTGTTTTCTGTAAACAAACTACTTTCCTACCAACTAAAGGTTGGATCAACCCAAGACAGCACACAGCAAAGCAACTATGATTATTTAGTGCTGGTATATTGGAATCGTTTCTTAGGCAGACAATCCAAAAGAATGATTAAGTTAGTGCAGGATAATT
Source organism: uncultured Chitinophaga sp. (assembly GCA_964443415.1). Taxonomy (GTDB): domain Bacteria; phylum Bacteroidota; class Bacteroidia; order UKL13-3; family UKL13-3; genus B1. Next base: position 31,703 of record CAYUDC010000017.1, on the reverse strand, counting down.
TGAAGTTAAGTCAATCAAATAAAATAAAGGTAGTGTATATCAACAACGACAATTTCTTCCTAAACCAAACGTATTAACCTAAAAAACTTAGCAAGGCCAATTGGTAGCTTTTTAAACCAAACCCTCCTATGGTACCTTTGGCATGCGGTGCCAAAAACGACACCTGCCTGTAGGATTCTCTAGAAAACACATTTGAAATATGCACCTCCACTACTGGTGCCTTGATAGCAGCCACTGCATCTGCAATAGCCACAGAGGTGTGGGTATAAGCTCCAGCATTTAATATGATTCCATCTATGGCAAATCCTACTTCATGCAGTTTATTGATGATTTCGCCTTCTACATTGCTTTGGAAGTAGTCAATTTCAATAGAATCAAACTGCTTTCTTAAGGTAATTAAGTAATCCTCAAAACTTTGGTTGCCATAAATTTCAGGTTCTCTTTTGCCCAAAAGGTTAAGGTTTGGACCATTTATAATGATGATTTTCATAATATTATTGCTAATAAAACCAAAAAAATATATTTTTGTTGCAAGTAAATAGAAATTAGTCAAAGTACATTTACCTGAAACCTACTAAAAAGATGAAAAAAATTCTACTATCAATTCTTGGTTTAGCAGCAATGAATCTTGCTTTTGCGCAAGACATTTCTATGAATCCAAAAGTGGCAAAATCTCAAGGCCCTAGCGGCAACTTTATGTTGGAAGCTAAGTCTATTTTTACCAATAACAGCTCTGAAACAGAATTCGAATGGCACGTATTAGAAGTTCAAATGACTGCTGGATGGGAATACGGCATGTGCGATCCTTTTAACTGTTTAACTAATTTAAACATTGGCAGCAAAGGCAGCTTTACCATGGCTAAAGGTGCCACTGGTGAGTTTAAAGGAGATTTCGTTCCAAACGGTATTGGCGGCTCAGGAAGAGCTAAGGTTCATATTTATGCCAAGAACAATGCTTCTGTTGACGACACAGTAGAATTTGTGATTGCTGGTTGGGCAACCGGATTAAAAGAAAATGTGGCTAATAGAGAATTTAGCTTCTATCCAAACCCAGTAAAAGACAGATTAAACATTAAGTTCAATACACGTGAAGCAGTAACCATCGAAATTTATAATGTATTAGGCACAAAAGTTAAATCATTTGTACACAGTGGTTTCGAAAGTGAAGTGAATATTGGTGATTTACAAAACGGTATTTATTTCATTCGTTATAGAAGTGGTTCACAAACTATCTCTAAGCCATTTACTAAGTCTGAATAGTCGTCAAAATCTTAAATAAAAAAGCGGCTACCTTTTACAAGGCAGCCGCTTTTTTTATACCATTTTTCTTAGAATCGAACACCTGTTCCAAACATAAAGTTTAATACCAAGCTTTGATTGGTGGCTGAACTCGGAATGCCACCATAAGGGGTAATTAAGTTTTTTCCTGTGATGCCTTGTACAGCAAGGTCGAAAAAGTAGGTATCATCTAACACCCATCCAAAGCCGCCTGTAAACATGTGCCTTTGGCCATCTTCTTTTGATATAATGGCGGTATTAAACGGACTTCCAAGGTTGGCATATCCTAAACGCCATCTGCTAAAACCACTGGCAATTTCTAATCCTGTTCTGATATTGGTAGCTTTGGTATATAAGGCTTTCATATTATCATTAAATCCTGAGAAGTCGGCCAATCCTTCTGTATCATTTAACTTTCCTGCACTATAATCCACCTGTTCAACATCACCAGATAGTATTAAAAATTTACCTATAATAATGGCTGCACTACCCGTTAACCTGCTGGGAGTAATTACCTGGTAATTGTATTGATCCAACCTATTTGCGTTTTGAGTATAGGTAAATCCATCATAGGTGGCGGTAGTAATAATTTGATACTCCTTAGTTAAATTAAGCCTTACAGGTGTATGGTAAGAAATACCAATTCTTAAGGCATCTATAGGGCGAAGGATAGCACCAAATTTACCTCCAATTCCAGAGCCACGGGTTTCTGAATATTGATTGATACTTGCACTTTCATAGGCATTATTAGGAATGCTGCTGCTCACTAAAAACTCTCTATAAATATCATCTTGAGTATGTCTTAACCCTTGTGCAATTAAAGACGCTCCCAAATACAAAGTACTTCCAATATTTATCCCGGCCGATGCATACCATTCGTTGATTCTTCCTCTAGAGGTATATTGACCATTCTGGCGCATGGTATAGTTAGAATCACCTGATATACTTTGCCAAGAGCCATAACTTTTAGGACCATTGTCATTATAAATCATGCTCAACCTCCAAGCTTGCGCAACGGGGTCGTTATCCCACTCTGCAGACAGGAAAGCATTGCTATCTATTCCGTTTGCCAATGTGGCCAGGTAATCTCCAATGGAGGTATTGTTGGCTCTTCCATTAAATTGCATATTATTCTGAAAGTTTGCCAATCGGTTCATACCAAATGCAAAGGTGAGGGAGTTTACTGGACTGCCAGTATATCCTAGGTCTACAAAAAAAACGGCACCTAGGTTAGGAATGTTAAAGTTGGTTCGGGCATCAGATGTCTCGTTGCCGTTGTATTTGGCGGTATTATTGGTACTAGTAATGGCGAACGAGGTCATCATCTCGTTTCTCTTGTAAAAGCCTAGTCCAGCTGGATTGATGGCCGCTGCACCTAAATCTGCTCCAACCGCCCCCCAGGCGCCTGCGGCGCCTAAAGACCTTATAGAACCTTGAGTTTGAGTAAGAGAATACTTAAGTACCTCTTCATTATTTTGGGCAAAGGCATCTCCTGCAATTGCCGATAATACTACAAATGCTATCTTTTTCATTGTATGCGAATATTAAACTATGGACGTCTAAAAGAACCACCTGAAGGAGCTGCACCACTACCACCTGAAGGCCTACTTGGCGAAGGAGACGCTGCTGGCCTACTTGGCGCTGGTGCCGAAGGAGCTGGTCTGCTATAACTTGGTGTAGATGGCCTGCTAGGCATTGGCTGACTAGGCGTATTAGATCTAGAAGGGGCTGCTGATGGCGCAGATGGTCTACTCTCAGCATTTCTATTACTAGGCCTGCTTGGAGCAGGACTGCCATAAGATGGCCTTACTTCTCCTGTTCCATTATAAGTAGGAGCAGACTGCCTAGGCGCTTCACTTGCATTGGTATTTCTATCTCTGCGTGGCGGAACATAGGTAGGCCTACCTTGGTTGTCATAAATTAAATCACCACCAGGTTTATTGGTATAGGCTGGTCTTGGCGATTCGGGTTGTGGGGCTTGCGGGCGGTTTGGATTATAGGTTGGTCGAGCTGTTTGTTGCGGTCTGTCTGGACCTTGTTGATTTACCGCTGGGTTAGGAACGGCAGGTCTTTGGCTTCTACCACCTGGCAAAGGCACTGCGGGGCGCGAAGCGCCACCCGGTAAACTCGAACCAATACCATTCATTGGACGCATAAAAGGTCTGTTTAACACAATGTCATTTCCCCATCGGTTGTTAAAGCAACCTCTTCTCCAGCCCCAGTTGTTGCGCCAAGGGTTATGCCCCCAGCCTCCCCAACCATAACCATAATATGGATTCCAAGGGTTGTATCCCCAGCCATAGCCAAAATAAGGATCCCAATAAGGATTGTAACCCCAACCAAAATTAGCGTAAGGGTTCCAAGGATTGTAAAATGGATCGTTCCAACCCCAACCAGGATTTCCCCATCCCATATTACCCCAACCGGTATTAAAGCCAAAGCCGGTATTCCAACCAAACCTGTTATTCCAGCCTAAACCCACATTAAAACCAGGGGCAAAGCCGTAATAGCCTGGAAAAACTGTCACTGGATTATAAAAGCTTGTCCAGCCCCAATTTTGGCTCAACACATCATAATAGGGATCGTTATAAAAACGTGAGCGAGAAGTTCCCATTCTTCTAGTTTCTCTATCTTCTTCGCGCTCTTGGTCGTAAACTAAATTTGATTCGTACACCGGGCTGTCTATGGCCGTTACCATATTTTGTCTTTGTGCCCACAAGCGGCTAGCCTCAGCGGCTCTTGCGGCCTCATTTGGGTCGTAGGCATTTTGTGAAACAGCAGCAGAAGTAGCAATGCGTGAATTAGAATAATTACTGTTTTCAGATGCTTCACTATTTGTATTGCTCGGCTCTAAATTGGCCTGAGGCCCCTTCTTCTTTTTATTCCAAGGTTCTATGTCGTCAATGGTTTTAGGCTTTGATTGCGATTCTTTTCTTTTTGCATATACATCATCGTTTACGCCATTGGCCGGGTTTACAATGGCACTGCACGAAACAACAATACTGCTGATAGCAAAAAGAGCGATGGTTTTTATTGGTTTCATAAATCCTGAATTTACTATTATACAAAGTAACGACTAAAAACTACTTTTGTGTCCTCAATAGATTTCAAATATTATTCCAAGAAAAATTATGGAAGTAAAAAAGATAAAAAGAAGCGAAGATTATAGCGGTTGGTATAACAATTTAGTTAAAAATGCAGATTTAGCAGAGCATTCAGACGTTAAGGGCTGCATGGTCATTAAACCGTATGGATATGCCATTTGGGAAAAAATGCAGGCAGAACTAGACAGAAGGTTCAAAGAAACAGGACACCAGAACGCCTATTTCCCACTTTTTATCCCGAAGTCATTTTTCAGTAAAGAAGCCTCGCACGTGGATGGCTTTGCCAAAGAATGTGCCGTTGTGACACATTATCGCCTAAAAAACGACCCTGAAACCGGAGAAATTATCGTAGACAAAGACGCTAAGTTGGAAGAAGAGCTTATTGTACGACCAACCAGTGAAACCATTATTTGGAATACCTACAGAAATTGGATTCAAAGTTATCGCGACCTACCTATCTTAATTAACCAATGGGCCAATGTGGTGCGTTGGGAAATGAGAACTAGGTTATTTTTAAGAACTACCGAGTTTTTGTGGCAAGAGGGACATACAGCCCATGCCACAGCAGAAGAAGCCATTGCAGAAACTAAGCAAATGCTAGAAATCTATGCCGACTTTGCCGAAAACATTCTGGCGGTGCCTGTGATAAAAGGTGTAAAATCGGCCAACGAGCGCTTTGCAGGAGCCTTAGACACCTATTGCATCGAAGGATTGATGCAGGATGGCAAGGCGCTACAAATGGGCACCTCACACTTTTTGGGTCAAAACTTTGCCAAGGCATTCGACGTAAAATATGTTACCAAAGAAAATAAATCTGAATACGTTTGGGCCACCTCTTGGGGAGTATCTACCCGCTTAATGGGGGCATTAATTATGAGCCACAGTGATGATGAAGGTTTGGTGTTGCCTCCTAGATTGGCTCCTATTCAGGTAGTCATTATTCCTATTTTTAAAAAGGAAGCCGAAAAAGAATTGGTGATGGAAAAGGCAGATGCCTACTTTGCAGCGCTGAAGAAACTTGGTATTTCTGTAAAAATGGACGACCGTGATAATATGACTCCAGGCTTTAAATATGCCGAGTACGAATTAAAAGGAGTGCCAGTAAGAATTGCCATCGGCCCTAGAGATGTGCAAAATGGCACCGTAGAAGTTGCCAGACGTGATACCAAGGAGAAAATGGTATTGCAGGCAGCCGACCTAGAGCATAAAATTCCGCATTTGTTGGAGCAAATTCAACAAAACATCTATCAAAGGGCCTTAGATTACCGCACTGAGCATATTCATGCTGTGGATACATGGGATGAGTTTATGGATGCTTTGGATAACAAAACTGGTTTTGTAAGTGCACATTGGGACGGCACGAGCGAAACTGAAGAAAAGATTAAGGAACTTTCTAAAGCTACCATACGTTGTATTCCGTTAAACAATCCTCAAGAAGCTGGCAAGTGTATTCTTACAGGCAACCCATCTAAAGAGAGGGTATTGTTTGCGAGGGCTTATTAGTTTCAAACAAAATCTAATTGCCTTTGTTTAACCCGAAAACATAGCATGGAAAACAAATTCGAAAAAATTACTCAGCTATTGCTGCAAAAGTCTGCCACCAAGCAACTGGTTTACAGAAATACTAAATCGGCTTTTTCTGATTTAAAGAATGCCATCAAAATTATTGCGGAACAACTTAGCGCGCAGGTGCAGCCTGTAGATAATAGTGTAGAGATTAAATATTATGAGAAAAGCGAATTTGAAGTGCATCTTAAGTTTAGTGGAGACACCCTGATCTTTATGATGCACACCAATATTTTTGATTTTGATCAGCAGCACTATATTCACAACATGCCTTATGTTAAGGAGGATCCAATGCGTGAGTTTTGTGGCATGATTCAAATTTATAACTTCTTGGCCGACTCCATTAAATATAATCGAGAAGGTGATGTGGGATATTTGGTAGGACGTTTATTTATCAATAAAGATTTTCATTTTTTTGTGGAAGGCAAACGCCCCCTTTCATTCCAATTTAGCGATTTTGGGTCGAACCAACTAAATACAGAAGCCTTTGAGCAAATCATCTTGGGTTCGATTAATTATTGCTTAAATTTCGACTTAATGGCCCCTCCCATCGAAAACATGAGCTTCATTACCTTAGAGCAAAAGAATTATATGAGTCATAGCAGTGGCATGCCTACTGGTAAAAGATTAGGCTTTAGAAATCAAGCCGATGTAGACAACGAATAGACTCTTCTTCTATCCAAAATTTGCTCGCTCAAACTGCCAAAATCGCCACTAATAAAAGAAATCAGAGGTTTTATTGGCCTAATCTTTCTTTGGCTTTAAAATATGGCTGTCAATTTGGCAAATATTTGCCTTGGATTAATTTATGCTGTTGTAAAAAATTAACTTATTTTTACGGCCGGTTGCTTCATAAAGAGGCAGCGCCGGACGAGACAACACATTATGATTGGAAGTATTTTTAAAAGCCTAACCAAAATTTTTGGAAGTAAATCAGACCGTGATTTAAAGGAGATTTATCCTTTGGTTAGTAAGATTAACGAGCAATTTGCAAAAATTGCCAACATTTCGGACGACGAATTAAGAAATGAAACTAAGCGCCTAAAAGAAATTATTGCTAGTGCGCTTAGCAGCATAGATGCCGAAATTGAAACCTTAAAAGCCAATGCAGCAGCAGAAGGCTTGGATTTACAAGACCAAGATGATATTTTTAAGGAAATAGAAAAGCTTAAGAAAAAGCGCGACGAAGAATTAGAAGTAGTATTGCTTGAAATATTACCTGATGCCTTTGCGGTAGTTAAAGAAACTGCCAGAAGACTGAGTGTAAATAAACAATTGGTAGTTACAGCTACCGATTGGGACAAAGCCATGAGTGTTAAAACAAAGCCAAAAAAGCCGGTGAGTATCGACGGAGACAAGGCTGTTTGGGGCAATGTTTGGGAAGCAGCTGGAAATAATATTACCTGGAACATGGTGCATTATGATGTTCAGTTAATTGGTGGTATTGTGCTTCATAAAGGAAAAATCTCTGAGATGGCTACTGGAGAAGGAAAAACATTGGTATCTACCCTACCAGCTTATCTAAATGCACTTGCAGGACAAGGAGTTCACATTGTAACCGTGAATGACTATTTGGCAAGAAGGGACTGTGAGTGGAATGCTCCATTATTCGAGTTTCATGGTTTAAGTGTAGACTGTATTGATTACCATCAACCAAATTCTCAGGAAAGAAGAAAAGCCTATTTAGCAGATATTACTTACGGAACCAATAACGAGTTTGGCTTTGATTATCTAAGAGATAATATGGCCAATAGCCTAGAAGAGTTGGTACAAAGAAAACACCATTTTGCTATGGTGGATGAGGTTGACTCGGTTTTAATTGATGATGCAAGAACACCATTGATTATCTCGGGACCTGTACCAAAAGGAGATGATCAGCAGTTTTATGCGTTAAAGCCTAGGATTGAAAAATTGGTTAATACTCAAAAAGCCTATATCAATACCGCCTTAACTGATGCCAAGAAACTGATAAGTGCAGGCAATGAAAAAGAAGGTGGATTTAAACTCTTACAATCTCAAAGAGGTTTACCTAAAAACAATGCCTTAATCAAATTCTTAGGCGAACAAGGTGTTAGACAAATTCTAACCAAAACAGAAAATTACTACATGCAAGATCAGCAAAAAGAAATGCATAAAATTGATGCTGATTTATACTTTGTTATTGATGAGAAACTAAACTCGGTTGATTTAACCGAGAAAGGTATTGAACTAATTACCGCCTCGGGTGAAGACCCTAACTTCTTTATAATTCCTGATGTTGGGTCGGCCATTGCTGAAATAGAAAAACAAGGATTAAGTGAAGAGGAAGCCTTAAAGAAAAAAGAACAGTTGATGTTGGATTTTACCATCAAAACAGAACGTATCCATACCATCAATCAGTTGCTAAAGGCTTATTGCATGTTTGAAAAAGATGTGGAATACATCATTCAGGATGGCAAGGTTAAAATTGTAGATGAGCAAACAGGTCGTGTATTAGATGGCAGAAGGTATAGTGATGGCTTGCATCAAGCCATTGAAGCAAAAGAAAATGTGAAGGTAGAGGCTGCCACACAAACCTATGCTACTGTAACTCTACAAAACTTTTTTAGAATGTACCATAAGCTTTGTGGTATGACTGGTACCGCGGTTACAGAGGCTGGGGAGTTCTGGGAAATCTATAAGTTAGACGTGGTAGAAATTCCAACCAACAGACCTATCTCTAGAAAAGACGAAGAAGACGTTATTTATAAAACAAAGCGTGAGAAGTATAATGCAGTAATTGATGAAGTAGTAAAGTTAACCGATGCCGGAAGACCTGTGTTAGTAGGTACTACTTCGGTTGAAATAAGTGAATTGCTGAGCAGAATGCTTACCATGCGTAAGATTAGGCACAATGTATTAAATGCTAAGCAACATCAAAGAGAAGCAGATATTGTGGCCGAAGCAGGTCAGAAAAGTGCTGTGACCATTGCTACCAACATGGCGGGTAGGGGAACTGACATTAAGCTTGCCGAAGGGGTAAAAGAAGTGGGCGGTTTGGCCATCATAGGCACCGAACGTCATGAAAGCAGGCGTGTAGACAGGCAGTTGCGTGGTAGAGCTGGACGTCAGGGCGACCCAGGTTCTTCTAAGTTTTATGTATCATTAGAAGACGATTTGATGCGTTTGTTTGGTTCGGAAAGAATAGCCGGCATCATGGATAGGCTTGGTATGAAAGAGGGCGAAAACATAGAGCACTCTATGATTACCAAAAATATTGAACGTGCCCAAAAACGTGTTGAACAAAACAACTTTGGCATCCGTAAGCGTTTGTTAGAATACGACGATGTTATGAACTCGCAGCGTGAGGTGGTATATGCCAAAAGACGTAATGCCCTTTATGGAGATAAACTCTCTTTAGACCTCAACAACATGCTAGCAGATACTTGCTACGAGTTGGTAGAAACATACAAAGAGCAAAAGAACTTCAACGAATTTAAATTTGAGGTGATGCGCATTTTTGCGTTTGAACCAAAAATGGATGACGATTACTTTATGGCTAATAAGGTAGAAGCCGTTTCGGATAAATTGTTCGAAGACCTCTATCAACATTACCAACAAAGAAGTAAAGAATTGGCCCAAATTGCATGGCCAGTAATTGAAGATGTATATACCAATCGTGGTGGACAATTTGAAATGATTGGAGTGCCAATTACCGATGGTATCCACCACATGCAAATTCCGGTGAACCTTCAAAAGGCTTATGAAACCGAGGCCAAAGAAATTACTAAAACCTACGAGAAGTTTGCTTCTCTTTATGTAATTGACAATGATTGGAAAGAGCATTTGCGTGAAATGGATGAATTAAAACAATCTTCGCAAAATGCAGTATTCGAACAAAAAGATCCTTTGTTGATTTACAAGTTAGAGTCGTTTAACTTGTTTAAGTCGATGGTATCTCGCATCAATAAGCAAGTGTTGGGAATGTTGTTTAAAGCCCATATTCCGCAGGAAAGCGGAGCCACTGTAAAAGCTGCCGAGCAACCAAAACGCCAAGATACTTCTAAACTTAAAACATCTAGAACAGATGATTTAGCGCAGGCCCAACAGCAAAATCGTGAGGCAATGCAACAAACCCAAGAAGTTCAAAAGCCTGCCCAAGTTAAAGGGGTAGTTAAGATTGGAAGAAATGACCCATGTCCTTGCGGAAGTGGTAAGAAATACAAATCTTGCCATGGCAAAGATGAATTAAACTAATGCTTTTCACATGAACCTGGCACCTTATATCGAACATACCTTGCTGAGGGCGGATTGCACTGCTCAAGAAATTATTAAGTTATGTGAAGAGGCCGATTTGCATGAATTTGTTGGAATATGTGTGCCACCGTATTTTGTGCAACTTGCCAAGAAAACCATTAAAAACCCGAATATAAAAATTATAACGGTAATAGGCTTTCCATTTGGATATGGAGCAGTAAGCAGTAAAGTAGAAGAAACAAAAAAAGCTATTAACTCTGGTGCTCACGAAGTAGATATGGTACTTAACATTGCTGCCTATAAAAGTGGAGATTTAAGTACTGTTCAAAATGATGTTCAATCGGTGGTTACTGCTTGCCATTTGCAAAATAGAAAAGTGAAGGTAATCATAGAAACCGCCTATCTTCAGGCAGAGGATATAAAGGTGCTTTGCAAGATTTGTGCAGATTGTGGGGTTGATTTTGTTAAAACCAGCACAGGTTTTGCGCCAGAAGGCGCCACGGTAGAAAAGGTGAAGTTAATGAGAAAATACCTCCCTCAGAAAATTCAAATTAAAGCATCTGGTGGAATTAAATCTGCTGCGTTTGCAAAAGAGCTGGTAGAGGCTGGTGCCAACAGAATTGGAACCTCCTCTGGCATAAAGATGATGGAGGAACAAAACGCATGAAGCACTACTTGAATAAATTATTGTTTGCTTTTGGTTTGAGCCTATTTTCTATGCTAGCTTTGGGTCAAACCAAACCAAAAATTGAAACACCCCCCTACTTAGACTCCTTGGTTCAAAAAAACATTGAAAAACACAAGGCAGAACAAACTAGAGATGGCTACCGCGTGCAGCTATTTTCTGGTAACGAAAGAAATAATGCCAATGCTTTGAGGTCGAAGTTTAAAACAGAATACCCAGAGGTTCCCATCTATTTAATCTATCAACAACCCTATTATAAATTGCGAGTTGGCGACTTTAGAAACCGAATAGAAGCACAGCAGTTTTACTTAAAAATAGAAAAAGAATACGAACAATTGTTGATTGTTCCAGACAAAGTAAATTTACCACCATTATAAAAAAGGATTATGAAATTAGTTACTTATAGCTTTCAGCATAAAACAGATTTAGGCATTTATCATCAAGGTAATATTTGGTCATTACAAGGTTTAGACGCGAGTTTGCCAAACAACATGCGTGATTTTTTAAATGGTGGTGAAGGTTTTATGCAAACTGCCATGAAGATAAATGAAAGAATTGTTGCCGGAGAAACAAATGCTCCTGCTATTGCAGAGGCAGATGTGAAGCTTGAAGCACCTGTTCCCAACCCAACTTCTTGCAGAGATGGCTATGCCTTTAGGCAACACGTAGCCGCTGCCAGAAGAAACAGAGGGGTGCCTATGATTCCAGAATTCGACCAATATCCCATCTTTTATTTTACCAACCATAATGCCATTCAAGGACCCGGTGAAATTTGGTGTATGCCTGATCATTTTAATAAGTTAGACTTTGAACTAGAGGCCGCTATTGTGATTGGTAAAAAAGGAAGAAACATTACCGCTGCAGAAGCAGATGAATACATTGCTGGTTACATGATTATGAACGACATGAGCGCTCGCACCCTTCAAATGGAGGAAATGTTATTAAACCTTGGACCAGCCAAAGGCAAGGATTTTTCTACCGTTATAGGCCCTTATTTTGTTACGCCAGATGAGCTTGAACCTTATAAAATTCCGGCTAAACCCGGACATGTAGGAAACAGCTATGATTTATCGATGAAATGTTGGGTAAATGGCGTGTTGGTAAGCCAAGGAAGTGTAGGCGATATGGATTGGACCTTTGCAGAAATAGTAGAAAGATGCGCCTATGGCGTAGATATTTTGCCTGGTGACGTCATTGGATCGGGCACGGTTGGAACAGGATGTTTCTTAGAACTCAACGGCACAGGCTTGTTAAACGACCCTAATTTTAAACCACAATGGCTACAAGATGGAGATGTGGTAGACATGGAAATTACTGGACTTGGAAGACTAAGCAATACCATTAAGGCAGAACAAACCGACTTTAGCATTTTAAAACTAAAGAAGATGTAGTTTTGGGTCGACCCAAACTAAAGATAAAAGGGAATGATGATGCAAATAAGGTCTTACGAGGCAGAACTTTTAGATGCTGATGCTATCCCTACTAAAGATCTTTACAGAAATCTAAAGGAACTAAATACCATCAATACCCTTTTGGGCGGTCATCGCATTACCCAATTAGGACTACAATCTTTTAAACTAAAAAAGGGCATCACCTATCGTATATTGGATATTGGCAGCGGTGGTGGCGATAATCTTAGAACCCTTGCCATTTGGGGAAGAAAAAAAGGCCTAAGCTTACAATTGGTAGGAGTAGACATTAAGAAAGATTGCGTAGATTATGCAAGAGAACAATGCAAAGATTTTCCTGAAATTAGCTTTATTGAAAGTGATTATAGAAAGCTCTCCCCTGCTCAATTAAACTTCGACATTATTTTTTCAGCCCTATGCTGTCATCATTTTAATGACGATGCCTTAAAAGCATTGCTTCAATTTAAATTCACCCATGCTAAGCTTGGCTTTTTTATCAATGATTTGCATAGACATCCTTTGGCCTATTATAGTATCAAGTGGTTAACTGCTATTTTCTCTAATAGTTATTTGGTGAAAAATGATGCAGCCCTATCTGTAAAAAGAAGTTTTAAAATGCAGGATTGGGAACAATTACTAAAACCATTTGAACAGAAAAAAGTTAAATGGGAATGGGCTTTTAGATGGCTTGTAATGGTACAAAAATAAATGACACATCTGCAGACACACTTTGATGTTGCTATTGTTGGCGGTGGCTTAGGAGGATTAACGCTATCTATACAACTAGCCAAACAAGGATATAGGGTGTTGTTGTTAGAAAAAGAAAGCTACCCCTTTCACAAAGTTTGTGGCGAGTACATTGCCATGGAAAGCTATGATTTTTTGGAAGATTGCGGAATTCCGCTTTCACAAATGAATTTACCGCGTATTAATAGGTTGTTGCTAAGCGCACCAAATGGCAAACACCTATATCACCCGTTAAACCCTGGTGGCTTTGGTATTTCTAGGCATACCTTAGATCATTTATTGGCCATAGAAGCACAAAAATGTGGGGTACAATTGCTCACAAACTGCCGGGTGGATGAGGTAAATTTTGAAGCCAATCAATTTTACCTACAAACCCAATTGGGAAGCTTTACTGCAGACTATGCCTTTGGCGCTTATGGCAAAAAAAGCAACTTAGACGTAAAGTTTAAACGCAGCTTTACAAAAGAAATAAAGCAAGGAAGCAAAAATTATATTGGAGTAAAATACCACATACAATATCACCAAGAAGAAGATTTAATTGCCTTACACAACTTTGAAGATGGCTATTGTGGCATTTCTAAAATAGACAAAAACAAGTATTGCCTTTGTTATTTAACGATTGCTGCAAACCTAAAATCAAACGGAAATTCCATCGCTCAAATGGAAGAAAAGGTATTACATCAAAACCCGTTTTTAAAGCAAATATGGAGAGAGGCTACTTTTGTATATCAGCAGCCTTTAACCATTTCTCAGGTACGGTTTGAACCAAAAACACAAATAGAAAATCACTTTGTACTGCTGGGCGATGCAGCAGGATTAATAGCACCTTTAAGCGGTAATGGCATGAGTATGTCTATGCATGCCGCATCTATTTTGGCGAGGCTACTTCCTGTTTATGGGCTAGAAAGATCGGCTTTTGAAAAAACCTATCAAAAAGAATGGCAAAACACCTTTGGCTTAAGAATAAAAGCAGGGAGAACCTTTCAATCAATGTTCGGAAAATCTAGGCTTACCAACAGCGTTATTGCCACTTTAAAGGCTATGCCATTTTTGATGGATCCGTTGATTGGGTTAACACATGGCAAAAAATTCTAAACAATTCTTTTAGTAGTGCGTTTGCATTACATGAGCACATATATAGTTATAGGAACAGGAGGAATAGGCAGTGCAGTAGCCCAAGAGCTTTCTTCATTGGGTCATACAGTACATATTATCAGCAGACAGCAAAGTGCCGGGTTAAACCAAAATCAAACTTGGCATACCATTGGAGATATTACAGACGAAGCCACCGTTTTGCCAGACATTAATGAGCCCATCAGTGGTTTAGTTTATTGTCCAGGTACCATTAATCTTCGTCCATTTAAGGCAATGAAACAAGCTGAATTTATGCATGATTTACAGGTAAATTACCTAGGTGCCATTAAATGCATTCAAAAGTACTTGCCCAATCTATTACAAGAATTGGGATCATCTATCGTTTTGTTTAGCACGGTAGCTGTAAAAAAAGGCATGCCTTTTCATGCAAGTATTGCTGGTGCAAAAGGCGCAGTTGAAGGATTAACCAGAAGTTTGGCAGCGGAGTTAGCTCCCAAAATTAGGGTAAACGCTATTGCACCTTCCCTCACCCAAACACCATTGGCAGATAAACTTTTAAATGCAGAAGCCAAATTAAAAGCTGCAGAAGATAGACATCCATTAAAGAAAATTGGAAGCACACAAGACATGGTGAAAGCAGTAAAATTCTTATTGGAGAGCAGCTGGGTAAGTGGCCAAATTATTGCAGTAGATGGGGGCATGTCGACATTAAGTAATGGGTAATGAAACAGATTAATTTTGAAGATATTATTTTGTTTGAAAAGCAATATCGCACCAACCTTATTAATGGCTTAAGTGGGTTTAAATCGGCGATGTTGGTAGGTACTTCTAATAAGCAGCAACAGCATAATCTTGCGATATTTTCGAATGTAGTACATATTGGTGCTAATCCGCCTTTTATGGGGTTGATACACCGACCTGTGAGTGTAGAAAAACACACCTATGAAAATATCAAAGAAACGGGCCATTTTACGCTAAATCATGTGCCCCATTCCATGTATAAGCAAGCACACCAAACTTCGGCACGATACGAAAGAAATCAAAGTGAATTTGAGGCATGTGGCTTTAAGCCAATTATAAAAGGAAATTGCCTTGCACCCTATGTGCAGGAGAGCAACTTACAAATTGGCCTTACATTAGAGGATGAGATACAGATAAAAGCCAATGATACAATTTTGCTGGTAGGCAAGGTAAGAGAACTTTTTATTGCAGATGAACTATTAGACGCATCAGGATTTATCAACCTAGATAAAACTAAAACAGCCTTGGTACATGGATTAGAAACCTATTATACCGCCGACAAATTAGATAGGCTTGCTTATGCCAAAGCAAACCCATAAATCATGCAAAAGATGAAAACACTGCGGTTAATACTCGGAGATCAGCTAAATTATAAACATAGTTGGTTCGAGAAGGTTGATCCAGAAGTTACCTATGTGTTTTTTGAAATGCGTCAAGAAACGGATTATGTGCAACATCACCTCCAAAAAATTGTAGGTTTTTTTGCTGCCATGCGTCAATTGGCCGAGCATTTAAGGAAAGAGGGACATGAAGTAATCTACTATAACATTAACGATGCAAACAACCAGCAAAATTTAACCCATAATTTGCTTCAGGTGATCCATCAAATTCAAATTGAAAAATTTGAATATCAAGAACCAGATGAATACAGGTTGCAAAAGCAATTGGAAGACTTTGCTTCATCGATAGATATCCCATCTAAGGTATACACAAGTGAACATTTTTTAGCTGAAAAAGACTATCTAAAAACCTTATTTGAGGGCAAGAAGCAAATATTAATGGAGAGCTTTTATAGGAAGCTAAGGACTCGATATGGGTATTTAATGGTAGGCGACAAACCAGAGGGCGGACAATGGAATTTTGACCATGATAACCGTAAAAAGTGGAATGGTACACCAGCCACTCCAAAACACTTTCCAATAAAAAATTCGGTGGAGGATATATACCAAGAAATCATCGCAAGTGGGTGCCCTCATTTTGGGAATCTGAATACCGAAAACTTCTTATGGCCCATCAATAGATTTCAATCTCTGCAAGTGCTAAAACACTTTTGCGAAGAGGGATTGCCTTTTTTTGGAAGCTTTCAAGATGCCATGCACGTTGAAGAGCCATGGCTATTTCATTCGCGACTATCTTTTGCCTTAAACACTAAAATGCTGCATCCATCTGAGGTAATTGAGGCGGCTGTATCTGCTTATAGGCAAAAGCCCGAGCGCATAAGCCTTTCTCAAATTGAAGGATTTGTGAGACAAATTATTGGCTGGCGCGAGTATATGCGCGGCATTTATTGGTGGAAAATGCCAGACTATGCTAAGTTGAATTATTTTAACCATCAAAGGCCTTTGCCAACTTGGTTTTGGACAGGCAAAACCAAGATGAATTGTATGTCAAAAAGCATTCAACAATCATTGGATTATGCCTATGCACATCATATACAAAGGCTAATGGTTACCGGAAATTTTGCCTTATTGGCGGGCATACATCCAGATGCAGTAGACCAATGGTATTTGGGAATATATATTGATGCCATTGAGTGGGTAGAAATAACCAATACCCGCGGTATGAGTCAGTTTGCCGATGGCGGCATTGTTGGCACCAAACCCTATGTAAGCTCTGCCAACTACATCCAAAAAATGAGTAATTATTGTGGTACTTGTTATTATGATGCCAGCAAGAAAACAGGCGACAAGGCTTGTCCATTTAATAGCTTGTACTGGAGATTTTATGAAGTAAACAGAAGTTTACTCGAGAAGAATCCAAGAATTGGAATGATGTATGTGACCTTAAATAAGATGTCTCAAGAGCAAAGAAGTGAGTATTTGGTTCAAGCCGAAAAATACTTGTCAGGAATTGAAACGTTATAGTACTAAATAGAAAATGAAGGTATGAAAAAAGTAGTATTTTTATGGATGGTTTGCCTTTGGGTGGTAAGTTCATGTAATGGGCAAAATACCAAAGTGATAAAAGAAACCAATCTAACAGTTGATTCAAATAAAACAGAACAAAAGATGACAGATAGCACAGTTAATGTAGAGCAAGCCATTTTTGGCGCGGGATGTTTTTGGTGTGTAGAGGCAGTTTTTCAGCGAGTGCCGGGAGTTTTAAAAGTAGAATCGGGCTATAGTGGAGGTAGTATTAAAAACCCAACTTATAGAGAAATTTGCAGCGGACTAACAGGCCATGCAGAGGTTTGTAAGATTAGTTTTGACCCTAATAAAGTTTCGTTTGAGACTTTGCTTTCAGTTTTCTGGCAGACACATGACCCAACTACCTTAAACAGGCAAGGAGCAGATGTGGGCACACAATATCGTTCGGCTATTTTTTATACAAGCGAGGCTCAAAAAATAGCGGCAGAAAAACTAAAACAAGAATTAGATAAAAGCGGGGCTTTTGCAAACCCAATTGTAACAGAGATTACGGCGCTTTCTAATTACTATCCTGCAGAAGATTATCATCAGAATTATTATAATCAAAATAGTGGGCAAAGCTATTGCCAATTTGTGATAGCACCAAAGTTAGAAAAGTTTGAAAAGGTATTTGGGGAGCAGTTTAGAAAGAAATAGGATATGAAAAGTGTAGTTGAAGGGCAAAGGTTGTATTTTAACCAAGACCATACTAGAAATCTTGAGGCCAGAATAGCGCAACTTAAGACCCTAAGAAAGGCACTGGTTGCATCTGAGGCAAAGCTTGCAGAAGCCATCTATAAAGATTTTAAAAAGTCTTCCTTTGATAATTTCAGCAACGAACTTGCGCTATTGTTTCTAGATATTGATGAAGCTATCACTAAATTATCATCTTGGGCAAACCCAAAAAGGGTAGACACCAATCTAATTAATCTACCAGGGCGCAGTTATATCTTGCCAGAGCCTTTAGGTGTGTGTTTGGTAATTGGAGCATGGAATTACCCATACCAATTGTGTTTTGCGCCGGCTATTGCAGCCATTGCTGCAGGAAATACCGTAATCATTAAACCAAGTGAATTAGCCCCCAATAGCAGCAAAGCCATCAAAGAATTGGTAGCAACTTATTTCGACCCAAGAATTGTTACCGTAGTGGAGGGAGGTATTGAAGAAACCACCACATTGTTATCCCAAAAATTTGATAAAATTTTCTTTACCGGAAGCACTAAAGTAGGCAGAATTGTTTACGAGGCAGCAGCCAAACAACTCACACCAGTAACATTAGAGTTAGGAGGTAAAAGCCCAGCCATTATTAGTAAAGATTGCAATTTAAAAATTACGGCTAAAAGAATTGTTTGGTCTAAGTTCCTAAATGCAGGCCAAACCTGCGTTGCTCCAGATTATTTATTGGTTCAAACCGAGATAAAAGAGCAGTTTATATCTGCATTGATTTCTGAAATAAAAGCGCAACAAATAAGTATCGAGAATGGCAACTATGTTCAAATTGTAAATCAACGAAACTTCGAACGTTTACTTCAATTGATAGACCCTAAAAAAGTGGTTTATGGGGGCAAATCTAATGCGGCAGAAAGATGGATTGAACCGACGCTTATGGACAATGTCAATTTAGAAGACAAGGTAATGGAAGAAGAGATATTTGGACCCATATTACCGATACTTACTTACAATCAATTGGAAGACGCCATGAGGATGGTTAAAGAATTGCCTAAGCCCTTGGCATGTTATGTATTTTCTAACAAGCATTCAGAGGTAAAACAAGTTACCGAAAAACTATCTTTTGGGGGAGCTACCATCAATGAAGGCATTATGCATTTAACCAATAGCCATTTACCCTTTGGCGGGGTGGGCGATTCGGGCATTGGCAGTTACCATGGCGAAGCAGGATTTAAGGCATTTTCGCATTACAAGAGTATCTTAAAAAAGCCCAGTTGGTTTGAACCAAATCTTAAATACTACCCACACAGTAATTGGAAAGTAAAATTACTGAGATGGGTAGCAGGGATGAAATAAATTTAGCGTGCTGAATTGTCAAATAAGGTAAACTCCAATCGAGGGTCTTTGCCCATGGAGAAGTTTTGGACAACTGCAGTTTTAGGACCCATGGTTAGGCCAAACAGACTGTACTCTTTTGCTCTAAAATCTTCAAACTTTTTGATGTGGTTAATCAATTCTTTAGAAGCATCTTCTTTTGTAACAATCAATGGGGCTTGAACCAATCTATGCGAGAGGGTTTCTCCCTTTCTTTGGCGTATAGCTTTGGAAGCAGAAGCCATTTTATTTTCTTCCATATTAATTGTAACCACATTAACAGTATTATAAGAAACTACGTTTAATCGCATAGTGTTGGAGTCTACTACATCCAAAGCAATTCCTTTATAAATAAACATGGTAGACTTAATATATTTATCTTCTATGATAGCTTTTGGCAAAGTACCATTGTATTCTTTAATTAGCTCACCAGAATACATATCAAACTTTTGAATATAGAAAGCATCTACGCGATTAGACATGATGGGATTTAAGACACCTTTCTTGTTTGTTGCAGGCTTTATTACAGCTAAACCATAAATATAAAAGTACCCATTTTCAATATCTAACTGAGAGCATCCAAAAGCCCCCGCTTGAGCAATGTACTCAATATATTGCCTGTTATTTCTGTAAACTATTTCTATTCGATAATCATTATCCATAACGACAGCTCCCCTACCTTTTCTAAAGTTTAAAGCAGCAAGCGGTGTGTATTTAATTTTAGCCTCTATCTCAGTAGTTTCTTCAATATCACCGTCATTATTGAGTGTATAAATAACATACTTGGTTTCTCCACTGTTAAGGTTAACTAGTTTTTGGGCCACAAAAATATTCTCATTGTTATTTCCTAGGTACTCAATGGTAAGGTCATAACCGTTCACACCAGACTCTAATTTAATCTCGGTTAATTTACGCTTAAACAATTTTTTATCGTGCCCCATGATATACATAGAAAGCTTGTTTTCTACCTTCCTCACTTTCTTTGTCTTTCCTTTGGCGTCTTTTACTTTCTCTTTAGAGCTAGACATGTTTGAAACCAAGAAGTAAAGGTTATCCTTATTTTGAAAGATGGCAACAGGTGATGCATCATCCATTTCATCTGAAACAGGGACTGTAAAATCTGATTTTTTACCAGTAGAGTCGATTCGTGTAAACAATAACTTTCCGTTACTTGTAGTAAAAACCTTTGAGGTTTTAATCATATACACATAGTCGGAGTATTCGCTAGCCACCAAGTAATTACTCAATAACTTATTGGTTGAATTAGAAATTGAAGCTGTCCAACGTTTAGATAAATCTGGTCGATAAGAATGAATCTTTACATCTTTTTCCCTTCCAGCATAGCCCACAGCAGTGGTTAACAGAAAGCCCTTGTTAGGAATGTAGGTTATATCTGAAACGTCTTCTTTTTTACCTAACTTAATCGTAGATTTTCCTTTACCTTTTGTACTAGCAGATTTTTGGCCAAACACCGAGGATACCATTAGGCCAATAGATATAAATAGTAATAATTTTTTCATAGTTGAGTTGATTAAAAGCGTCTGTCTCTAGGAGAACCAATCAATTTAATAGCGACACCTGTTCTAAAGGTTAAAACTTTAATAGGAAAAATTGTTCCTTCATAACTAGCATTGATTGGATAATTTACCATAGAAAAAATCTGAATCTTTTCTACCGGATTAAAGCTAAGTCCCAAATTTGCATTAAAAGTTAAAACATTGGGCTCTGGCATGCCTGGCTGAGCGATATCAATTACATCCACTCTTCGTCTTCCAACAAGATCTTGATCAGAAATCCAATAATCTTCAAGTGCACTATTATCGTTAAACGGAATTCTAAATTGCAATCCTAAACCACCCATCACACCTACGTATTCTTTATACAGATTATAATCTAACATATAGTCATAAGAAAGAAACCCAACTCCTACATCAAAGAACTTCTTTTTAAAGGTAGAATTAAACAAATCATCTTCTAATACATAACCAATATTGTCCTTTGATTTAACTGACACTACAGTAATATTAGATTGCCATTGCAGTTTATCTGAATACCGAGCAAAAACTCCGAATCCAACTTCAAAGCCTGGCCCAAACTTACCTCCTATGCCTGCAGCAGACCATTTACTCATGGCATATCCTCCAATTAATTGATAGCCCAATTGAGCGCTACTAGCCAAGGTTAAAAAACTCAACACCAAGGCTAAACTCCATTTTGTTTTCATAAGTTTATTTTTCAAATAACAATTATAGTAATAATTTAATGATTTGGAATTTGATAATCCTTTTTTAACATTGTCGTATTCAAATTAAGCCTATGTTACGATTAATTAATCTATTTTTAATTTTAGCTTTTTTTACTTTTTGCAATCAGGTAAAAGCGCAAACAAACTCAAGGATTATCAACAATGGACCTATTCCAACAGAGTTCATTACTGCTGCCAAATCTCGTTATGAAGGGGCGAAAAGCTCCATTGAAAAAAATGAAAAAGCTTCGGTAAAAAAAGCAAAAACGAAGTTTTACCTCGAAAGTAATTATCAATTAGACTACATTCTTAAAAGTGGAAAAGTTGTATTTAATGAGGAAATTTTCAACTACCTCAATAAAGTTTTAGATATTCTTATCAAAGCACAACCAGACCTACAAGGCAAGATAAAACTATATCCTATCAAACTTGATAATGCCAATGCCTTTACCTTTAATGAAGGGTATATTTTTGTAAATATTGGTCTATTAGCAAGGTTAAATAATGAAGCCGAGTTGGCATTTATTTTAGGACATGAAATTAATCATTACACCAATCAGCATTCAATAAAAAAACAACTTAAGAAGCTTCAAATAAAAGACCAGGACAATAGATTTAAACTAAGTAGATATTCTAGAATAAACGAATTTGAGGCCGACAAGGAGGGTTATGAACTATTTGCAAAAACAGCCTATGATAAAAATGCTGCCGTAACAGCTTTAGAAATGCTCTTTATAAGCAATCAACCTTATGCAGAAAGAAAATTCAACTTCGATTTTTTTGAAAAGGGAAGTTTGTTTATTCCTCAAATAGATAGCTCTAATAAAGTTAAAAGTGCAGCCAAGCAATTCGACCTTGAAATTTCAGAAGAAGAGGCAGATTCATTGGCAACCCACCCAGCATTAGAAGACCGAATCAGGGAAATTAAAACTTTAAGCGACAAAGCTGGTAAAGGAGGTCCCTTATTTGTTGCCTCCACAGAAGAACAGTTCTTGAAGATTCAACGAATTTGCAGGATAGAATTGGCCAGAATGTTTATCATAGACAAAGATTATCAAAAAGCGTTTTACCATTTATACCTATTAAAGAAAGATTATCCAAATAACCAAGAGATAGATTTATTAAATGCCATCTTATGGGGCAAATTGAGCTTTGACTTAGAAAATAAAACTATCAAAGAAGTTATGCCTGCACCAGTATTAAAAAATAATGTCTACCAAAATGGTATCATAGAAGAAGAAGAATTTTTAAG
>CAYUDC010000017.1:5367-9037 GCA_964443415.1 uncultured Chitinophaga sp. | reverse complement strand
TACAGAATGATAAAGGGTATTCGCCAAGCGTATATGGCGATGAACTATTAGAACTAAAGAAGAAATATGACGCGCGTTATGTTACCATTTTATTCACTAGATCGCTTATTAGAAGCAAAAAAGGAACTGGAGCAAGATTTGGCTCAGTGGTAGGCCTATTGGTGCACCCAATTTTATTTGCGAGCATGTTAGTAAATGGATACATGCCAGCAAAATCTATGGACTTAATTATTGGGGTAGTTGACCTAGAAGAAAATAAATTGATTTATGCCCACGAATACAATTACAACCTGGTAGATAGCGAAGATCTCCTTAAATCTCAAATGTATTATATTTTTAAAACCATGACCAAATAGCCATGAAAAGACTAACTATACTTACCCTACTATTACCTTTTTTAGGATTCTCTCAAGTACCCGGTTATATGGGTAAAAGACTATCATTTGGATATGAAGCAGTGATGGGACAAGCCGGCACAGGAATTCTAAACATGTGGGAAATAAATATCAAAAGAACTGCCCTTACCGTAAAAGGAAAACCTCGCCCATTTTTAGCCATAGAAACCAGACATGGCTTAGTGGCAGAATATGTGCTTTCTAAATCATTTGCATTGCAAGGCGGAATACAATATCAAAGGTATGGCGATTTTGCTTTTGACAAGGCAAATGATGAAATTTATTACGACCAAAGCATTTTAAAGACAGATAGCTTTCACCTTGCTAGAATTACCACTTTTAGAGTTGGACTTATTTTTTCTAAGAAAAATTATATTTCACCTCATGGCAGATATGTTGGCTGGGATTTTCAATTATCTAAAGGCAAGTATGATAAACTTGCCAATAAAAACACCATCGCCCAATTCGAAAGCATGTTTGTAGCTACCTGTTTAGACTTTGGACTTAGACGCATCTATGCAGATAAAATCATTGTAGACGGAAGCCTTGGATTTGGGTTAAATGTTCCAATTTCAGGAAAAGCCGTGTATGGCGGCGACCCAGACGTGGAGTCTTACTATGGTTTTGGAATCGGCCCCATGTTTGCCACCAACCTCTTTCGCGCAAAAATTGGCGTGAGGTATTTGTTATAAGCCTAAGATTTGATTACTTTGTACCATGATACAACGTATTCAATCTGTTTTTTTAGTGATGATAATAGCCATTGTGGCTGTTCTTTGTAGCATGAAAGTGTTGCATTTTGTAACCGTAGAAACCAATGTTAAAACCACCGAATATGCCCTTAACCTATTTTATTTTAATAAATTAGAAAATGGCATGTTGGTAGAAAGTAAACTGCAAATTGGTTTGATCCTAATTGCCAGTATCGTTATTGGTTTGAGCCTATATACCTTGTTTAGCTTTAAAGACCGCGTTAAACAAATGAAATTTACCCTCATCAATATGTTGGCATTGGTGTCTATGATTGCTGCTTTTTTTACCAAAGCCTATTTTTATGCACCTTATTTTAATGGCGAAAAGTTAATGACTTCCTCTATCATCGGAATCTCACTTATCATATTTGTTTTATACCTCAATATCAGGGTGTTTTACCTAATTAAAAAAGATGAGGCCCTTGTAAAAAGTGCCGACAGATTGCGTTAAGTCTTTTTGACTATATTCGCAAGCTGTAATGGCAGCTAAACCAACAATACCACAAGGAACGCGCGACTTTGATGCGCTCACCGTTAGAAGACGGAAATTCATCCTACAAACCATCGAACAAGTATTTGTAAAGTATGGTTACATGCCCTTAGAAACACCGAGCATGGAAAACCTTCAAACGCTTACTGGCAAGTATGGTGATGAAGGTGATCAACTTTTATTTAAAATCCTAAACACAGGAGATTACCTCAAAAAACTCAAAGAATACCAAGACCAAGCCTCTGGCCATGAAGAGTTGGATCAAACCTTCTCCCCTTCTTTAGATGGAACAGTGAGCTCACTCGACAGCAAAAAAATGCTGCCATTTATAGCCGAAAAAGGATTAAGGTACGACCTCACCGTGCCATTTGCCCGATATGTAGTGATGAATAGAAATGATATCACATTTCCTTATAAACGCTACCAAATGCAGCCTGTTTGGCGTGCAGACAGGCCTCAAAGAGGGCGATATAGAGAATTTTGGCAATGCGATGCAGACGTAATTGGTTCAAAAAGTCTTATCAATGAGGCTGAACTTTTAAAGATGTATGATGAGGCCTTTAGCTATTTAAATGTCCCAGTGAACATCAGGGTGAACAACAGAAAACTCTTATCGGGTTTAGCCTCAAAAATAAATGCCGCAGACAAGTTTACTGCCCTCACTGTGGCCTTAGATAAACTAGATAAAACCGGAGAAAGCGGACTATTGAAGGACCTTGAAAATGCAGGATTCTCTGAGGAACAAAGCACCTTGGTAATGGAATTTATAAGCTTATCAAAGTCGGATGATATTCTTGCCACTTTAACAAATTTCTTTCACGATTCTCCCGAAGGGCTTATAGGTGTGTCTGAATTAACCCAAATGCTAGATTATGCCTCTCTACTAGGCATTAAAAATCAACTAAACATCGATGTAACTTTAGCCAGGGGTTTAAGCTATTATACAGGTGCGATTGTAGAAGTGGTGGCCAATGCCGGCAACTTTAAACCTAGTATTGGCGGTGGCGGAAGGTATGATAACTTAACAGGCATTTTTGGTTTACCCGATGTTTCTGGAGTGGGTATTTCTTTTGGCTTAGACCGAATTTATGATGTATTAGAAGAACTTAAGTTGTTCCCAGAAAATTTACGCCAAAAAGAAACCATGCTGTTATTTTGCCATTTTGATGAAGCCAGTCAATTGCATGCCCTAAACCTATGCGCATTGGCAAGAAATGCTGGAGTGGCAGCCGAAGTGTACCCCGACCTTACCAAGAAAATTGCCAAGCAATTGGAGTATGCCAATAAAAATCAAATTCGCTATGCAGTAATCATCGGCAGTAACGAAATAGAAAGTGGCAAATACACCCGAAAAGATTTAAACTCAGGCACACAAGTAGAGCTTAGTGCCACTCAATTATTCACTCAACTTTAAGCAATAAAATGGAATCTTATTTTGAAATTGGGTACAGTGAAAATGGCTTTAACGATTTATCAAATGCCATTCAACAGCAAACACCTATTAAATTACATGCTTCTGCCATTGAAAGAATTGTAAAGAGTAGAAAATACCTCGACCAAAAACTGGCCAACAGCCAAGAGGCTTTTTATGGCATTAATACTGGCTTTGGTTCTTTGTGTAATACTGTTGTTTCTAAGGATGAATTAGGAACCCTGCAAGAAAACCTACTGCTTTCACATGCCTGTGGAACGGGTGCGCATGTGCCCCAAAAGCTGGTAAAAATCATGCTATTGTTAAAAGCTCAAGGTTTAAGTTATGGGCTGAGTGGCGTGCAATTGCAAACAGTTGAACGCCTCATAGATTTTTATAATCACGATATTTTACCGGTAGTTTTTGAACAAGGCTCTTTAGGCGCCAGTGGAGACCTTGCCCCTCTTGCCCATTTATGCTTACCATTGATTGGCAAAGGAAAAGTTTGGATGAAAGAAAATGATACCTATGTAATCAAAGAAGCTGCTGATGTGCTCAAGCAAAAAGGTTGGGAGCCCATAAAATTGCAAGCCAAAGAAGGTTTGGCGCTCATTAATGGAAC
>CAYUDC010000017.1:1918-5267 GCA_964443415.1 uncultured Chitinophaga sp. | reverse complement strand
ATGACCGAATTTGAAGCTGTTACCGATAATCCTATTGTATTTCCGGATGAAGATAAAATTATCTCTGGGGGCAATTTTCATGGTCAGCCATTGGCTATGGCATTAGACTTTTTAGCCATTGCCATTGCCGAATGGGGTAGCATCAGCGAAAGAAGAACCTACCAGTTAATTTCGGGTCAACGCGGATTACCACCCTTTCTTACTGCCAACCCTGGCCTCAATAGCGGATTTATGATTCCGCAATACACTGCCGCCAGTATTGTAAGCCAAAACAAACAACTTTGCACTCCAGCTGTGGTGGATAGCATTGTAAGTAGCAATGGGCAAGAAGACCATGTGAGCATGGGAGCCAATGCTGCTACCAAGGCATTAAAGGTGTTAGACAATGTATTTACCATCCTAGCCATAGAATGGATGTGCGCAGCTCAAGCATTAGAATTTAGAAAACCATTGAGAAGCTCTACCTTTATTCAAAATTTATTGGATGAATATAGAACCATCGTTCCCAAACTAGAAAATGATAGGCTTTTGCATGATGATATCATGGCCTCCATTGCATTTATAAAAAACAAAAGAATACCAGCCAACTAAGCATGGAATTATTACAACAACAAGACATCAAAGAACTCGTAGAAATTGCTATTAGAGAAGATATTGGCAATGGCGATCATAGCTCACTTGCATGCATTCCGGCAGATAAAAGTGGCCATGCTTATTGCGTGGCCAAAGAAGCAGGCATTATCGCAGGCATAGATTTGGCCGCCTATATATTTAAAAGGATTGACCCAAGTTTACGGTTTGAACCAAAAGTAAAGGATGGGGATGCCATTGAAAAAGGAGATTTGATATTTGACATCTTTGGATCAGACATTAGCATTTTAACCGCCGAGCGATTGGTTCTTAATTTTATGCAAAGATTAAGTGGCATTGCCACCCAAAGTAGAAAAATAAGCGAGCTACTAAAAGACTACCATACCACCGTGCTTGATACCCGTAAAACTACGCCTGGGATGCGTTTATTAGAAAAGTGGGCCGTAAGGTTGGGAGGAGCTTCTAACCACCGCATTGGCTTGTACGATATGATTATGATTAAAGACAATCATATTGATTTTGCTGGCGGCATTGCCCAAGCCATCGAGAAAACACACCAATACCTTAAATTTAAAGGTTTGAACCTAAAAGTTGAAATTGAAACCCGTAACTTAGACGAAGTAAAAGAGGTAATGGCACTTGGCGGCGTAGACAGGATTATGCTGGATAATTTTAGCCCAGCACAATTAAAAGAAGCCATTACCCTGATAGACAAGAAATTTGAAACAGAAGCCTCGGGAGGTATTACCTTAGAAACCATCCAAGAATATGCTGCCAGTGGGGTAGATTTTATCTCGGTAGGTGCTTTAACGCATTCCTCTAAGAGCATCGACCTAAGTTTAAGGGTTTCTAAGTCCTAAAAAAGTAATTTATTTAGTAATATTTAATAATTTACTTGCTTTTATGCAACTTTTGTTAAAATTTGAAAGTCTAAAAATTAACTAAACCCAACAAACTAGAAAATATGAAAAAGTTTTTCAAAACATCAATGGCCATTTTAGTTGGTCTTTCTTTAACGCTTACTGCTTGTAAAAAAGACGATAGCAGCGAGAACAAAACTGACAATGGCGGAAACGCAGGAACTGTTGTTCCTCAAGAACAAAAATCTACTGTAATCTATTTTGGTGGTACTTGGTGCCCTCCATGTGGTGCTTATGGTAAGCCTGCTAAAGAGCAAATTAAAGCTCAAACTCCTGGTAAATCTGTAATTATCTCTGCTCAAGTAGGTAACGACCCTATGACAAATGCAGATGCAAATGCTTTAATTGGTTTATTCAACCCATCAGGTGTACCAGCTATGTACATTGGTGCAAACGAGCAACCATTTGTAGCAATGATTGGTGGAAGTACTAACACTGGTACAACTGCTATCGGTCATGTAAACACTCAATCTGCTTTAAAAGCAAAAGTAAATGCTGTACTTTCTGTTAAAGAAGTGGATGGTATTTTAGTATGTACTGCAGAAGGTAAATTCTTTGAAGATGTAACTGGTGAGTATTTTATCTCTGGTTACTTATTAGAAGACAAATTAGAATATGCTCAATCTAGCGATGCTAGCATCGAGAAAAACATTCACTACAATGTATTACGTGCTAAATTTGGTACTTCTATCACTGGTGAGTCTTTAGGTTCTGACCTTAAGAAAGATGCTACTTTCAAAAAAGAATTAAACTTCTTTATTCAACCAACTTTCAAGAAAGAAAACTTAGCTGTTGTTGCTTGTATCTGGAAAAAAGGTGCTACTGGTTTCACCATGAGCAACTCTTCTTACGTACACTTCAAATAAGCGATTGCTTGATGAAATTAAAAAGTCCCGGCAAATTTGTCGGGACTTTTTTTTATGTTTAAACCGTGAGTTGGAGTATCTACCAAAAGGGCTTTAAAGCCTACCTGCAATTAGAAAAATCATTGTCGGCCAATACCATCGAAAACTATTTGCGCGATGTGTCTAAGCTCGAGCAATATTTAGCCTCGGTTAACGCTTTGGGTCAACCCAAAAACATACAGCTGCAACAACTTAGAAACTTTGTAAAATACATTGCAGAGTTGGGCCTAGAAGCTAGCTCGCAAGCACGCATTGTAAGTGGGATAAAAGCCTTCTTTAACTTTTTATTACAAGAAGACGAGATACAAAAAAACCCTGCCGAATTATTAGAATCACCCAAACTAAAACGCGCCCTCCCCGATGTATTAGATGTACACGAAATAGATGCCATGGCGGCACAAATAAACATGAGCAAAGAAGAGGGATTAAGAAACCGCACCATCTTAGAAACCATGTTTAGCTGTGGCTTGCGTGTGAGCGAAACAGTAGGTTTAGAACAAACGCATATTTTTGAAGAAGAAGAATACATTAAGGTTAAAGGCAAGGGTAATAAAGAGCGATTGGTGCCTATTAGCAAAACCGCCTTGTATTGGATTAACTTATACAAAAAAGAGCAGCGTAACCATATTCAACCCAAGCCAGGCTGCAACGATATTTTGTTTTTGAACCGAAGGGGTGGCAAGCTGAGCAGGGTGATGATATTTTACATCTTAAAAGACTTAGCTCAAAAGGCCGGGATACAGAAGAATATCAGTCCGCACACCTTACGCCACAGCTTTGCCACTGCCTTGGTAGAAGCGGGTGCCGACTTGCGCGCCGTGCAACAAATGCTAGGGCATGAAAGCATTACCACCACCGAAATTTATACGCATTTAGACAGAGAATATTTAAGGGAAGTGGTGCAGAGTTTTCATCCGAGAAGTAAGCGGTGAT
>CAYUDC010000017.1:0-1818 GCA_964443415.1 uncultured Chitinophaga sp. | reverse complement strand
TCGGAGGATTTGAGTTTTCTTTTGAGCACCAAACCTTCTAAGGTTCTGCAACGGCTTAAAGCAGTATAAACTTGGCCATTTACAAAAGCGCCATTGCCTAAATCAATTACCACCTTATCAAAGCTTAAACCCTGACTTTTATGTATAGTAAGCGCCCAAGCTAACTTTAAAGGATATTGGGTAAAGGTTCCTACTACTTCGGTAGAAATGCGGCGCGACTCATGCTTGTAAGCATACTTTCGGTGCTCCCAAGTAGTGGGCTCTAGCTTATGCACGCTGCCATCTTGCAGGCGTATCTCAACATAATTTTCGCTTATAAAATCTATCTTGGCAAGGGTGCCATTTACCCAACGCATCGAAGGATCGTTCTTGAGTAAGATTACTTGGGCATGTTGCTTAAGCTCTAACCTTACTGAGGTGGGATATTTATCGGCTTTATAATCACCTGTAATCTTAGCCTCAAAAAAGGTAGACATACCTGCCAAGGCATCTAACTGACGGCGGTTCTCTGCATCTGCAATATGGTTGCTGGTACAAAGGTGCATCTCAAAGGCATCGCCATCCGATTGATAATGCGGAATGACCCTTTCGTTTAACGCTTCTATTAAATGATAATCGGCATGGCAAGTGCGCACTTTATCTAGTAATTCAACAAAGTATAAATCGTTGGCTTGGCGGTGACTCTTTTGAAATTCTACCGTAATAGGCGCAGCTTCTTTATAAGCAGGGGCATCGAAAAAGTAAATGCTGCGATACACTTCCGAAAACAAATAGCGTTCGGCTTCATTGTTTTGATTGACTACAGGTGGCAACTGAAAAATATCGCCCACAAACAAAATCTGTTTACCGCCAAAAGGCAAAGCAAGGTTGCCCCCATTGATGCGCAACGAATAATCGATGGCTTCTAAGATGTCTGAGCGCAGCATAGACACCTCGTCGATGATAAGGGTATCGCATTGCGAGATGATTTTAAATCGTTCTGAAGTTCTGGCAAAGCGCGTAATTTCATCGTCTTGGGGCAGCATGGGTTTAAGCGGAAACCTAAAAAAAGAATGGATGGTTTGGCCGCCTACATTAATGGCAGCAATGCCAGTGAAAGCCAATTTAACCACCTTTTTCTTGGTGCTGGCATCAAAATAATGAATGAAGGTAGATTTACCTGTTCCGGCTTTTCCGGTAATAAAGAAACTCTCGTTGGTATATTCTATTCTTTCAAAGAGTTGTTTTACGGTGGGGTTATCTGCATAGCCTGGAGGCAAATTACCCAGCTTACTGTAAAAATCGGGCAGTTGGGTTTGCTCAAATAAGGATACTTGTGTGGCAGGCAAGCTATCGTGTAATTCTATCTCTGCCAAAAAAGAAATATACGTTTCAACAGCGTCGAAAGGCTTAAAAATATCAAAGTCGGCAGGCGCATGCGCAAAGGTTTTAAGCACAAAATAGCTACTTCTAAAAAACGACTCTAAACTATTGGGGTGTTTATTAAAATAATCCAATAATTTAGAGGATGTTACTTGAATACCAAAATACTCTAAATAAGCAATAGCATCATTAAAAGCTGCTAGTTGCCTTTGACTTCTTTCTGTATAAATAAACTGGAAATCTTTGGGTGCATCAGGGAAAGGATTTTCGCTGCCAGAGCCATAAAAAACATGATGTGCCAAAGCCTTGTTAAAAGCGCCTTCTTCCCTATCCACTAAAGCAGAAGAGAGGAAGTTCTGAGTCCATTTACGAATTAGCTTTGCAACAGCGGCGTGCATCAAAAGGTAGTATTAAGGCCTACAAAATACGTTTAAGTTTCGGTTTGAACCAAAGCAG
>CAYUDC010000016.1:35886-39597 GCA_964443415.1 uncultured Chitinophaga sp. | reverse complement strand
GGATAAGATTTGGGTGGCAATGCTTCTGAAAGCAAATCTGCCCCTGCTTTTTTAAAAAAGGCCTTTCTGGATAATTGTTTCATACCTCTGGTTTTCTTTAGGATAAAGATAAGGACTAAAGGTTTAAAATGAACCTAAAAAATTTTATAAAATTCTTTCTTTCGCCCTGTTTTGTGATTTGAGGTGGTTTAAGTAGGTTTGAACCATGCAAAAAATTCTGAATTATATCAATGGGGAACTGGTAGCCCCCGTTTCTGATAGTTTCTTGGAAAATATAGACCCCTCCACCGCAGCTGCTTATAGCCTTTGCCCAGATAGCGATGAGCGTGATGTAGCCTTGGCAACAGATGCTGCTTTGGCGGCATTCCCCAGCTGGAGTAATATGTCTACCTCTGAGCGCAGCAAAATCATGCTTAAAATAGCTGCACTCATTGAAGCCAATTTAGATGCCTTGGCCCTTGCAGAAAGCATAGACCAAGGTAAACCTTTGTGGTTGGCCAAGAATGGAGAGATCCCAAGGGCGCAGGCCAATATTCATTTTTTTGCTACGGCCATCGAACACTTTGCTTCGGAAGCACACCCCATGGGAAACCATGCCTTAAACTATACCTTAAGAACGCCTATTGGTGTAGTGGCTTGCATTAGCCCATGGAATTTGCCCTTGTATTTATTCACTTGGAAAATTGCTCCAGCTCTTGCTGCTGGAAACTGCGTAGTAGCCAAGCCTTCGGAAGTTACCCCTATGACAGCCTATTTATTTAGTAAAATATGCATCGAAGCTGGTTTGCCAAAAGGGGTATTAAACATTGTTCATGGATTAGGTCCTAAGGTAGGTGCTGCCATGAGTGCACATCCACAAATTCCTGTCATATCTTTTACAGGTGGAACCAAAACGGGTGCCGAAATTGCTAGAGTGGCTGCGCCTATGTTTAAAAAGTTATCTTTAGAACTGGGTGGTAAAAACCCTAATATCATTTTTGCCGATTGCGATTTCGAAAAAACAGTAAAAGAAAGCGTAAGAGCTGCTTTTACTAACCAAGGCGAAATTTGTTTATGCGGTTCTAGGATTTATGTAGAAGCTGCCATTTATGATAAGTTTAAAATAGCCTTTGTAGAGGAGGTGAAAAAACTAAAAGTTGGTGACCCCTTAAAGCCCGAAACCAAGGTAGGAGCCATTGCTTCTAAATTACATTACGATAAAATTTTAAGCTATATAGACCTAGCACACCAAGAAGGTGGAACCCTTTTATGTGGCGGAAAACCGGCCCAAGTAGAGGAGAGATGCAAAGACGGGTATTTTATTGAACCTACTGTTTTCGAAAATTTAAATCACCTGTGCAGAACCAACCAAGAAGAAATCTTTGGCCCAGTGGTAACACTTCAAAAATTTGAGACAGAGCAAGAAGCCATAGAATTTGCTAATAGTAATAATTATGGATTAGCTTGTATTTTATTTACCGAAAATCTTACACGCGCCCATCGGGTGGCTGCGGCTATCAAGAGCGGTATTGTTTGGGTTAACTGTTGGTTGCTTAGAGATTTAAGAACCCCTTTTGGTGGCATGAAGCAAAGTGGTGTAGGGCGCGAGGGCGGCTGGGAGGCACTAAGATTTTTTACAGAGCCTAAAAACGTTTGTATAAAATTATAAAACTTTGAGATACGCATCTATTCTTTTTGGCCTCATTGTGCTGGTGTTTTTGTTAAATCTTCGCTTAGATGTGATGGAGATTGATGCGGCTCAGTATGCCAGTATCTCTTTAGAAATGCTTCAAAGTGGCAGTTATTTAGAGGTGTTCGATCAAGGCAAGGATTACCTAGATAAACCACCCATACTGTTTTGGATGAGTGCCTTATCGATGAAGATTTTTGGGGTGTCTAACTTTGCTTATAAACTCCCAGCCTTGCTTGTGTTGTTGCTTGGGGTTTATGCCCTTTATCAGTTAGCACTCAATTGGTATAATCAAGAAACAGCTTTGCTGGCGGCCCTATTACTATGTTTTAATAATGCTTGGTTACTCATGACCAATGATGTGAGAACCGATGGGGTGTTAAGTGGCTTTATTGTTTTTGCAGTATGGCAATTAATATCCTATCATAAAAGTGCAAAATGGATAAACCTCTTGGGAGCTTCCATTGGCATTGCCGGCGCCATGATGGCTAAAGGTCCGGTTGGCCTAGTAATTATTGCCATGGCCGTGGGTACACCTTGGCTCTTAACCAAAGAATGGAAAGCCATTTTTAAATGGCAATGGGTAGGGATGTTGTTTTTGATTGCTGTGCTCTTATCCCCAATGTTATATGGATTGTATACCCAATACGATTTACACCCAGAAAAAGAAGTGTATGGTTTAAAAGGTCCTTCTGGTATCTTATTTTACTTTTATACCCAAAGCTTTGGTAGAATTACAGGGGATATCTATTGGGATAATCATGCCCCTTGGCATTATTTCTTTGATACCATGGCCTGGGATATGCAACCTTGGTTTCATATTTTTCTATTGGCATTTATCATTCGCCTTACAGACCTAGTAAAAAGCAAGTTTCGGTTTGACCCAAACGCCGATTATGTATCGTTTTTTGGATTCTTGTTGCCATTGTTAGCCTTGTCTACCAGTAGGTTTAAGCTACCACATTATGTATTTCCTATCTTTCCGTTTGCTGCCTTAATTACAGCAGATTTTATAGTGAATAAATTGCCCCAGTATACCACCACCTTCAAAGGTTTAAAAGTTTTTCAAGGGGTTATATCTGTGCTTTTATTGTCTGCCATTGCGGTGGCATTTTCATTCTTTTTTACCCCTACCTATTTACAGCTCACAGTATATGCCTTGGGGCTAATGGGTTTTATATTTATATGGATTAAATCTGCTTCGCTCCAACTTAAATGGTATCAAGTGCATTTGTTTGCCTTTGGTGTGTTTGGATGGATGATGTCGGTGTATTTTTACCCGCATTTATTACAGTATCAGTTTAGCTCACAAATGGGTAAAGACATAGCCCAAAATAAATACCAAGTAACAGAAGTATATCGTTATGGTATATTTGATAGAAGCTTTGGATTTTATACAGAGAACAAAGTCCCCCTCATCGATAAACATCAGATACCAAAAATGTCTAAGGGCAGCGTTTTGGCAGTAACAGCAGAATCGTTTGCAGAATTGGATACTTTGGTTCAAACCGAATTTGATACCTTGGCCACCTATAATGCCTACCCCGTTACTCAAATTAGCCCTGAGTTTTTATTGAAACACTTGAGGGAACAAAAATTAAAGAAAGCGTATTTAATGATTAAAAAATAAAACCATGCAAGACGAAAACAACAACAACCAAATTCAAATTGAGTTGAGCGAAGAAATGGCAGAAGGCATTTATTCAAATTTAGCCATCATCACACACTCTAATAGCGAGTTTGTATTTGATTTTATAAGGGTAATGCCAGGTGTTCCTAAAGCCAAGGTAAAATCTAGAATTGTGCTCACGCCAGACCACGCCAAGCGTTTATTGATGGCCTTAAACGACAATATCAATAAGTTCGAAAATCAAAATGGCAACATCTCTATTAACGACCAAATACCACCATTCCCTATGGGTTTTGGCGGCCCAACTGGACAAGCTTAATTAGAAATTATCTTTAAAAATCCGGACTGCAATGCTTAGCAGGACAATGCCAAAAAACTTTCTAACCAGGGTAAGTCCGGATTCTCCTAATTT
>CAYUDC010000016.1:0-35786 GCA_964443415.1 uncultured Chitinophaga sp. | reverse complement strand
CTATCCAAGTGATTTTGCCTATTTTTAATGCTGATTATCACGGGCAATGCGCCAATAATATCGATAATGGCAAATAAAGTAAGGGTAATGGTAGTTATATCTTTTAATGAAAACATGTGGCAAAGATAGCTTTGTACTGTCTTAAATTATCAATATTTTGCAACCGTGAGATTCTTTAAATCATTCATCATCAATTTGGCGCTAATAGGCTTGGTAATAATTGTTATTACTTGGGTCGCAGCCATGTATTTAAATTCCTACACCCGTCATGGGCAATCCTTAACTTTACCTAATCTTAAGGGGCTCCCAATGTCTGAAGCAGAGGAGGTATTAAATCAAAAGAATTTGCGTTACATCATTACCGACACCGTTTTTGTTGATAATATGCCCAAATTAGCCGTGGTTGAACAAAATCCTGCCCCCAATAGTAAAGTAAAAGAGGGAAGGATTATTTATCTGAGTATCAATTCAGATGCCAGGGCTACTGTGTTAATGCCCAACCTGATCAATGCTTCTTTGCCTTATGCCCAAACAGTATTAAGCACTTTAGGCTTAAATTTAGGAGAGGTAAGTTATAGGCCAGACATTGCCCAAAATGCCGTATTAGATCAAGTTTGGCGCGGAAGCAGTATTCAACCTAATACTAAAATTCCTAAAGGCGCCAGCATAGATTTGGTGGTTGGTGATGGAAGTGGTGGTGCTTTAGTTGCCATTCCAAACCTAAAAGGTTTAAGCTTGGTAGATGCACAAAATGTGTTAAAATCATCCATGCTAAACCTTGGCGCAGTGCTCTACGAAGGAAACATAAAAGACACTACCAAAGCTGTGGTCATCAGACAAAGTCCAGCTTTTGAAGAAGGCGGCACTATAAATGGTGGAGACATTATAGACATTTATCTTTCTACACCCTGATGAATTACACCAAAAGAATAGCCATCATCTTAAACCTTACGCTTTGTTGGTGTGTAGCCTACACGCAAGAAGTGGTTTGGCCTATAGGCAAAACATCTTCACAAAAGGTAGGGTTGAACCAAAGAACCGAATCAGGTAGCCTTCAGAAAAATGGAGGAATCTTTCCATTGGTTGATTTTTTTACCAAACTAGCTACCAAACCAGATACCTTACTTTGGAGAGAAAGCAATGCCACGATTGCCAATAGAAGTGTAGTGTTTAATACCTTGGATAGCACCAATACGGTGTATCCGCTAACTGCTGCTAATGCAGACGAACTAGAGAGTAAAGCCATTAACTTATTAGGGCAAAGTGCCGATGTGTTTATTAACTTTAGCTATGTGCAAGGGCCTACAGCTAGCACTGGCGATTCTTTGGTATTGTTTGGCAAGGATATTTTTGGGCAATGGATAGTGTTATGGACCTCTTTGCCTAATCAACTCAGCTGGCGAGAAGTGAGCTTTAATATTCCAAAAGAAACCTTTCAATCCTCTGGCTTCGCTGTAAAGTTTGTGCTGTATTCGGATAATTACGCTACTGGTAACAACGCTACTTTTGCACTTGCTAAATTTGCCTTGTCTGCTAAAACCGTCTTAGGTAACTATGATAATTTTAGTGTATTCGAAATTCCAGATTCGGTGCCTCCTAGGTTGCGTTACGCTGCACCAGATGTAAAAATGGTTGCTGGGCCAGAAAATGGCATTAAGTGGGGCTTCTTAGCACAATTAGATAATAGAGATGCCAACAAATTGGTATATGCAGGAGCAGATAATTCTTATGGCGGCAATGATACCTTATTTACACACCCAATCAATGTGTCAGAAAATTTAGTAGCAGATTCTATCTTCTATGGGTTTTCGTGCAAGGCTTCTGCCAATGCGCTGCCTGGCGATTCTTTGATTGTGGAGTTTAAAAACAATTTAGGCGTTTGGGTAAGGATGCTAGCCTTGGGTGGCAATCAAGGGCAATCACTACTTAACTATCAATATAATATCAACTTTGGCAGAAACAGACATGGCTTTTTTCAGGCGAGGTTTGTTTTTATTTCTACTCGCAGCGCTGCTAATACTGCCCATTGGTTCATTGGAGGCATAAGGCTCAATAGAAAAATAGATTTGCCCTTATTCGACGACTTTTCATTTTCTACCAGCACCCCAGATAGAAATCGTTGGACAGATAAGCAAGTGCATATCAATAATACCTTTCCCATTAACCCTCCTAGTGTAAATGTGGCCACCTTTGATGGACTAAACGAAAATGGAGTGCCATATTCACCATTTCCGTTAAAAGGCATTTGTGATAAATTAACAACCTATAGCTTTAACCTAAGTGGATTAAAAGCATCAGACTCGCTCATCCTAAGTTTTTACTATCAATACGAGCCGCAAGGTACCACTAATCAAGTTTACCCAGACGACTCTCTGATACTTGAGTTTAGAAATTCGAGGTTTGGAGCAGATTCATTTGAAGTGATAAAGATGATTGCAGCAGACGACTCATTGATGTTTAAATTTCATTATTTCTCTGTGGCGGTTACCGACCCGAAATTCTTTCATGACGATTTTCAGATAAGGTTTAAAAACAAAGGAAGTTTAACAGGTAATTTAAGTCATTGGCATATAGACTATGTGCGCTTTAACCGAGGCAGAACCCAGTTAGACGTGTTTAAAGACATTAGTTTGGGAAATGCCCCTGTGATTTATTTGGGCCCTTACAGTGCCATGCCTTGGAATCATTATCAAACCAATAAAGCGGCCTATAGAAACAAAAGAGACAGCTTGCAATTGGTTAACCACGATAATCAACCGTATGCCATCGACTATTTCAGAAGCGTGATAAGGCCAGAAGGGGATACCTTAGATAAATTTGTACAAGTTATTGGATCCTTTGCTGGTCAATCTTCTATTAAAGTAGAAATCAACAAACCTTTTGATTTTGCTACTTCGGTTCAAGCCGACACCTTGTTGTTTGAAACCAAATACCGTGTAAAAATTAGTGGTACTGCATTAGATAATGCTGCCAGCAATGATACCTTTACGGTACGCAATATTTTTAGCAATTATTTTGCTTATGATGATGGGAGTGCAGAGGGCGGTTATGGCATAGAAAACAAAACCAATGTAGGGGCATGTTTAAAGTATCATATTCCAATTCCTGACTCGATTGTTGGGATATATGTGTTTTATAATAGAAGCGAGCAAGATGTAAGTTTGCAGCGCTTTAACCTTAAAATTTGGAAGAAAATATCACCCTTGTTCGAGCCTGCAACTTCAGATGAAGTGATTTGGAGCTTAGAACAAATTAGGCCACTATATACCAATCAAAGAGATGGTTTTACAGCCTATAAATTGCCCAAAGCAGTGGCTGTGTCAGATTCATTTTATATTGGTTGGGATCAAGTTTCTGCTTTTGTGTTAAACATCGGATTAGACAAAAATTATCCTTTTGGTAAAAACCCTAATATGGCTTTTAAAATGGATGGAAGATGGTATCCAACAGAGATTGATGGTGCATTGATGATTAGGCCCATCATGGGTAATTTCTTAGGAAGCGCTACCAACTTGCCAGAAATGCCTCAAATAGCTAATCGGGTTGAACCAAACCTATATCCAAACCCTGCACGCCATTATTTAAAAACAGACCTCGAAAACCCACAGCAATATACCTTTAAGTTGTTTGATGCAAAGGGAAGTATGGTAGCAGAGCTGTTTCAGGAGCAAGGGCATTTTGAGCTCCCTCAAGGATTAGAAGGATTTTATATTTTTTACATAGAAAACAAAGAAACTAAACAAATCTTTGCAAAGAAATTAATCATACAAGCGAATTAACATTATGGCAGATATTTCCGT
This sequence comes from uncultured Chitinophaga sp., assembly GCA_964443415.1. Lineage (GTDB taxonomy): Bacteria > Bacteroidota > Bacteroidia > UKL13-3 > UKL13-3 > B1. Next base: position 31,986 of record CAYUDC010000016.1, on the reverse strand, counting down.
TTCTGAATTACATGAGCGCATGCAAAAAGGCGAAAAGTTAAACATCATAGACGTACGCGAAACATACGAGTACGAAGAGTTTAACATAGGAGCAACTTTAATACCGCTAGGAACCTTACCAAGCAAATTAGACGAGTTGGCACATCTTAAGAATGAAGAAGTAATTGTTCATTGCAGAAGCGGTGCCAGAAGTGGAAATGCAAAAATGTACATGATGAGCGAAGGATTTACCAACGTAAGAAATTTATTGGGTGGAATGATGGCTTATCAAGCAGAAATCAATTCTTAATGTTCAAATGAAGCGGAGCCGTTTTTATGTTTTGCTGTTTTTATCTCTCAGCGGCATAAGTCTGCTCAACTTATTTTGTAATAGCCCACAAGATACAGCTACCTCCCCATACCTTAATCATCATGATACGGTGGGGTATGTAGGCAAAGAGCAATGCCGCTCATGCCATAGCGATATTTATAATTCCTTTATTCAAACAGGGATGGGTAAATCTTTTGGGGCTGCTACCAGAAGTAAGTCGGCTGCATCTTTCAATCATCAACCATTGTATGATGCGCAGTTAGATTTCTATTATTTGCCTTTTTGGAAAGGCGACTCCATGTATATTTCTGAGTTTAGGCTGCAAGGAAAGGACACCATATATAAAAGAGTAGAAAGAGTAGATTACATTATTGGTTCGGGTCAACATACCAATAGCCACCTTACTCAAGTAAATGGATATGTGTACCAATTGCCCATGACATGGTATGCCCAAAAAGGCAAATGGGATTTACCACCAGGTTTTGAAAATGGCAGCAATGTGAGGTTTAGCAGGGGCATAGAAATGGAGTGTATGAGTTGCCATAATGCCATGCCTAAGGTAGAGGAGGGGTCGGTAAATAAGTTTGTTTCTATTCCAGATGGTATAGATTGCGAAAGATGCCATGGGCCCGGTGCTTTGCATGTGCAAGAAAAGCTCAAAGGCATTATAGTGGATACCGCTACACAAATAGATTATACGATTGTAAATCCAAAGAAGTTGCCTTGGGAAAGGCAGATAGATGTTTGCCAACGTTGCCATTTGCAGGGCAATGCAGTGTTAAAGGAAGGTAAGAAATTTTCTGATTTTAAGCCAGGCATGGTGCTCTCTGATTACATGGAAGTGTATATGCCAAAATATAAAGGCAGAGAAGATGAGTTTATTATGGCTTCGCATGCACAGCGTCTACAAATGAGTAAGTGCTTTATTGGTTCAACCCAACAGAAAAAAGCCACTACTTCAAAAGATAAAAAAGCATTTGAAACGCTCGAATTAACTTGTATCACCTGCCATAACCCGCATGTAAGTGTAAAGGTAACAGGCAAACAGATTTTTAACAATGCCTGTCTTAAATGTCATAACAATAATGCTTGTACAGAAGAGAAGTCTGTATTATCTGCAAGTAACAATGATTGCGTTACCTGTCACATGCCTGGAAGCGGCTCTATTGATATTCCACATGTAAGTGTGCATGATCATAAAATTGCCATTCCAGTTAAAAAGAAGGAACTAGAAAATATTAAAGTTTTCGAAGGCTTGTATTGCGTTAATAAACCACAAACTGATGCCTTGTTTAGAGCCGCAGCCTACCTTAATTATTATGAAAAGTTTGAAGGAGAGAAATCTGCATTAGACTCTGCTACCCATTACTTGCAAAAGTTGGATAAGGGTAAATCATTTGCTCTAAACATTCATCATTTGTACCTCAAAGAAGATTGGAGAGGCATGGTGGCTTTGGTTCAAACCGAAAAGAAAGAAAACTTAGAAAAGCAAGAAGCTTGGACTTTATATAGAATTGGACAAGCCTATCAAAACATAGGAGACTTGGGCCAAGCATTGAGTTTTATGAGTAATGCTTGCAGGCTGGCCAAAGGGAATTTAGAATTTAAGAATAGATTGGGTGTTTTGTATGTTCAGCGAGCCGAATTAGACAAAGCCAAGGAGGTATTAGAAGAAAGTATCAAATTAAACCCTAAGCAGGTAGATCCATGGATTAATTTAGGTTTTACTTATATGCAACAAGGCAATGCCCCATTGGCATTTAACTATTATCAAAAGGCATTGGCGTTAGACCCCGACCATCCACAAGCTTTGTTTAATTTGGCAGCTTGGTATCATTTAAAGGGCGATAAAAACTTGGCAGCTGTTCAGTTAAAGAAAATTTTAAGACGTAATCCACATAATATTGAGGTGAAAAATTTGCTGCAATCATTAGGAGGATAATTTGACGTTATATATATTGAGTAGACAAAATTCATTAGATTAATGCCCCATCAACAACAACAATTTGCGCAAGCCCCTAAAAGTTTTAAACCTATTTTTTGGTTAAGTTTAGTTTTGCTAGTGGTTGCTGCCTATAAGATATATACCGATGTTTTTTCTCCCAATGTAAATCTTAAATACGAACCCAAAAAGGAGGCGTATTTAAATATTAACTCAGCTAAAGATTACGCCAAAGTGGTTTCACAGGTAAGGAATAGTTATTATTTTACTAATCCAGAATCTTTTGTTAGGCTGGCCTCTTTGCTTAAACTCGAAGAAAAAATGAAACCGGGTAGGTACAAGCTTACTCAAGGTATGACTAATTTTGAATTGGTGAGAATGATTATAAAAGGCCGTCAAGAACCATTAAACCTTGTGCTAAAATACGAAGAACGTAATAGGGATTTGGCGGGGTTTGTTTCAACTTATTTAGAAATAGACAGCGCAAGGTTTTTAGGTATGTTACAGGATACAGGATTAGTAAGAAAGTATGGATTTGATACCCTGAATATACTTTCTATGTTTATTCCCAATACCTATAATTTATATTGGAATACCAGTGCGATTGCTTTTTTAGACAGGATGCACAAAGAGTATTTAAAGTTTTGGAACCAAGAGCGATTGAACAAAGCCATCGCAAAAAATTTAAGTCCAGCCGAAGTAAGCGTTTTGGCATCTATCGTGCAAAAAGAAACCAACAAGCAAAGCGAAATGCCAAGGGTAGCGGGGGTGTATTTAAACAGAATAAAGAAAGGCATTCCATTACAAGCAGACCCTACTGTTATCTATGCATGGGATGATAAAAGTATTAAACGTGTAACCAATATCCATACGGCTTTGGCTTCTCCATATAATACCTATCAAAATGCAGGATTGCCTCCTGGTCCTATTTGCACAGCTTCTATCCAAGCCATAGAAGCGGTTTTGGATGCAGAGGAACATGACTATTTTTATTTTTGTGCAAAGGAAGACTTTAGTGGCTATCATGCTTTTGCCGAGTCGCTAGAGCAGCATCATAATAATGCCCGCAGGTACCAAAGGGCATTAAATCAAAAAGGGATTTATTAGGCTTCGGGTTGAACCGAAAAAAGAAAAAAAAGAAAGTGCTTTTGTTTTTAACAATTAATCGTATATTTGCGATATAAAATTATGGCATTAAATAAAAAGCATCATTTTGCAGAGGAGGAGTTGGAGGTATCTGAATTTGCAAAGGTATTGGGGCATCCAGCCCGCATTGCCATACTCATGGAGTTGGCAAAACGCAAAGAGTGCATTTGCGGAGAGATTGTAGAAGTATTGCCTTTGGCTCAATCTACCATCTCGCAGCATTTAAAAGAATTAAAGAATGCCGGATTAATTCAAGGAACAATCAGTGGGGTAAAATCATGCTATTGTATCCATTGGGAAAACTTTCATCGGTTTTCGCAGAAGATGGAGCAATATTTTGCCACGCTAAAATCGATGGAATTAGAAAAGACTTGTTGTTAAATGATAAAATTATGAAAACAGAAAACGAATCACTCAAAGAATTGGTTAAAGAAAAATATGCTCAAATTGCCTTGCAAGATGTAGCAGACAATAAAAGCTCGTGCTGCGGTGCGGGTGGATGCAGCACCGAGGTGTATAATATCATGAGCGAAGACTATACGCAACTTGAGGGCTATGTGGCAGAGGCTGATTTAGGATTGGGATGTGGCTTGCCCACCGAATTTGCTTTGATGAAAGAAGGCGATACGGTTATTGATTTAGGAAGTGGTGCTGGAAACGATTGTTTTGTAGCCCGTAAATTTGTTGGAGATAAAGGTAAGGTTATTGGAATAGATTTTACTCCAGCCATGCTTGATAAGGCCAGAGAAAATGCAGAAAAACTGGGGTATAACAATGTAGAGTTTAGGTTAGGCGATATCGAGCAAATGCCTATCACCTCTAACAAAGCAGATGTGGTGGTTTCTAATTGTGTGTTAAACTTAGTACCTAATAAGGCTGCCGTGGCACATGAAATTTTTAGGGTGTTAAAACCAGGTGCACACTTTAGTATTTCAGACATTGTATTGGTTGGAGAATTGCCAGATGCCATTAGAACTGCATCCGAAATGTATGCAGGCTGTGTTTCGGGTGCTATTCAGAAGGAGCATTATATCGATCTTTTTAAAGAGGCAGGCTTCAAAAATCTTATTGTACAAAAAGAGAAAGTTATCTTTATACCAGATGATATATTGTTAAATTATATTTCTAAAGATGAAATCGAAGCATTTAGAAATTCTAATAATGGCATTGTAAGCATTACTTTATTTGGAGAGAAACCACTTAATACTTGTATCCCAGGAAATGGCTGCTGTTAAACTAAATTATTTTAATCCAATCTCCTTTTAAGTGTATATTTGAAATAAAAAACCTATGATATTTATTGTACTTGGTGTGTTGGTATTTGTTGCCACACTTTTTATTTCGAATATAGATGGCATTAGAAAGTTTATTCCAACCCTTAGGGTGATTGGAATTGTGTTGGCATTGCTAGGTTTTCTTACCTCTTGCTTTAAGCAAATTGATGCCGGTTTTGTGGGCGTAAAGGTATTGTTTGGGAAGGTTCAATCGGATGTGCTAGAAAGCGGATTACATGTGATTAATCCACTATTAGATATTAAATCGCTAGACATTAGAACCCAAAACTATACCATGAGTGGTATCCACGATGAAGGCGATAAAGCGGGTGATGACGCCATACGCATTCTTACGGCAGATGGATTAGAGGTAACAATAGATTTAACCGTACTGTATAAGTTAGTTCCCTCAGATGCGCCTAAAATCTTAAATGAAACAGGTTTGGATTATAATATTAAAATTATCCGTCCGATTACCCGCACTGCCATTAGAGACAACGCAGTTTACTATGATGCAGTAGCCCTGTATTCTAGCAAGCGCGATGAGTTTCAGAACCGCATTTATAAGACCATCGAGAAAAGCTTTAGAGATAGAGGAATCATCCTTGAACAATTACTGGTGCGTAATATCACCTTACCTGCTTCGGTGAAGGCAAGTATAGAGTCTAAAATTAATGCCGAGCAGGATGCACAAAAGATGCAGTTTGTATTGCAAAAAGAAAAGCAAGAGGCAGAACGCAAAAGGGTAGAGGCACAAGGTATTGCCGATTATCAAAGAATCATCAGCTCTGGCCTCACCGACAAACAATTGCAATACGAAACCATCAAAGCCAATCTAGAACTCGCCAAATCGTCTAATTCAAAAGTGATTATCATGGGAAAAGGTAATACCCCTGTGATTTTAGATACTAAGTAAGGTTCCCTGAAAACCTGATTTCTATCAAGTTTTTTCCTGCTTTTTGTGTAACATAAATCACAATTTTTATGAGTTGATTGCCCAAAATTTGCATTGAAATTTAGGATGCAATTCAAAGGCAATCTTTCTTATGAAAATCGAACAAATTTACACAGGATGTTTGGCAGAAGCTGCTTATTACATCGAAAGCAATGGCGAAGCTTTAATTATTGACCCACTTAGAGAATCGGCGCCTTACCTTGAGCGTGCCCAGAAAAATGGCGCTAAAATTAAGTATATTTTAGAAACGCATTTTCATGCCGACTTTGTGAGTGGCCACATAGACTTGGCTAAGAAATCGGGTGCTACCATCGTATTTGGTCCAACGGCCAAACCAGCTTACGAGGCTCATGTGGCAGAGGATGGAGAGATACTAAAGCTTGGAAACATTGAGATAGTAGTTTTGCACACGCCTGGGCATACCATGGAGTCGTCTACCTTTTTGTTAAGAGATGAGGCAGGTAAAGACCATGCTATATTTACGGGAGATACTTTGTTTATTGGCGATGTGGGTAGGCCCGATTTGGTTCAAAAAGTAAAATCAGAAATAACACCCGAGTACTTAGGTGGTTTACTATATGATTCTCTACGCAACAAAATTATGCCTTTGGCAAACGATGTAATAGTATATCCTGGTCACGGTGCTGGAAGTGCTTGTGGTAAAAACATGAGCAAAGAAACCACAGACACTTTAGGACACCAGAAGGAGGTAAATTATGCGCTAAGGCCTGGGTTAACAAAAGAGCAATTTATCAAGGAAGTGACAGATGGTTTAGTAGAGCCTCCTCAATATTTTCCGCATAACGTATTGATGAATGTATTAGGAGGAGTTCCTTCTATTGATGACGTTATTAAACAAGGCACTATTGCCTTAGACCCCGATGCGTTTCAATTGGTTCAAGAAGTAGAAAATGCCTTAATTATTGATACCAGAAAGAAGGATGCCTTTACCAAGGCTTTTATTCCGGGCTCTATTTTTATTGGCATTGATGATAGCTTTGCGCCATGGGTTGGAACCTTGGTTACAGATTTAAAGCAAGCCATATTAATCGTAGCCGAGGAGGGACGTGAAGAAGAAGTTGTATTAAGATTGTCTAGGGTAGGTTATGATCATGCCAAAGGATTTTTAAAGGGCGGCATAGAAGCTTGGACAAAGGCCGGCAAACCCGTAGACAGCATTCAAGATATGGAGGCAGCTGCGTTTGCCGACTTTTACTTGTCTAATAAAGAGGTAAACTTATTGGATGTAAGAAGAGAGAGTGAGTATAATAGTCAGCATTTAATGGGAGCTGAGAATTTCCCACTCGACTTTATCAATGCCCATATTAGTAGACTTAAATCAAATGAAACGTATTATCTGCACTGCGCAGGCGGATATCGTTCGGTGATTGCAGCCTCTATCTTAAAAGCGAGGGGATACACTCATTTGGTAAATATCCTTGGAGGCTTTAAACAGTTGAGCGAAACTGCCATCCCTAAAACAGAGTATGTTTGTCCAACTACGATGTTGTAAATCATCTTATAAAAAAAAGCCTTCATTTGAAGGCTTTTTTTTATCCATGCACTGTTTCTCTTTTCCCGTAATTTACGATAATACTATTCTCGTAATCTAGCCATTCTTTCCAGCGTTTCTCTACATCCACGCCATCGCCATATTTGCGGGCATAACCCAAAAATACCGTGTAATGATTGGCTTCGCTTTCCATCAGTTCTTTGTAAAAAGCTGCCAGTTCAGGGTCGTTGATGTTTTTGGCCAATACTTTAAAACGTTCGCAACTTCTGGCTTCTATGAGGGCAGAAAATAACATCCTATCTACAAAGGCAGATTTTCTGCTGCCATCTTTCTTTAAAAACTTCATCAGGTCGTTTACATACTCATCTTTCTTTTCGCGGTGTAGGGTCAAACCACGCTTTTTTATTAGTTCATGCACCCTCTCAAAATGTTCTACCTCTTCTTTGGCAATGGCCAACATGTCTGTGACCAAATCTGGGTGTTCTGAGTTATTGGTTACCACCGATAAAGCATTGCTGGCAGCTTTTTGTTCGCACCAAGCATGGTCTGATAAGATTACTTCAATGTTTTCTTCCACAATATTCACCCAACGTGGGTCGGTAGCTAATTTTAATCCCAACATAACTTTATATTTTACTCGGCAAAAATAAGTTTATTTGCCAAATGGATACACCTCTTGTTTGCATCATTGGTTATGTTTGGCCCGAACCTACGTCTAGTGCGGCAGGAGTGAGGATGCTGCAATTGATAAAGTCGTTCTTAGATAAAGGCTTTAGGGTGGTTTTTGCCAGTGCAGCCCAACATAGTGAGCATGAGTTTAACTTAGAAAGCATTGGAGTAAGCACCCATGCTATCCTATTAAATGATGATAGTTTTAACCAATTTATCAAATCCCTAAATCCAACTTATGTGCTTTTTGATAGGTACATGATAGAAGAGCAATTTGGTTGGAGAGTCTCAGAAAATGTACCTCATGCTATCAAAATTTTAGATACAGAAGACCTGCACTTTTTAAGGCAGGCAAGGCAATTAGCTTTTAAACAGCAAATCCAAATTGGAACAGAATTACTTCAGAGCGACCTTGCCAAGCGAGAAATTGCTAGCATCTTGCGTTGCGATATCACTTTAATCATTTCTACATTTGAATTAGATTTACTGATTCATACGTTTAAAATACCCGCATATTTATTGTGTTATTTGCCTATTTGGGTCGAACCAAACTTAAACCCTTGCCATGATTTTGAAGCTAGGAAAGACTTTATTTTTATTGGCAATTTCTACCATGAGCCCAATAGAAATGCAGTCTTTTTTTTAAAAGAAAAAATTTGGCCAAGTATCCGCAAACAGTTGCCACAAGCCAATCTAAACATATATGGTGCTTATACAGATAATGGTATTCAACAAATGCATCATCCTGCAAGTGGTTTTTGGGTAAATGGGAGAGCGGCCGAAGTGCAAACTGTGATGCAAGCGCATAGGGTTTGCTTAGCACCTTTGCAGTTTGGCGCTGGGTTAAAGGGTAAATTATTAGAAGCCATGCAGGCTCAAACGCCCTCCATTACCACTACGATTGGTGCCGAAGGAATTGCAAATAGTAAAGACTGGCCAGGCTTTGTTTGTGAAGATATAGCTGAATTTATAGATCAATCTATTTGCCTTTATACACAGCCAGACATTTGGAGAGATAAAGTTGAGTTAGGTAATAAAATACTAGCAGAGAATTTTAATAGGTCTCGGGTCGAACCAAACCTTTATGAAGCAATCAATAAAATTCAGGAGGATATCACGCTACATAGAAGCCATAATTTTTTGGGACAAATACTGCAGCATCAAACGATGTTAAGTGCTAGATACCTCAGTAAATACATTATGGCTAAAAATAAAAAAGCGGAATCTTAAGTACTCACTTAGGATTCCGCTTTTAAAGTTATAAAAATTAGTTTACCAAACGTATTGCTTTTTGTTCATCAACAAGGCTTCACCAACAATGGTTTCTGCGCCAGTTTCTACATCAATTACTTTGGTTTCGTAAAGCACACGGTTCTTTTCTGGGAAAATTTCCTTTACTGTAATGACGGCTCTATACGGTGTATCCACAAACATGGGTTTTAAAAAGGTATTGTTTTGTTTCATGTAAATATGCCCATCAGCATAATACAACACGCCAAAGATTTTTGTAAATACACTGGCACTGTAATGTCCATGTATAATACAACGGCCAAACATACTTGCCTTACCTACCTCCTCATTTATATGTAGTGGATTTACATCGCCACTTATTTGGGCATACAGGTTAACGTTTTCTTGTGTGTACGTGATGTCGTGGGTAAATACATCCCCAACTTTTGGTGCATTCATAGTATTAAAAATTTTCACGAAGGTGCAGATTTTGCGCCGAAAAATGCTAATGGATTTACACAATTAGATGATAAAGTTTTAAAGAAATTTATCGGTAAATTAATTTCTTCCTTAGAGCCACGTGGGATTGACCCGAATTGACAATAAAATAACAGTAACTATATTGAAAATAAATAATTTATACTAATTTTGCGCCCGATTTCAGGCCAGAAAACTGTCTGAGACTAAAACACAATAATACCCAAAAAAATGGAAAACAAAAATATGTTTGAAACTTTTGCTGAAATGCAGAAACAAGCTACTGAAACTTTTACCAATGCAGCTGAGACAATGCAAAAAGCAATGTTTAACAATACTTCAGTAGACTTTAACTCAGACTTCTTTAAGAAGTGGTATGATAATCAAATGTCTTGGTTCAATCAAAACAATGCACAGCATGCAAATATGCCAGCCTTTGATTTCTTTAATAACTGGATGAAAAGCCAAATGGATATGGGAAAGAATTGGATTGAAACAAGCCAAAATATGTTTAAATCTATGCCAGGTACTCATACCATGAATGCAGATATGAACGGAATGTTAGGGATGTTTAATTCTTGGAAAGAAACAATGACCAATGCCTACAATCAAATGATGACTCAAATGAATGATGGCACTGCTAAAAATTCTTTCTCTGGTTTATTTAATAACGCCGAAATGTTTATGAAAATGTTTCAGTTTATGATGCCTATGATGAATGCTTTGCAAGACAAAACGTATACGCCAGAAATGTTTAAGCAAATGTTTAACAACAGTGCTTACAAAGACATGATGGATAAGATGTTTAACATGCAACCAGATTTTATGAAGAGCTTCATGGGTAACATGAGCTCAGACATGAAAGATAACATGGGTAAAATGATGGACATGAACAAGTCTATGTTTGATACCATGAAAGGTAACATGCACCAACAATTTGCTCAAATGATGCCTGCCGATATGTTTGGTACCATGTTTAACAACTACCAACAATGGTATAACCAAATGAACGCCAGTTTTGCGCCATTAACTAAAATCATGCCTTCTAATGCTTCTACTCAAAACATGGAAGTAATGAAAGAAATGGCCAATATGATGGCGGTTTACAACATGAAAAATTCTCAATTGCAATACATGATGTACACTACAGGTTTAAAAGCAATGGATCAATTTGCAGAAAACCTTTACACCAGAATGCGCAATGGCGAAGAGTTTAAGAACTTTATGACCATCTATCAAGAATGGTTAAACCACAATGATAAAAACTTCATTAGCTTATTCGAAACCGAAGAGTATTCTAAGTTGATGAGCGAAGTAAGTGCCATGCAATTAACTTTAAAAAAGAAAGTTGAATCGCAAATGGAAAAAGCAATGGCTCATTTACCTATCATCAACAGAACCGAAATGGATGAGTTATACAAAACCATTTATGAGTTAAGAAAGCGTGTTAATTCTCTTGAAAAACAATTGGATACAGAAGAAGTTGCTGTAGAAGAACCAAAGGTAGCACCTAAGAAAGCAGCAAAAAATAATTAATAAGTTTAGGGTTTGTTTAGTAATAAGAGGCTGCAGATTTTTGGATTCTCCAATTTTCTGTAGCTTTTTTTTTATTTCTTATTATATTGACCCTACAATAAATCAAAGCGTATGTTACAAAATTTCAATTTTGCAGGTATGATGGATGAACTTCATGCCACCAGCCAGAAAATGGTTAAAGGATATGAAGTGCTCTCTAAAGTAGAAAATGTTGAAGTGGCCACCACGCCAAAAGAGTTGGTATGGGAAAATGATTTGGTGAAATTATATCATTATAAACGTGATACACCTGCCAAGTCTAAAATTCCAGTTTTAGTATCCTTTGCCATCATGAACAGACATGATGTATTAGACCTTCAGCCAGACCGTAGCTTGATGAAAAAGCTGATTGACGAAGGCTTGGATATTTATATCATGGATTGGGGATATCCCAAACAACAGCATAAATACCTCACCATGGAAGATTATATCCTTGGTTTTATGAATGATGCTGTTGACTTTATTCGCAAGTCTACCAAGAGCCCTAAAATTCATAAAATGGGTATTTGCCAAGGTGGTACATTTAGTACAATTTATGCCTCTATTTTCCCCGAAAAGCTAAAGACTTTAACAGTGTATGTTACCCCATACGACTTTGGCGAAAATGAGTGTATGCTCTATAAATGGACCAAAGACTTAGATGTAGATGTAATGGTAGATAGCCTTGGTATTATCCCGGCCGATATGTTAAATGCAGGCTTTGGCTCCCTAAAACCAAGTGCAGATATCAGCAAATACTTCGGCATGGTAGATATGATGCAAGACGAAGCTAAATTAACGAACTTCTTGCGCATGGAAAAATGGAAGAACGATTGTCCAGACCTTGCAGGTGAAATGTTTAGAAAATATATCAAAGACTTGTGGAGAGACAATAAGCTTATCAAAGGCGAATTTGAATTAGGTAAGCATAAGGTAAACCTTAAAAATGTTACCATGCCTTTCCTAAATATTTTTGCTACCGAAGACAATATCATTCCAAACAGCTCTACCAAGCCAATCATGAAAATTGTGGGTTCTAAAGACAAAGAAGAATATGCCTTCCCAGGCGGACACATTGGTGTTTTTGTAGGGGCTAGATCGCAAAAAGAACTGGGTCCAAAAGTAGCTAGCTGGGTGATTGAGCGCAGCTAATTAGCCTTTCTTGGCTTTAAAATAATTTTCGAGTTCTAAGGCGGACTTAGCATTGAAACACATTTCTTTGGTAAGTCCGCCTTTTTGTGCCGCTACAATTCCCCAATGCATATCTAAAAAGCCTTCTGTTTCATGTGCATCTGGGTTGATGCTAATCATCACCCCTTTAGACAAAGCATAATCGATGTGGCGCCAATCTATATCTAACCTATAAGGATTGGCATTTAATTCTATCACCACCTGATTGGCCGCACAGGCATCTATGATTTTTTTGTGATCGATAGGATAACCTTCTCTCATGAGTAATAATCTTCCGGTGGGATGTCCAAGTATGGTGGTATAAGGATTTTCAATGGCTTTAAGTAATCGTTCCATGGCTTTTTCTTCGGTCATTTTTAGAATGCTATGCACACTAGCCACGATGTAATCAAACGATTTAAGTACCTCATTAGAATAGTCTAAACTGCCATCATATAATATATCACATTCGATGCCTGTGAATATCTTAAAACCATTTAACTTTTGGTTCAAACCGGCAATTTCTGCTTGTTGTTTATAAACACGTTCTTCTGACAATCCATTGGCATAAAATGCACTCTTACTGTGATCGGCCATGCCCAAATATTCAAAGCCTTGGGCCATGCAAAATTGGGCCATTTCTTCGATGCTATTTAGGCCGTCACTCCAAGTAGAATGGTTATGTAAGGGGCCTTTTAAATCTTGGTAGTTTATTAACGCTGGAAGTTTATGGGCTTCTGCCAGCTCAATTTCTCCTCTGTTATCTCTTAGCACCACTGGGATGTAAGCCAAGTCTGCCGCTTCATAAATTTCCTCTTCGTCTCTAATCTCGGGTAAGGGAAATCCAATTTTTTCTAACACTTTTTCGATATGTTTTTCATCGGCACTTAACCTAAATAGTTCCCAATCAAAGGAGCCTTCTTGGCAATAGTTGATGCGAATCGTAAATCCTTGGCAAGTAATTTTGCCTTCTTGTTGTACAATTCCTGGAAGGCTTAATAGAGCGGTTTGAACCAAGCTTTGATGGTTGGTTTCAATCAATAAGTCGATGGCATCTAATACTTCAAAGCCTCTTCTAATTTCACCACACAAACTTACATTGTTTACCTCTTCCAATAATTCGATGGCAGACACCAATGACACCGCCAATGGATAAGCTTTGGCATAATGAAACTTATTGGCGCTGGCAAACATAAATTCTATTTGCTTAATTACCGACGCTTGGGTTTTTAAACCAAATCCCTTTACCTGAGCCAATCTGTTTTCTTGGCAAGCATAGAGTAATTCACCAATCGATTCGATGCCCATTTCTTTCCAAATGGTAGCCACCTTTTTGGGGCCAATGCCTTTGATGCGCATGATATCTCTCACACCAACCGGCGTTTGATCTATTAAATCTTGTAGTTCCTTAAAGGTTTGATGCTTTAGCAATTCATCAATTACTTTGGCAATGCTTTTACCAATGCCATCAATAGCTTCTAATTCTTCTAAACTCTTGCCAGCTAGGGCAACGGGTAACTTGTCTATCCTAAATGAGGCGTTGCTAAACGATTTTATTTTAAATGCGTTTCCACCATGCAATTCGCTTAAGTCGGCATAGGCTTTTAAAATATCTGCAATGTCTGAGTTATTCATACTTCGCAAGGTATTGAACCAGTTTGTTATCGCCAAACAAGAATCAATACTCCAGCTAAACTAATGGCTACAGCAAGGTAGGATAACAGGTTAATTTTTTCTTTGAACCAAATCACGGCTGCCATTAAAACAGTGATAGGCAACATAGAAAAAATAGTTTGTGCCACACCTGCCTCCAAATGTGTGGCAGCATACAAGGATAAACTAATGCCTACCATGGGCCCGAAAAGAGTGCCTAATAAAACTTGTTTTTGAATCTCTTTGTTAAAGGTAATTTCTTTAAACTCTTTCCATAAATTTACCTTAAACATCCCAATAACATAAACCGATATCGAAGCCACTAACATTCTTACCCAAGTGGCGTAAATAGGATTAAAATGCTCAGGGGATGCTTCAAAGCCTTTTTTGGCAAATACCAATCCAACGCCTTGACCAACGGCTCCTAAAATTCCAAATACAACTCCCTTGCTAAAGTTTCCATGGCCTTCTAAAGCCACACTTTGCTTTTCTGTTCTCGATAAAATTAATAGCAGGATGCCAGCAACAGATAAAAGCATTCCGCCTATTCCTTGCAAAGTTAATGGTTCGTTTAACAGCAAACTTGCTCCCAAAAATGCTGCCCCTGGCGCAAAACAAGAAAACAAACTTGTTCTCCTATTGCCTAAAATTTTAAAGGCACTAAAGGCAAAATAATCTCCTAAGGTTAATCCAATAAATCCAGAGATTCCAAACCATAAATATTGTTCGCCACTAATATTACTAAAAAGGGTGATGGGGGTTAACCCAAAATAAAAACAACAGATGATACTTAATGCGATGGCAGCATATAAAAGCCTTACTCTATTGATAGAGGCTGGCGGAGCCTTGCGTGTAGCAAAGGCAAAGGCATAGGTAGCAATGGTCCAGCTTAATAAAGTTCCAAAGGCTGCTACATATCCCATGTTATAAATCAAAGTTTTCTTGCATATCTGGCACCACCACCAAATCGCCCAGTCCTTGCTTAATTAAATCGTCTTGCATGGCCATTAAATGAGGCACATCGCCATGAACCAGAAAAACTTTTTTCAGTTTACCTGCACTGTTTTGATGGGTGCTGAGAATATAGTTTTTAACCTCGTCGTGGTCGGGATGTGAGCTAAATACATCTGTTCTGGCAATTTTGGCGTACACGTTTCTATCGCGGTTCTTAATTTTAATTGTCGATTGACCTTGCAAGAGTCGATGCCCTAAAGTTCCTTCTGCGCAGTATCCTGCAATTAAAATAGTGCTATACGGATTTTCTATATTATTGGTAATATGTTCTTGTATGCGTCCGCCTTCTACCATGCCTGCTGCACTAATAATCACACAAGGATCAAAGTAACTTAACAGTTCATCGTGCTCGTCCATTCCTTCGAGATATTCTACGCCTTCAAAATGAAACAAACTCCCATGTGCTCTTAAAAAAGATGAAGCCTCCTCATTTAATAAGTAAGGATGTCTTTCGTAAACTGGGGTGCTTTTAATGGCAAGTGGACTATCAACAAACACCTTGAGCCAGCCCGGAACAAGACCTTTTTGTTTTAGCTGGTTGATAGTAAAAACAATGGCTTGGGTTCTGCCAACACTAAAGGCAGGAATCACCAATCTTCCTCTAAAATCTAGGCAGGTTTTTTGAATATAATTGAATAACTCATCCTCTGGATTATTTTCTACCAAGTGTTTTCTGCCGCCGTAAGTAGATTCGGTAATTAAATAATCTACTTCCTTAAATACCTCTCCATTTTTTACCAGTTTACTGTTGCTTCTACCTAAATCGCCAGTAAAACCAAACTTTTGCGTTTGCCCTTTTTCTGTAACGGTAATTTCTATACTAGCTGCTCCCAACAAGTGGCCAGCCTCTAGTAATTGTATGCTCACCTGATCATTTACCTTAAAAGGTTTATGCAAGGGTAGGGTCAAAAATTGATCTACACACTCTTGCACCTGCTTTTCTGTGAACAAGGGTTTAGGAATAAAATCTCTTCTGGTTTTTTTGGCTCGACCCAAACTTTTGCGATAGTCATTCCATTGGATATTGGCCGAATCGAACAATAAATATTCTGTTAGTTCGGCAGTAGCAGGAGTGCAAATAATAGAACCTTTATAACCCCCAGCAGTAAGTGCAGGAAGATTGCCGCTATGGTCTATGTGTGCATGAGTTAAAATAACCAAATCGATGGTAACGGGTTCGAAAGGAAATAAATTCCCCTTACTGATGGGATTTTTTTTCATTTCATAATCCATTCCACAATCTACCAGAATTTTATACCCAGAGTCGAGGGTTAATAAATACATACTTCCCGTAACCTGCCTTGCCGCACCTAAAAAACTTAACTTCATTCTATTTTTCTCGAATCTAAAATACTTTATACAATTACAAATAAAGTCCCTTTCTTTAACTTTGTTTTATTCAAGAAAAAAAATGATAACAATTCTAGGCAGCGAGTACTCTATTTTATCCGATGTATTGGCAGAATTAAGGGATATTTCGGTTCAAACCGATAGAGAAAAATTTAGAAACAATGTTTGCAAAGTAGGAGAGATAATGGCTTATGAAATAAGCAAACACCTGCCGAATCAGCCTAAGCAAATACAAACTCCCTTGGGTGTTCACACGTCATTGGTATTGTCTGAACAACCCGTGATTGCTACTGTTTTAAGAGCAGGTTTACAATTGCACCAAGGATTTTTGAACTACTTTTCCAAAGCCGATGCTGCCTATATTTCTGCCTATCGAAAACACATCAATGAACATGATTTTGAAGTGAAGGTTGAATATTTAGCCTCGCCTGATATTTCCAATAGAATGTTGATATTGGTTGACCCAATGTTGGCTACAGGTAAAAGTTTGGAGTTGGGTTACCAAGCCATCTTAAAAAACGGAACACCCAAAAAAGTAATTATTGCGGCTTTAATTGCTAGCCAAGCGGGTTTATCTTATTTATCTAAAATCTTACCCAATGCAGACATTTATGTGGCAGCTGTAGACCCTCAACTCAACGAAATTAGTTATATTGTGCCCGGTTTAGGTGACGCTGGCGATTTATGTTTTGGAGAGAAATTATGAGAAAGTTGATTGTTGTATGCACGATTGTTTTGTGTTCATATGGTGTAAAAGCCCAAAAAGTACTGAGCATCACAAAATCCGATTTATCTGCTTTGCTGTCTAGCAAGAGTGACACCATTTATGTAATAAATTTTTGGGCAACCTGGTGCAAGCCATGCGTAGAAGAACTGCCAGTATTTGAAAAAGTTCACCAAGAATATGCAGGTAAAAAAGTGAAGGTAATTCTCATTAGCAACGACTTTAAGAAACAGGTTGAACCTAAACTTAAACCATTTTTAAAGTCGAAAAAAATACAATCCGACGTTTGGTGGATGAACGAAACCGATCCAAATGTGTGGGTAAATATCGTAGAACCCATGTGGGAAGGCTCACTGCCAGCCACCTTGATTTTTAGAGGCAGTGATCAAAAAAGATTTTTTAACGAAGGACAATTGTCCGAACAAACCATTTTAGCTATCATACAAAAATTTCAACCATGAAAAAATATCTAATCATCACAAGCTTTTTATTAGCATTTGCATTTCAAGGTATCTCGCAAACCGCTGGTTACAAGGTTGGCGACAAGGCCATCGACTTTAACCTAAAAGCCACAGACGGTAAGTTTTACTCCTTAGAAAGCTTAAAGAAGGGGAAGGGTTTTATTGTTATTTTTACTTGTAATCACTGCCCATTTTCGCAGGCTTACGAGCAAAGAATTATTGCCTTACATAAAAAATATGCACCCAAAGGCATGCCTGTAGTGGCTATAAATCCAAACGACTCTGTTAGAGAGCCAGAAGATAGCTATGAAAACATGAAGAAAAGGGCTAAGAAGTATAAGTATCCATTTGTATATCTGGTAGACCAAACACAAGCGATAGCTAAAGCATACGGCGCCATGCGCACGCCTCATGTGTTTGTATTAGATGCCAATAGAAATGTGATATATATTGGTGCCATCGACGACAACTTTGAAGACCCAAAATTGGTGAAAGAAAAATACTTGGAAAACGCCTTAGATGCATATTTAAGCGGCAAGCCTATTGCCAATCCACTTACCAAGGCCATTGGATGCGGAATTAAATGGAAGAAATAACTAAATGTCTAAAATAGCATAGGTGCCAGAACATTTAGCAATCAGCGTTTCTTGGCCTTGGTTGCTTGAGTAGATTTCTGCTTCTGCAAAAGCCAATTTCTGCCCAATTTTTATTACTTTACCTACTGCTTTGGCTGTATCACCGAGGCCAGGGTTTAAATAGCTCACTTTCATTTCTACCGTAACAAGGGTTTGCCCATCTTTAACCAAGGTAAAGGCGGCAAATCCAGCTGCTAAATCACATAGGGTGGCAGTAACACCGCCGTGCAAAAAACCAATTTGTTGACGATATTCAGGCTTTACCTCCAATATACCTTCTACCATGCCAGGTTCAATCAGCGTATGTTTAAAGCCTAAATGATTCATAAAGTGATTCTGACTCATTTTGCCAAGAATCATGTTTTTAAAGTCGGGATTTTGAGGGATAAATGTCTGCACTTTTCTTTATTTGTTTTGGTTTTATTACTTTGCGAAGGTAAGAAGTAAAAACGGTGCAATCTATTAACATTAAAACTTATTCGGATAACCAATATCAGCCTGCTGATAATCATAGGTTGACAAACATTCTTTTCTTCTCACCCAACCATATTAGTTCGGTTGTGGCAGATGTAAGTGCCAAGCAAATTTTAGAACTAAAAGTGATATCTGGTTTTTCGCAAAATGTATTGCATTTGTCTTACGACGAGTTAAAGTCGATAGCCCCTTTGATGGATGGCCTTAAAGATAAGTACAAAGAAAGACGAGTGGTTATTGTAGATAGGCACTGTACCTTGGTGCCCGATGCGCTTTTAAACATCATAGAACCAGAAGCCTATCATCAACTCAATCACTTGGTATTGCCAAATTCTCAGGTATTGTATTGTAAGATGCATGTGCAACAAACTGCTGCCTTGTTTAATGTTAGAAATGAATTGGTGAAATTAATTAGATTTAATATGCCAATGGTAGATGTTTACCATAGCTCACTGTTGTTTATTAAATCTATAGAACACCAGCAATTTTCGGAGCCTGCCAATAAATTACATTTACAGGTACATCCTGGTTATTTTGAATTGTTAAACCTCGATAAGCAAATTAAATTCTATAATTCATTTGCCTTTGAAAATGAAACAGAAATTGTTTACTTCCTACTGGCAGTAGCAGAGCAACTGCAAATTACCGACGCTTGCGAAGTAGTTATTTATGGCAATTCTCCCATGCTACCTGCCTTGCAGCAACTTTTATCTAAGTATGTTAAAAGTGTACAATTTGGCATTAAACCTAAAAACTTTGTGTATCCTGGAAGTTTCAAAGAATTTGCAGAATACCATTTCTTTACAGAGTCTTCAGCGATATTGTGCGAATAATAGGAGGCAGCAAAAAAGGATTAGTTATCCAAGCACCCAAAGGTTTGCCAGTGAGGCCAACCACCGATAGGGCTAAAGAAAGTTTATTTAATATCCTAGAAGCGCGTTATTACCTCGAAGGGGCGCTGGTATTAGATTTATTTGCGGGTACGGGCAATATGAGTTATGAGTTTGCCTCTAGGGGAGCATCTGCTGTAGTAAGTATAGATGCCGACTTTGGCTGTGTTAACTTTATCAAGCAAGCCTCTAAAAGTTTCGGTTTGAACCAAATTAGCGCGAGAAAGCAGGATGTATTTACCTTTCTCAATAAAACCGATCAACAGTTCGACATCATTTTTGCAGACCCGCCTTATGGCATTAACAGAATCCCAGAATTGGCTGCACAAATTATGAATGGGAACTACCTGAAACCTGGAGGCTTGCTGGTGGTAGAACATTCAAGTTTGCAAGATTTAAGTCAGGTACAAGGTTATCAAGAAAAACGCGAATATGGACAAAGCACCTTTTCTTTCTTCGCTTTTAAATAGCAATGGTTAAAAGCCTTCCATCCTAATTAAACCAAAGTTCGAAATGGGTTGCTAGTGAGGTTGAATTGAAAATTTAGTTGGAATGCCTAAATTATCTACCCATATAATTTAATATAAGGTATCTCACTAATAATCAATTTGTGGTTCTGCAGCAATAAACTATTTTTGAGGTATGAAAAAAATTGCATTGTTTCCAGGCACCTTCGATCCCATTACCGTGGGCCATGTGAATATCATCGAAAGAGCTATCCCCATCTTTGATGAAATCATTGTTGGAATTGGGCATAACATCAATAAAGCAACTTTATTTCCTGTGGAGCGTCGGGTGGCGTGGATCAACGATATATTTAAAGCTAACCCAAAGGTAAAAGCAGATTTTTATGAAGGCCTAACCGTAAAGTACTGCGAACAAATTGGTGCGCAATTTATTCTTCGAGGCATCAGAAATATGGCAGATTTTGATTACGAAAAAAACATCGCCCAAATGAATAAAATCATTTATCCTCAGGCCGAAACTGTATTCTTAATGTGTGATCCTGCTTATACACCAATTAGTTCTTCGGTGGTAAGAGACCTTATTAGAAATGGGGGCGAAATCAGTGGATTTGTGCCTAAAGAAGTTTCTATTTAGTGGCCATAAAATCAAATAACAACTCTCTTATCGACTCATACGTGTCGAGGGTATTTGGGTCAATCCGATGAAAAGGCTCCCATTTTACTTCGGTGATGCTTTCTTCAATTTGCGGAACCAATGCCCCATTAAAAGGCGTTTCCATTTCGTACCAATGCGAAACTTTTAGAAAACGATGGCCTTGAAGTTTATAGGTGTGAAAGGTGTCTTTAAAATATCTTTTGATGCTTAGTTCTTCGATACCACATTCTTCTTGTACTTCACGTTTTGCGCCTTCTTCGGTGGTTTCTCCTGGGTCTATCTTTCCTTTAGGTAAATCCCATTTGCCTAGGCGTTTCATTAACAATAAATCGTGGTTTTGATTAAACACAATGCCACCTCCCGCATGTATCATAGTAAAATTTGATTTTAATTGGGTTAAAACCAATGTCGGATCCTCACAAAGTAAAATACCTCCTTTGGTCTGTTGTTCTTCGATTCTTCTAATTAATTCGGGTAGTTTCTCTGGAGATTGATACTCAAAAGTGTCTAAGCCATCAAACCTATTTTCGCTAGGTTTAGATTTGCATAGGAGGAGAGGCTTATCGTTGACGAAAAATTTATACATTTGCGTTTATGCAGCATTCATTAAATACGTCGACAAAGATAGCAGAATATTTGCTCCAAATTAAAGCAATAAAGTTAAGTCCAACCGATCCATTTACCTGGGCAAGTGGTTTAAGGTCTCCCATTTACAGTGATAACAGGCTTTCGCTTTCTCACCCGCAGATAAGAAGTGAAATAAAAATAGCCCTGGCCGCCTTAGTGGCAGAAAAATATCCAGAGGCCCAAGCAATTATTGGCGTGGCAACCGCTGGCATTGCACCAGGGGCTTTAGTGGCAGACCAAATGCAATTGCCTTTTGGCTATGTAAGGTCCGAAGCCAAAAAGCATGGAATGGGCAAACAAGTAGAAGGTGATATTCATCCAGGGATGAAAGTGGTAGTAATAGAAGATTTAGTATCTACAGGTAAAAGCAGTTTACAAGCCATTGAAGCATTAAGAGAATTTGGGGTAGAGGTTTTGGGGCTCGCCTGCATTTTTACTTATGGCTTTCAGTCGGCCACTGCAAATTTTGCCAAAGCACAATGTCCTTATTTTTCTTTGAGCAATTATACTTCCCTTATTCAGGTAGCAGCAGACAAGGGCTATATTAACCAAGACCAACATGCCACTTTAGAAAATTGGGCTTCTAACCCAGAAGAGTGGAGCAATCATTTCCAAAATAACTAAAACCAAGTAAAAACAGTGGCATTAAAATTATCAAAGCATCCTTTAAAAGCAGCCTATGCCATTTATTTTGGGCTAGGGGTAGCCATTTGGTTTATTATTTTGTATCCCTTCATTCGCTTGGGCCTAAGTCATCCGAGGTTCTATCGTTTTGCCCATTTAGTGAGAAGATTCTGGGGGAAAATTTTATTGGTTATGGGGTTGATGCGGCTTAAGCAAACCATTGAAGAACCTTTAGATCCTAATCAGGCCTATATCATTGCACCCAACCACACTTCTCAAATAGATATTGTTACCTTGGTGGTGAAGGTTCCGTTGTTCTTTAACTTTATGGCAAAAGCCGAGTTAGAGAGAATACCATTTTTTGGCATTTGGTTTCGTACCATTGATATTGCAGTAGAAAGAAGAGATCCAAGAAAGGCCGCTTTGGCTTATAAAAAGGCGCTTAAATGGTTAGATGCAGGAAATAGCATGGTCATATTTCCGGAAGGCACCATTAGCAATCAGGTTCCCAAGCTCATTCCATTTAAAGATGGGCCATTTAGAATGGCAATCGAAAAGCAATTACCCATATTGCCTGTTACTATTATAGGAAATTGGGAGGTTTTTCCAGACCAAGGAGTATTCGAAGGAAGGCCAGGCTTTATTCATCAATACATTCACAAACCCATTCCTACCCAAGGATTAACATTAAATGATTTAGAAACATTAAAAGCGCAAGTATATCAAGTGATAAATACTAAATTGCAGGCCCATGGATATTAATAACGAAACCATTGATAAGTTGGCAGATTTAGCCAAACTCGAGTTTAACGAGGTAGAAAAGGAAAACATTAAAAAAGACCTTTCTAGAATTCTAACGTATATAGAAAAGCTCAATGAAATAGATACAGAAGGTGTAGAGCCTTTGATATTTATGAATGAAAGTGTAAATGTACTTAGAGAAGACCATCCAGGTGAAACCATTTCTAAGGCAGATGCGCTAAAAAATGCGGCTTCAAAAGACAGTGATTATTTTAAGGTACCTAAATTCATCGAAAAATAGTGTCGCAACCAGTTATCGAAATAAAAGGGATTGGCAAAACTTATCGGATAGGTGAGGTAGAGGTGAATGCTCTTTTAACAGTAGATTTGCTCATTAATAAAGGTGAGTATGTGGCTTTAATGGGGCCCTCAGGCTCAGGCAAGTCTACCTTAATGAATATCTTAGGATGTTTAGATACTCCTTCGCGGGGTACTTATGCCTTAAACGGCACTCAGGTAAGTAGAATGACCGATAACGAGTTGGCCGAAATTAGAAATAAAGAAATAGGGTTTATTTTTCAGACCTTTAATTTATTGGCTAGAAATACTGCTTTAGATAATGTTGCCTTGCCTTTGGTGTATGCCGGAGTAAGCAAAAAAGAAAGAACGGCAAAGGCAGAGGCCTCGCTTACCAGCGTGGGATTAGGAGATAGAATGGAGCACAAGCCTAATGAATTATCAGGTGGGCAAAGACAAAGGGTAGCCATTGCAAGGGCATTGGTAAATAATCCTTCCATCATATTGGCCGATGAACCTACTGGAAATTTAGATACCAAAACTTCCCACGAAATCATGGATTTGCTCGAGAAAATTCATGAAAATGGTAACACAGTGATTATCGTAACACATGAAGAAGACATTGCCAAAAGGGCCAAGAGAATTGTGCGTTTAAGGGATGGTGTCATAGAAAGCGATACCGCTGCTATCTAAAGTTGACATTCAAAATAAAAGTGGTCAATAAAAGCAGCACTTAGGGAAGGTTTTTCTTTAAATAAGCCAAAAACCGTAGCGCCGCTGCCACTCATAGAGGCATAAAAGGCACCAGATTGGTATAAACTCACTTTTATATCTTTTAAGATAGGGTGCATGTTAAAAACGCTATCTTCAAAATCATTTAACAATGCATCTTTCCATTTCATTTTATCTTTTTGTATTTCGGTTTGAACCAAAGCCACTTTTCTAGTATTTTCTGAAAGCTGAAGACCTTTAAATGCAAGTGCTGTGCTCACATGAATTTCTGGCTTAACCAATGCTAACCAATAGCCTTTAAGGTCGAGTGCAATGGGAGATAAAATTTCTCCTCTTCCTTCACCTAAACATGGCTTTTGATAAATAAAGAATGGGCAATCACTGCCAAGTTGTAAAGCATAATCTCTTAGTTTTTCATCGGGTAGGTTCAAACCGAAATATTTATTTAAAAGCAATAAGGCAGAGGCACCATCTGAGGAACCACCACCAAGACCAGCGCCCATAGGAATGTTTTTGATGAGTTCGAAATGCACTGGCGCCAATGAAAAATCATTGGCAAGAAGTTCGTAAGCTTTTAGAATTAAGTTGTTTTTTTGATCACCCGGAACCATCAATCCATGGGTGGTTAAAGTAGCGCCAACTCCATGCTCATTGCCTTCTTGCAATTCTAATACATCATTTAGTGGGATAGGATAAAATACCGTTTGTAAGGCATGATAACCATCCTCACGTTTGTATAATACTTGTAAACCTAAATTTATTTTGCAAGGCGGAAACGTAATCATTTGATATTAATTCTGGGGTCTAAAGTAAAGGGTTCGGTCCATAAAACCGATACAAATTCTGATAGATTTGGGAAAATTGGATTGAGCAGGTATATAGATTCTCTAGGAACAATGGCTGATGGAAGGGCCAGAATGGGGCTTGCGATTTTATTCGCCCATTCGCCCCCCATTTTTTTACAAGCTTCTGGTGCGGGTATGTGCTGCCAATTACTGGGTAATTGCGAAGCAGGAAGGCGTTTGATTTTTGCTTTATTTGAAACCTCTAAACAGGTAATGTAGAGGTTTTTTAATTCGCTAAGGCCATCGCTATGAGCTACTGTTTCTAAGGCGCACATCGAAATGGTTTCGCAACAATAGACCATTGGCACTCCTTTGGGATTCCAGCGGCCACCGTACTTTTTGGCACCCAATCCGCTAAGGTCGCCTGCAAATTTTTCGTGCGTAAGTCTATACAATAACATTAGGCAAAAACTCCTTCTTCGATGGCACCAAGAGTATCTAGCACTTTTTTAGCGCCAAAACCTGTATCCAAAAATGATAAAGGAGTTTGCATATTTAGCGACCTGATAGGTGTTTTTAACCAACGTTGAAAAGCACTTTCTGTGGCAAATATTTCTAAACCTTTTTCGTAGAGCAAGGCCATTTCGAGGGCTTGTTCTGAGGTGTATATATCAAGTGGGGAGGTTTCATCGAGGCGCTGAAAAGTTTTGGTGCTTATATGCAAAACCTTGCATAATTCTTCCTGGGTAAGCCCCATGGCTTTGGCTAGCGTTAATAGCTCGTTTTTTTTAACACCCTTTCTGGCAAGGTGAATGAGGTCAAAATCATTGTGCAGGCTATAACTTGAACCTACTAATTGCTGGATGGCAGGAAGTTTTGGATTAGTTATATGGCCAGAGATATCTGAAACAACTTGAATGGTGTCTGTAGGAAGCTGGTATTTTTGCCTACTATTTTTTTTGGTTTTCATCCCTCAAAGGTAGACATAATTTTTAAATTTTTACTTTTTTGTCTCTTTTGTCCACTTTTTTATGATCTCTAAACGCTTATTATCATCCTGAATATGTAATTCGGGAGGCGCATTAAATTGCTTCAATTCTTGCGGGTTTAGAATGATATGTACAACCTCCTCTTTATGATGTGCTATATGGGAGTTACTTTGCTTTAACAAATCGGCTAATCCTCCTTTAGGATAACCTATCACTGGAGTGCCTACCAATATGCTTTCATGCGCCACTCTGTTCCAACCTTCATTAAAAAGAGGGAGAGCCAAGGTATATAAAGATGCCGCCATTTCTTGTAAATAGTTTTCAGGGCTTTCAAAATACCTAATAGCAACATTGCCTTCTTGCTTCATATTTGCTTTAGCAGGATCGTTGGTGCTAAAATAACAGGTATAACCGTGGTAATGCAATTGATTGGCTATCCATATTAAATCAGGATCATTTTTAAACGAAACCTGGCCAAGGTGAATTTGATTTTTCTTCTGTTGACTTATAAATGCTTTATAGTAGTCCTCATCTAGGTAATTAGGAAAATAGGCTACTTTGCTTGAACCAATGATGTTTGAAAAATAATTTTCCCAATAGGGGGCAACTACTATGATTTTTAGTTGTTGCGAAGGCACTATTTTAAACAGTTGAAGGCTTAGCCAATACCAACATTTTAGCGAGAACGAAATATTGGCTTTTGCATCATGATAATGCCAAACCAAGAGTATTTTGTGTTGGGTAAAAAGGTTGGCAATAATTACAGGAATACTCAAGCGTGCTACACTTACCACCACACTATTTTTACCATCAAAAAATGATTGGGAAAGCAATTTTAGATGACCCAAAATGCCTTCAAAATAGTTTGGATAGCGAATGATACGTAATGGTAAATTTAAACTATCAGCGAGTCTTTGGGCAAAATACAATTCATGAAAGTATCCGCCTGTTAGCTTTTTACCATGAGATAAATACAATATGTCTTTGTGCTTATTTGCCATGGCGTTTAGGCTTGCCATATTTAGCGTTTCTGGTATTAGAAAACGAATTGGACTTTTGCTTTGGTTTAAAACCACCTTTCGCTAGAACCTTTTTGGCTGCTACTTTTTTTGCGGGCACCTTATCATTAGCCCCTTTTTTTTGTTTTGGTTTGGTTTGATCCGAAGTAGAGTTTTCTAGTTTTTTAAAAAGCGCATCAAGTTCTGGTTTAGTTAGATCTCTCCATTCTCCAAGTGGAATACCTTTTAAACCTATGTGCATAATACGAATGCGCTCTAGCTTGGTTACCTCATAACCATAGTGCTCGCACATTCTTCTAATTTGCCTGTTTAATCCTTGAACCAATATAATTCTAAATACGTTGGGCGACTCCAATTTAATTTTACATTTCTTGGTGGTAACACCCAACATAGGTACACCTGCCGCCATGCCATTAATTACTTCTTGAGTGAGCGGTTTATTTACAGTAACCAAATATTCTTTTTCATGTTCATTACCTGCCCTCAATATTTTATTCACCAAGTCGCCCTGATTGGTTAAGAATATCAGTCCTTGCGAGTCTTTATCTAATCTGCCAATGGGGAAAATGCGTTTACTATGATTCACAAAATCTATGATGTTTCCTTCTACATTTCCTTCGGTGGTAGAAGTAATGCCAACAGGTTTGTTGAGCGCAATAAAGATTAAATCTTCCTTGGCCATGGGTTCTAGGTTTAAGCCGTTCACCCTCACTTTATCACCTGGCTTCACCATTTCTCCAATGCTTGCCCTTTTCCCATTAATAAATACATGGCCATTTTCAATAAATCTATCCGCTTCTCTTCTCGAGCAGATGCCACTCTCACTGATAAATTTATTAAGTCTTATACTCCCAAACATGTGATTAATTTTGGGCAAAAGATATATAATTTTAATGGCTATTTATGATAACTACCCATGGCATTTTCTACCACGGCCTTATATATGTGCTCCATAGTAGGGATGGTATCTTGCATATCTTCTTCCTCCGTTACATCTTTTTCAGACCCTTCTAGAAGCTTGTGTTGGTATAAACTCCAATTTCCATCTTGATATTCTAAAGCACTCAGGTTTTCTATCCAATCCCCAGAATTTAAATACATAGCAGCTCCATGCTCATTTTGGTAGGTTTTGATGGCTGGTTGATGAATGTGTCCGCAAATCACATAATCATATCCTTTGGATATGCCAATATCCATGGCAGTTGATTCGAAATCGTTGATAAACTTTACCGCTTGTTTAACACTGTTTTTTACTTTGGCCGATAGAGATATTTTCCCTTTACCCATTTTTTCTGAAATCCAGTTTACTGCGGCATTAATTATTATTAAGGTATCGTAACCAATGGCACCCAATTTGGCCAACCATTTAGAATGTTTCATTGTTACGTCGAAGACATCGCCATGGAAAATCCATGCTTTTTTGCCATCTAATTCTAGCACCAATTTGTTTAGCAACTCTAAGTTACCCAATTTAAAATCGCAAAATTTTCTGAGCATCTCATCATGATTACCCGTAAGGTAATAGATTTTAGTACCCGAGCCCATCATTTTAAAAATGCGCTGTATCACTTTGGTGTGCGATTTGGGCCAATAACTTTTACTAAACTGCCAAATGTCGATGATATCGCCATTTAAAATCAAAATCTCTGGGTCGATTGACTTAAGATAGGCATTTACTGCTTTTGCTTGGCAGCCGTATGTTCCAAGATGAATATCTGATACGATAGCTACCTTTAATTTTCTTTTTGCCATCATTAAATGGTTTGGCAATTATGAATATTTCATGTTAAGATAATATTATTTAAATCATCTTTTTTTTTGATGTCTTAAGTTTAAATTGACAATTATATTTGGATAACCTCTACCATGAAGAATCAAGTATATCAGTTAATCGATCAAAATAAAAAATCCTTAGGAATACCCAATCTTGCCTTAGGCTTTATACAACAGCCAAGCTTATTACCCGAATTAGTTACTTTGGCCACAAGCAACCTTGAACATCCATTTCCAGAATATGCCTCATGGTTGTTAACCCATGTAACAAAACAGGCGCCAGATTTGGTTCAACCCTATTACAAGAAAATTTTGCCAGTGATGTTAGTTACCACTAATCATACGGTGCAAAGAAATCTATTAGGTGTGATTAAATACCTACCCTTGTTAGCTTATAAAGAGGGTGAACTTTTGGATACACTTTTAAAATGGATTGCATTGCCCGGTTGCAAGCCAGCCATTTTTATGTATGGCCTTGAAAAATTATTTCAATATTGTAAAAAATATCCCGAACTTTACTTTGAGATAGAAGCGATCATTAACCTTCGAACGGTTGATGAAATTACCCCTGCCATGAAAGTGACTATCAAAAAATTTAGAAAATTAATGCCTAAGGACCGCTCACATGAAAACATTTAATCAAAAAGATTACGAAAGGTTAGCCTTACTTATATCAGCTAACTCAGAGTGTATTTGTGATGTAGATATTGCCAATGAAGAACTTTATTTAAGCGATGCTTTTATTAAAGTTTTCGACGTTCATCCAAAGACGCCTAAAGAAAATTTCGAGAACTTTCTTTCCTTGGTTCACCCCGACGACCGCAATGCTGCCGTGGATGCCTTAGGATTAAATAATTTTGACCATTCAGAAGATACAGTTTTTGAAAGTGAATACAGGTTTTTAAAAGGGAATGGCGAATATGCTTGGGTAAAAAGTAGGGGTGTGGCTTTAAGGGACGAGCAACATCAACCGTATCGTGTGCTAGCAGTTATTACAGATGTATCTACAGAATATTTCTATCGAGAGATGGAAAAAATAGAAAACGAAACGATGGCTGCGAGCTTAAAAGATGATTATAATATTTCTGAAGTGGTTACCCTATTTTTGCATCGACTAGAAGCCATGTTTCCAGGTATGAAGGCTTCGGTGCTTTGGGTGAATGAACAAAAAATTTATAACCTCGCCTCACCCTCCTTACCGGTAGAATATATACAAGCAATTAACGGACAAGCTATCGGTATCAACAGAGGGTCTTGCGGTACATCTGCGTTTCTAAATGAAAGGGTAATTGTAGCAGATACTTTCAACGATATTCGTTGGGCCGATTTTAAACCTTTGGCACAAGCCTTTCATTTGCGTGCCTCTTGGTCGCAACCCATCAGCAATGCAAATGGAGAGGTTGAAGCTACTTTTGCCTTATATTATGATGTCCCAAAGTACCCCAATTCCTTCGAAATACATGCCATAGAGAGGGCGCAACAATTGATATCAACGCTCATTTCTAAACATAAGCATATTAAGAAAATTAAAGAAAGTAATGATCTATATGATTATTTAAATTTGGCCACTAATGATGCTATTTACGAATGTACTTTTGAAGACGATAAAATAAAGTTAGGAGAGAGTTTTAATCGATTGTTTGGATATAAAGCCTTAGCTGGAGTCATCCAAAGCACCAACAATTGGATGAATTTTATTCATCCCGACGATATAACAGAAAGAAGAAATTGTTTAATAAAAGTCCTCAAAGATCCATTGAAAAACCGATGGGAGTATTTATACAGGTTTAAAAAAGCAGATGAATCCTTTGTGTATGTGCGAGAAATAGGATACATCATTCGGCACCAAAATGGGCGAGCAAAGAAAATGATTGGAGTATTGAGAGATGAAACAGAATCACAAAAGTTCATCATGCTCAAGCACCTTCAAACCAAGATTGGCGAACACTTTAGGATAGAACAACAACTTAAAAACATTTCAAATGAAATTTTAGATTTTATAACCAACGAAATAAAATTTAAAACGGGTGAGCTTTGGCTCATTGATAGTACACTTGCAAGCATTCAATTGTTTGCAAGCTATGCTTCAGATGCAACATCACAAGTGTATTTTGACTATAGTAATCAAATTCAAACTTTTAAAAAAGGAGAAGGTATCCCAGGTAAGGTTTGGGAATTAGAGCATCCAGAAGTTTGGAACGATGCCAATCATCATCCTTTTTTTATGCGCAAGGAGGCCTTGTCTGCTGCAAATCTTTGTACGGCTTTTGGTATTCCAATTAAGCACGCCAATGAGGTTATTGGTGTGATCATGTTTACCTTAGATAAGCCACTGCATCCACAAGACCCAATGGTTGCTATCTTATCTAGTTTAGGAAATTACCTTGGGTCTGAAATAGTAAGAAAGAAACGCGAAGAAGAAATGTATTTGTTGTTTTCTAGTGCACCTGAAATTATGGCCATCGTTTCACCAAAAGGGTATTTTATAAAAGTAAATAAGGCTTTTTCAGAATTACTTGGGTATCCAGAAGAAGAAATCATCTTTAAATCCTTTGATCATTTTATCTATGCAGATGATTTAATACAAACGCTGCAAGAATTTGATGAAACAAAAGGTGGACAGAGATTGGCCAGCGATTATGTGAATAGATATGTTACTGCAACAGGCGAACATAAATATATTTCATGGAGTTCTTCTGAGCCGTTTGGAGAAGAAGGTTTTGTGTTTGCCTATGGTAGAGATATTACCGAGCGTGTCCATCAATTTGAAATGCTTCAAAAACAAAACAAAGTTCTTAGAGATATTGCTTGGCACCAATCGCATATTGTACGAGCACCATTGGCCAGAATGATGGGTATCGTAAATCTTTTATCCGAAGAGTTGCCAGATAATCCAGAACATCAGCTATTATTTAAACACCTGATGTCTTCTGCAAAAGAACTAGATAAAGTGATATCGGATGTGGTTCATAAAACCTATGAGCTTGATAACTTTTATAATCAAGTAGTTAATTCGCAACCAAACGATACTTCTGAAAAAAAGTAGTGCTTAAAAAGCTGCTTTCACCAATGGTGTAGTAATTGCCAAATGAATCCCAAGCAAATGCCTCACCCTGCTTTTCTTTTTCGTAGGGTAAATTCATGGGTGCTTTCTGAAGCACTTCTCCTAATGGCTCATTCCTCACGCGTTTCCAATTCCAAATAGCCTCGCCTGTTTTAATGCTAATCTGTTTACCATCTCTACTAATATCTGCCGCTACCACCCATGTTAACGGTAGCTGTGCAATCAGTAAGAGGTTTTCTTCGGGTTGATCCAACACTCGATAGACACCCACCATTTCTTCACGTTTAGAAATGATGTATAGCGACTCATCTATTGGGTCGAACATAATACTTTCTGCATCTCTTGCCCCATCAGGGTATGTTAAAGTCCATGTTTTTATCTTAGTAGCCTCAACAGATATACTTCTTTCTCTTAGAGAGGTATCCACAATGGGTTCTTCAAATTGATAGATGTGAATTTGTTCTCTCTTGTTTAAATTGTCTCCAATATCAGCAACAAAAACATAGGGTATGCCTTTGATGATTCCTAAGCAAATGTCTTCATAATCTTTATGGTTTATACCTTCTAAGTAGCAGGTGGCATAATCTTCACCTTGGGCACCAAATGCAAATATCCTAGCAGGGTCGCCACTGTCATTATGCGACCAAAAAACCGATTGAACTTTTTTGCCACATGCCAAACCAGATGCCTCGTTTAGCCATATATTTTCTAAGGCAGCACCACCCACGTATTCATAACTTTTATCGGTTTCAACCGAATCTGGCATAAAGCT
>CAYUDC010000015.1:0-40456 GCA_964443415.1 uncultured Chitinophaga sp. | reverse complement strand
TTTCTAGTTTGTACCTTATCATGGGTACCTACCTTGAGGAGAAAAAATTACTCAAACAATTTGGAGAGGCTTACAAGCAATACCAATCTAAAGTGCCCATGTTTATTCCTTTTATTTAACGCCAATCTCATCCACAAAAATATAGGCATTTTCGCCCGCGCTTAAATGCCAGGCAGGCAGCTTGCCATAGTTTAATGCTTTTATCTTTATATACTTTACCTTGGCAGCTTGTTTAAGTTTAAGTGTTTCGGTTTGAACCAAAGCACCGTCGAAGTTATCTTTTACCTGGGTTTGTAAACTGTCTAATAAGGTGAAATTTTTACCATCTTTAGAACCATATACCAACACTTGTTTTGGGTACATTATCCAAGCTCTTTGGTCTTGCAAGAAATGCGCAAAAACTTCTTTCACCTCGGTGCTTTTACCTAAGTCGATTACCGCCTCAAAGTCGTTGCCATAATAACCTTGCCATCCGCCTTTGCGCCAATCTTTATCGCCCAATAAGCCATCAATTAAACCTTCTGCTCCACCAGCAGTATATTGATTATAATAAGTGCTCAACAACTTCACTTTCCATTGATGTGGCACAAATACAAAATTAGCCTTTGCATGTAGTTCTTTGCCTTGCTGATTGATACTAGCATCTATCATACAAGTTTGCTTAATAAAAAAAGGCTTGGTATATACTCCTTGATATATTTCATCGCCAAACTCATTAAAGATATGGTAATAAATATCGGTTTGGCTTCCATCAAAATTAGGTCTAATACTCACTTCCATACTGTCTTTAAACGACTTAGATCTAGCCTCGATAATAGGAGAGGAGTGGGGGGTAAAACTATTTACATACTCAAATGATTTCAACTGTTTAGGCTCACTTGAGGCTGTTAAATGTAGCTCAACCATTTTGCTTTCTTTGGCATTGGCATATTGGGTTAAAATGCTCAGGTTTTTTTCTGCTGGTAACTTGGCATCTATGCTTGCATAAATATCCTGAGCGCTATTTCTATTGTCAAATACCAATTTAGTGATTTGTTTATTACTCGTAATAATTACCTCTTTAAACAAACCAGAGCCTAATTCATATTCGTTTTTACCAGGTGTTACCGGATAAAATCCCATGGCACTAAACACATACCAAGCGCTCATCTGACCACAATCTTCATTGCCACTTAATCCATCGGGAGCATTGTGGTATAAGGTAGTTAATATATGATTGGTTTTTTGTTGTGTAAGGTGAGGCTTGCCAATAAAATTATAAAGGTAAGCCATATGGTGACTGGGCTCGTTGCCATGCGCATATTGGCCAATGAGTCCCGTGATGTCGGCTTGATTTCTACCTGTGGTTTGAGAGCTGGTTTCGAATAACTCTGTTAGTTTCTTTTCAAAGGCATCTGCACCTCCCATGGCGGCTATTAATCCATTTACATCATGTGGTACAAAAAAAGTGTATTGCCATGCATTGGCTTCGGTATAATTATTATTTACCTCTTTTGGGTCAAAAGGCTGATACCAACCGCCATTGTTACGTGGCTGCATAAATCCATTTCTGGGGTTAAATACATGTTGCCAGTTATTAGGTTGTATATTAGCTGGCATTGGATATTCATATTCATAAAACTGAAATATCTTTTCTACACACCAATGATTATAGGCATACTCTAAGGTCTTGCTTACACTCTCGCTTTCGTCTTCTACACTTAAATAGCCTTTGCTGGCAAAAAGTTGAGCCCCATACGGGTGATTTTCTGCTGTGCCTTTTACTGCTTCTAATAGGCTTTTAGCATCATATACTCCATTGTCTTTTGCTAGGGCGTCGGCTATTACACTCACCGAATGGTAGCCAATCATACAATCTGTTTCGTTGCTACCCAATTCCCACATAGGCATGCGACCCACTTGCTGGTATTGGGCCACAAAGGTTTTAATAAAATCTTGGTTTCTGTCTCTTTGAACCAAATTAAAGAGCGGATGTAAAGCCCTAAAAGTATCCCATAAACTAAATACCGAATAATAGTTAAAGGTCTTATCGGTGTAAATTTTATTGTCTCTGCCACGGTATCTACCATCTACATCATTGGCCAAAGAGGGATGTATAAAGCAATGGTATAGGGCAGTATAAAAGATGGTGTCTTGCTGCGGAGTGCCACCCTTTACCTCTATTTTAGCCAACTCTGCGTTCCATAATTTCTTGGCATCTTGAATGGTTTTGCTAAAATCCCAATGTGGAATTTCGGCCAACAAGTTTTGTTTAGCGCCTCGTTCATCTACTAAACTAATTCCTACTTTAACCTGAAGTTTCTCGCCTTTGCTCACTGTAAAAGTAAAATTACCTACACCTTCTACCTGCGCATAAGCAGTAGGAGATTTAAACTTTTGAAACGATTGAAACGGCTTAGAAAACTCTACATAAAAAAAGGTATACTGGTCTTTTGCCCAAGCCTCACTGCGTCTAAATCCTGCAGCGGCATTGGGTCCTACCATGTCTAATTTTCCATCTAAGAGTTTATCTCTATGAAACAAATCCAACACCACCTGATAGGTGCCTTCTTCCTCAAAGGTGTATTGCTGAAATCCAGCTCTTGCACTTGAAGTTAATTCTACTTTTATACCATCTTTTAAGACAACGGCATAATATCCGGCTTCGGCTTTTTCGGTTTTTTTATCAAAGGTGCTACTATAATTTTCTGGCTTTAATAATGGCTCATTGCTTTTAACGGGCATCAGCATAATATCTCCAAAATCACTGCAACCTGTGCCACTTAAATGGGTATGACTAAAACCATAAATCTTTGGATCATCATAATGGTAACCACTGCAACCATCCCAACTGCCATCTATGCGGGTATCTGGACTCACCTGTACCATGCCAAACGGAACAACAGCCCCAGGGAAGGTATGACCATGACCCCCTGTGCCAATAAATGGATTGACAAGTTTGCTATAATCTCTTTGGGCAAGGAGTGGAGAGGAGGGAGACAGAAAGAGAAAGATAAGGAGAAAGAGTGTTTGAAAGAGTAATTTATGCTTCATACGATATTAGTTTCATACTTTTGGAGCCGAATAGGTTTTGGATTAATATAACGAAATTATATTTATTTCAATAAGCGTTAGTCACTCTCCAATTTATTAATTCATTTGTCTTTATGAATTGGTTAAACCCCTTTTTTTCCAACCCTAAAATAAGTTTCTTATCACCACTCCAAATTTTACAATCAAAATGTTTAGAAAAAGCAATATATGGAGTATCTTTAGGATCAATATCTTCAACTAATTTTATAGCAAATTCCCAAGCCATTGGAGCTATTTGTTCTTCTGAAAAAAAATTAATTTTTTTAAATATTTGATATTCGGACTCCTTAACTTCTTTTAGAGTCATACCTGTTATCTTAGAAATCTTAGAATGATATTTTTTTATTTCAATCCTTAAAAAATCAGGGGCAATAAAATGTAATTGTTCATTTGAATTAATTAGCACATCTGCAATGTTACTGTTTGAATTTAGGATGCCGCTAAAAACAATATTTGCATCAACAATTACTTTCACCTAAGTAAATCTGTTTTTATTTTTATTCCACCAAGTGCTATTTAATTCTTCAGCTAGCGCGTCCACCTCAGTCTGTTTTGCTTTTGATTTTGAAGTAGCTTCAAGATATTTAACATAATCTATTAGCCTTTGCATACCAAAGCTATCTACATCTGCGGAGAGTTTTATAGTAATTTGATTGTCTGTTCTTTCAACTAGCATTTTTAGGTTTAAATATCAAAAATAACTTATTAAAAAATCATAAGCAAATTTGGCATATGGAAAATTGATCTTATTTAATACAACCATAAAGCACAAAAACCATTCATAAATTTTGGTATTTGTCGTTACCCAAAAACCAAGTATAAACATTATCGATAAATATGTTCGATGTTTGGAAAAACAACTATTAAATGAAAAATGAAGGGTTTTTTCATTGAATTTGTGTTTTTATTTCAATCCTAAATTCTAAAGGTATTGCTACTTTAAGATTTTTACATTTAAAGTCTACCTGCTCAACTCTTGCCCTTTCGACTTTTTAGCTAAATCTATAATTAAGGCAAATTGATCGTCTTTACTTAAATAGCTATTATCTATTTCTATGGCATCTTTTGCCTTTAACAAAGGACTATCCAACCTGTTGCTGTCCATTTCGTCGCGCTTTTTAAGGTTGGCCAATACTTCTTCAAAAGTGGTGGTTTGACCCAATTGCGTGAGTTCGTCTAAACGTCTTTGCGCCCTCACAGTTGGGTCTGCCGTAATAAATAACTTTAACTCGGCATGCGGAAATACCACGGTGCCAATGTCCCTGCCATCCATTACAATTCCCTTTTGTTGCCCAAGGGCTTGTTGTTGGTGTACCAAGAATTTTCTTACTTCACTAATAGAACTTACCTCACTCACTGCACTTGCCACGCGCGGGTTAATACGAATCTCATGTTCTACATCTTCTCCGTTTAATAAGGTAATTTGTTGTTGGTTTTCTGGATGGATATCAAAGCTAATATGAATGTCTTGTAAAGCTTTGGCCACCATTTCTGGATGGTAAATGTCTATTTGATTTCTAATTAAAAACAAGGTTACGGCTCTATACATAGCACCTGTATCTACATAATGATAATGTAGCGTCTTAGCCAATTCTTTGGCAATGGTGCTTTTTCCGCAAGAGGAGTAGCCATCTATCGCAATGATAATTTTCTTCACTTTTTAGCTTTACTTTTTTTATAATCGTGCAAATTGGTGATTACACTAAAGGAGTTAGAATTACGCCCTGGCACAAAGCCCCCAAATCCATAAGAGAAATTAAACTTGCTTAACCTAAGTCCAAAACCCCAAGTAAAACCTCCCATGCTGCGTGCTTGGGATAGTTCCATTTCTCTCTTCCTTAAAATATTGTAACCAAACCTAAAGTTGAGGGTTTTACCTAATAATAGCTCTGTGTTAAAAACCATGTGCGCCATGGCTTTTTGTAAGACAGAGAATTGGTCTTGTATAGGTTCACCTGTTTCTAAGCTGATGATATTTCGATTGCTGATATTATACAATAATTGCCCAGGTTGTTGCAAGTTATGTGCTACCACCCCAAATCTAAAGGGAGCATGGGCAAATTTTTTGGTAATGCCTATTTGTATATTATTTGGAATTTGCTCTCTATTTTGCTGAGTATAAGTGGTTATTTGAGCACCCACATTGCTCACCACAGCCGATACCATGGTTAGCTCATCCTCACTTTGCCAAGTGCCACCTACATCTATTGCTGCTCCTAATGAAGAATAGGCATCTAAATTAGAATAAATAAATTTGAGGGTAGCACCATAGCTAAACTGCTCATACTTTCTGGCCGCGCTTACATGATAATTGTATTCGCCAGCAGTAAAAGTGCCAAGTTCTTGTCCATCCGGACTGGTGCGCGTAAAGTTGCCATAACTCATATACTGCAAGCCTGCCGAAAAAGTAGTTTGAATGCTGTCAAAATGTTTGGCAAACCTAAATTCACCTGCACCTATGTCTGTAAAATAATTAAGGTAACTAAATCCAACTTGTCTATCATTTTCTTTTTTAAGCAAGGCAGGATTTTGGCCACTCAAATGTAAATCTGCATCTGGGGTGGCAATGGCATAACCGCCTAAGGCATTAATTCTGGCATTAGGCGATACGGTTAAGAACTGATAGGTGCCATTGCCGCCAATCTGTGCATGAACCCAACAGGCAGAAAGCATAAATAAAAATAGAGTGATTCCTTTTTTCATGAATTTCAAAAATATGCTTTTCAACGGAAATCCCCTTGCTAAATTGCCATTGGAAGGCAAAAGTGTTAGACAATTTGACAGACCCA
This sequence comes from uncultured Chitinophaga sp., assembly GCA_964443415.1. GTDB lineage: Bacteria > Bacteroidota > Bacteroidia > UKL13-3 > UKL13-3 > B1. The sequence goes on along the minus strand of CAYUDC010000015.1, from coordinate 34,595 downwards.
ATGAGCCTTGGAACAAATTTTGAAATTGACACCCTAAATAATCTATTAGTTTATGGCAATGAAAGGTAACATCAGTGTTCACACCGAGAACATTTTTCCTATTATTAAAAAGTTTCTTTATAGCGACCACGAGATTTTCCTCAGAGAATTGGTAAGTAATGCCGTGGATGCTACCCAAAAGTTAAAAACCCTTTCGTCTAGCGGGGAAGCTAAAGGCGAATTAGGTGATTTAAAAATTCAAGTTAAACTCAACAAAGAGGCCAAAACCCTTCATATTATCGATAGAGGGATTGGGATGACCGAAGAAGAGGTAAACAAATACATCAATCAATTGGCTTTTTCGAGTGCCGAAGAATTTCTGGATAAGTATAAAGACAAAGGGGCTCAAGTAATTGGGCATTTTGGTTTAGGTTTTTATTCTGCCTTTATGGTGGCTCACAAGGTAGAATTAATCACCCGCTCCTATAAAGAAGGTGCCGATGCGGTAAAGTGGAGTTGCGATGGCAGCACTAGCTTTGAAATTTCGGCTGCCGAGAAAGAAGACAGAGGAACCGAAATTATCCTGCACTTAGCAGAAGATTCTTTAGAGTTTAATGAAGACTTTAGAATTAGAAATATCCTAGAGAAGTATTGTAAGTTCTTACCTGTAGAAATAGAATTTGAGGAGAAGGTGCTCAATAACCCAGCTCCACTTTGGACAAAAGCCCCAGCCGATTGCAGCAAAGAAGATTATGAAAACTTCTATAAAGAGTTATATCCATTTAGCGAAACACCTTTATTTTGGATTCACCTAAATGTAGACTATCCATTTAAGTTAACGGGTATTCTTTATTTCCCTAAAATAAAAAATGAGTTTGAAGTAACCCGAAACAAAATTCAGTTATACAGCAACCAAGTATTTGTAACGGATAGCGTACAAGACATTGTTCCAGAATTTTTAATGCTTTTACATGGTGTGATAGATTCGCCAGATATTCCGTTAAACGTAAGTCGCAGCTATTTACAAAGCGATGCCAATGTAAAGAAAATCAATAGCCATATCACCAAAAAAGTAGCCGATAAACTAGAAGAAATCTTTAAAGCAGATAGAACAGAATTTAACAACAAGTGGGAGAGTGTAGGCACTTTTGTGAAGTATGGCATGATTAGCGAAGAGAAGTTTTATGAGCGTGGAAAGAAATTCTGTTTGCTTCTTAACAAAGGTAACGACCACTTTACCATTGATGAGTACAAAGAAAAAATTGCTCCTACTCAAACCGATAAAGACAATAAGGTGGTGTTCTTATATTCTAATGATTTAAAAGCACACGACAGCTTTATCCAAGCCATCGAAAAAAGAGGTTATGATGTCCTTAAAATGGATGGTGTATTAGATAACCACTTTATCTCTAACATCGAGCACAAATGGGAGGGCGTGGTTTGGAAACGTGTAGACAGCGAAAGTATTGATAAACTCATCGATAAAGACATTAAAAAAGAAAGTGTATTAAGCGATTCGGATCAAACCGCTATAAAAGAAGGTTTTGCCAACCAATTTGGCAATGCCGGACAGTTTGTTTTCGAAACCGAAGCACTTGCACCAGACGATCAGTTCTTAACCCTTATCACGCCTGAGTGGGAGAGACGTATGAAAGAAATGCAGAAAATGCAAGGCATGAGTATGTTTGGCAATTTACCAGAAACCTATCGAGTGGTTATAAATACCAACCATAACTTAAGCGTAAAGTTAAGTAAAATGGCAGACGGTGAGTCCAAAAATCAAACCATGAAACAAGCATTTGATTTGGCAAGGCTATCACAAAACCTATTGCATGGAGAGGAGTTAACGGCCTTTATCAATAGAAATATCAATCAACTATAAAGGTTTCGGTTTGAACCAAAACAAAAAAGAGAGGTAAGATAAACTTGCCTCTCTTTTTGTTTGATAGTAATCAGTAGAATTATTCTTCCAGTAGAATGATTTCCTCTAAGATTACTTCCATTTCTTTTTCGATATGCTGTAAGGCTTTTTTCTCCGCCTCATAAAAGCTATTCAATTCGCGCATTTTGGCGTCATTGCTATTTTCGGGTAGGGTAAAGGCGTTTTCTAATTCTTTGATTTTAGATTGAATGCCTTTTGCTTTTAACTCATACTCATCCAACTGTTTTCTGAGATTTTGAATATAGTTATTGCTCACCTTGGCTTTGGTTTTTTCTTCCTTTACCACAGGATTGCTTACCGCCACTGGTTTAGGTTTGGCAGGTTCTTGCGCTTTTCTTAACTTATCTTCTTCTTCCTTTTTAGCACGCCAATATTCATACTCCTCGTAGGTTCCAGGATATTCTTTGATTTGTTCGTTTTCTATATACCAGATTTTATTGGCAATTTGGGTCACAAAAAAACGGTCGTGGCTCACCACCAAAAAAGAACCTTCATAACCTTGTAGCGATTGAATGAGCAAGTTAATACTGCGCATGTCTAAGTGGTTGGTAGGTTCATCCAGCAATAAGAAATTGGCCTCTGTTAAAAGGGTTTTGGCTAATGCCACCCTTGCTTTTTCGCCACCACTTAATACCTTAATCTTCTTAAATACTTCATCGCCTGCAAATAAAAAACAACCCAAAACGGTTCTAAGTTCAGTATCTGTTCTATCTGGTGCAAAGTTTTGTAGTTCTTCTAAAATCTCATGCGATAATCCCAAAGATTCTAATTGATGTTGGGCATAAAAGGCTTGCTTCACATTGTGGCCAGGGATGATGGTTCCTTCGTAATTTTCGGCTCCAGCCAACATTCTCAATACAGTAGATTTCCCTTTGCCATTGGCACCAATTAAGGCAATTTTATCGCCACGTTCTATGCGGGCTTCGGTTTTATTTAAAATAGGAACATCGGGGTAGGCTTTGGTTACATCCTTTAATTCGGCCAACATTCTACCAGGGGTAACGCCTACTCTAAACTGAATATTAATTTCTCTATTATCATCTTCTGGCGCTTCAATTTTCTCCACCCTTTCTAGCATTTTCATCCTGCTTTGTGCCATAGAAGCTTTGCTGGCCTTGGCCTTAAAACGATTGATGAGTTTTTCTTGGTCTTTAAAAAATTGTTGTTGATTGTCGTATGAGCGCTGCTGCAAATCCATGCGCTCTTGCTTAGATTCTAGATAGAAACTGTAATTGCCAGGGTACTCAAATATTTTTTGCATACTCACCTCCACAATTTTGGTGACCATTTTATCCAAGAAGTACCTATCATGGCTCACCACAATAACAGTTCCTTGGTAGGAGCGCAGGTATTCCTCGAGCCAGATAATACTTGGTAAATCCAAGTGATTGGTAGGTTCGTCCAGCATTAAAAGATTGGGTTCTTGCAAGAGCATTTTGGCTAAAAGCACACGCATACGCCAACCTCCAGAGAACTTTTTAAAGGGTTGTGCCAATTGTTGGGTGGTAAAACCAAGGCCTTCCAACACTTTCTCTGTCTTATGGTGAATATTATATCCATCTAAACGGTCGAACTCCTCTTGAAGGTCGCTTAAGCGCTGAATGATTTCGTCGCTGTGGTCGGTTTCTAACTTAACAATTACCTCGTTGATATCTTTCTCGAGCTGCAATTGTTTAGAAAAAGCGGTGAGGGCTACCTCTAAAATACTGTCTTCGGTATCAAAACTCAGTTGGTCTTGGTTTAAAAAGCCTATGGTTAAGTCTTTAGGCATAGACATAGTGCCTTCTGTCAGTGAATATTCTCCACTGATAATTCTAAGCAAAGTAGATTTTCCGGTGCCGTTAAGGCCAATAAGTCCAATGCGCTCGTTAGGCTTTATGTGCCAATTTGCATTTCGATAAAGAAAGCGGCCTCCAAACTCGAAGCCAATATTAGTAAGTGCTATCATAAAAAGGTGGGCAAAGATACCCCCTTTTTAGAATAATTTATTGACAGAACTTTCGTTTGTTGGCTGAATAAAAAAGGTATTGTTCTTAAGCGTTTCTTTTCCAATCCTAAAACCTATGCCAATGCCATGCGATTGTTTGCTTACTTTGGCAATGTCTGATATAGGTAGATTGTAATTATAAAAAACATTTAGCTTTTCGGTTGCTCTCACATACGCAATTATTCCAAGGAAGTTGCCTGGGCTAAAATTCAGTCCCGCACCATACTTGCCTTCAATGCTGCCTAATACGCCTAATTGAATGGTGGTAGGTAGATTTGGGCTGGTAGAAAAATTTCCAAATGCTTCCAAAGCAAAACCGTCAAAGTCTTGGGCAAACCAGCCGTTTACGCTAAAGATAGAATATTGAATGGCATTTGGTAAACTACTAGTGGTATTTCTAAATCTAGGTTGTGGAATTAAATTTCTATAACTAACCCCTATCATATACTTCGCAGGATTGTAAAAAGCCAAAGAAGCATCAAAGTTATTTATTGGAACTCCTGTTTGGTCTGCTAATAAAAATGGATCTACTTGGTCAACCAACTTTTGAGTGTTAATAGAAAAATAGTTTTGAGTTAAGTGGTGTCTTAAACCAAAAGAAAGATTGGTGTTTTCTGAAGTTTTAAGATGGTAGGCAAAAGAATTGGCAATGCTAATGCTGCTAATGGGGCCAACCCTATCAGATACAATGGCTACATCCCAACCGGTATTTCCATTAAACATTTTATCGAACCTTAAAAAGGAGGTTCTTGGGGCACCGTCTATTCCTAACCAACGAGCATCATAACCCAGCTGGGCTTGCCCATTGTGCAATCCTGCTAACGAAGGATTAACCAAAACCGGATTAAACAAGAATTGCTCGTTTCCATAACTCAATTGAGCCTCTGCTCTTAAAGCCATTAAAAGCAAACTATATAATATTATTTTCTTCAAAGATTTCATGTTAGTTCAATTATCTGGTGATGTATACATAACCTGAATAGGTTTTGTTATTTGCTTTGGTTACCAATACATAGTAATAAGTATCATTTGGAACCAGGCCATCAGCAGTGTTAATAATGGTATTGCGGGTAGGTTTTCCTGTCCAATCATTCTTATAATTAGTGGCAGTGAAAACCGTTTCTCCCCAACGGTTAAAGATGGTTAGTTCGTTATCTGGATACCCTTCTAACCCTTTGATATAGAATAAATCGTTTTGGCCATCACCATTTGGCGAGAATCCAGATGGTACAGCCAAACCACATAATTCTGGGTCGGTGTTAGAGGCAATCATTTCTACCTGAATGGTATCTCTACATCCATTTTTATCAATTACTATGGCATTAAATAACCCTTTAAATACATCAGTAATGGTATCAGAACCCAATAAATTGCTATTCCAAATGAAGCTATATGGAGTAGTACCACCGAAGGCATCTAAGATTACCACCCCATTAGAATCTTCTGGACAGAAGATTTGCTTTTGAATGGTGGCATCGATGTTTAAAATACTTGGTTGCGAAATGGTAATATCAGCAGATTTAGTACAACCTCTTACGTCTGTTACAGTATAAGTATAAGTTCCAGCAGGAACATTAAACAAGGTATCGCTTGAGCTAAAGCCTGTCCAAACCCCTGTATATGGCGCTTCTCCCCCAATAATATTTGGTAACAATATGGCATTGCTGTCTCCATTACAACTTACACCTTTCAACTCAATGTTAGAAAGAGATAGTGCAAGGGCAGGTTCAGTAATTATAACAGAATCTACATGCACACAATTTAAGCTGTCTGTAATAATATATGGATAAGTGCCAGGTGCAAGATTGGTTTCGGTAGGTAAATTAGAGCCACTCAATACCCAATTGATTACAAATGGAGGAATGCCACCTGTTGGGGTAATAGTAGCTTCGCCATTGTTATCGCCTTTACAAACAATGTCTTTTATGCTTTGTGTTGATCCAAGTTTACCAGGAACAACTAAATAAACACTGTCTCTAAATACACATGTACCGTTATCATAAGAACAATATACCCAACCAATGGTTGAGCTATAAACTGCAATTTGAGTGGTTTGTCCATTATCCCAAGTATAGTTAGAGAATCCAGGCGCTGCCACTACCATTACTGTATCGCCATTACAGCCAAGTCTTACAATGCTATCTTGTAAAATATTAAAGTTTTCGTTGATCACCTTCACATTGGCTGTGCCGCTATTACAAAATGCTCCACCTTGGAACAAACGGTGGAAGGCTCTATAAGTGGTGTTTGAGGTAGGATTAACAAAAACGGTAGCCGAGTTAGAAATCACATTAAATGTGGCATCATACCAATTATAAATATAGGAGGTTGGTTTAATTTCCATTAACCCATAGATATTAGTTAAACAAGGGTCGGTTAAAGTAGATGGGTCATCCACATGGCTTTTCCATTTTTGTGGTTCGGCACAAGTAGTGCCATACATAAAGGTATAGTTATCTGGCGAGGCCACTGGTTCAGATGCGGCCCAGTTGCTATAAGTTAAGGTATCGCAATTCATCCATATATGGTAACCTAACGTCTCGTTTCTATAAAGACCCAACCATACATTGTCTGAGACAACTGCACTAATAAATCCTTGTTCGTCGGCATCTAAGATATTTACTAAATGACCTCCAACGGCCAAGGCATTCTGTGCTGCGGCACTCCAAGTGCTTGGTGCATCTGCTTGATAATAGTGACTGCCCTTATATTCTCCTTTGTAGGTGTATCCCGGAATAATATCGCCTGGAGTGTAATTTACTAGTGCTGGTCCACCAAACGGACTGCAATCATTGTTATAATCTACCTTTAATTCAAGCGGATTGCCATAGCAAATTGAAGTATCAGTTGGTATAACTTCTAAATCATGAAATGGAATATAAACACTGTCGCGGGCAAAGCAACCTTGGTTCAAACTAGCCGTTACATTATACCAACCAGTATTGTATGCTTTACCTACATTGGTAATGTCATCCGTATTCCATTTATATGAATCAAACTTATCGCTCACAGTAATTGGGTAATGGTCTAAAGCTGTAGCACAAATATTAATGGTGTCGTTAAAAATTAAGTTATATGGTAATTCACCTACCACGGTTGTTACCGTTACAGTATCATAACAAAATGATGAACCTACCGGAATTCTAACCCAATAAATATTACTTGGGTCTGTTGGTGTTACAATAATGTCTTGGGTGGTATCGCCAGTTGACCAGAATAAACCACCTCCCTCTCTTCTCAATTGTATGGTTAAATTGTCTATCGACCAGCTTTCGTTACATTTAGTTGAATTATCTACAGCATCCCTTAAATCACCTACCCAAGATAAATCTAGATTACTACTAGTATGTCTAAACTTTCTTGTAATAGTGTATCTTGTAGTGGTGGCTCCTGGTTGGCATCTGTTCAATAAATTGATGGCCGATGCTCCGGTTTTTGGTGCATACGATCCAGGAATACCACTTGTGGTATAGCCTTGGTTACAACCTGTGGTATTAGAGAAGGTAGTATTAATAACATTGGTAAGACCATTCTTGAATCTAAATCTATCAGGTCCATTGGTAGAGCATTCGCCTTCCCAAGTGTCATGGATAAATAGGTCAAATGTTACCAAAACAGAGTCGTGTGTAGTTAAACCGGTGAGGTTTAAGGTTACCGAGTCGTTGGCAAATGGCCCTAAAATTCTTGACCCATTATAATTTATCGAAGAATTGGTATTCCAATCAGTATAACTTAGACCTTGAAAGTTTTGGGTATAGTCTGTTTGGAATGAGAAAGGTGTGGTAGGTCCTCTTAAAGTTACAGTAACACCCGCGCAAACAGTAGTGTCTTGGGTTTTTATACTTGAGTTGAAAAGTATGACAAATACGCTATCTACACCCGAACATCCATTGGCAGAGGTGGCAGATACCTTATACCATCCACCTGTAAATACAGTGATATTGTCATTGGTTGACCCTGTGCTCCAATTATAAGAAGATAAACCTGGTTCTGCTTGCAGTAATACCGAGTTTGATTGACACTCTGTAATGGTATCTAATGGTAAAATATTACTAAAATTAAGCACAGAGATATTGGTTGAACCAAAACATGTAGCACCATTTTGCTTCACCTCCACTACCACCGTAACGGGTGTAGATGGTTGCACCTGAATGGTTGGGCCTGTTTCGCCAGTACTCCAAATGTATTCGATGTTTGTAGTTGGATCAAACTCTATTAATGCATAAATTTCACTTTCGCATGGGTCGCCAATTGGAGGAAGGTCTCTGGTGTTTTTCCATTGTCTTCCATCTGGGCAGGTTTCTGCGCGCATAAATACATAGTTCTCGCTAGGATCTGCTGATGGAGCACCCGATGATACTTGCCAATTTGAATAATTAAAGGTATCACAACTCATCCACCTGAAAGGTTCATTGGGCACATTAAATAAGCCAATCCATAAATTTCTGCCGGCCAGTGCTGGGTTGTTTTCAATGAATTTTTGTTCATTATCAGAATTAATGGCTGCTAAATAACCACCATTTTGTAAGGCTACTTTGGCTGCATCCGACCAGCCTCCTTGTATGTTATACAAGTAATATTGATGGCCATTAAATATACCAGCATCTATAAAATCAGGTATCACCTTTTTTACAGTGCTTGGTGCTCCAAATGGAGAACAATCAAATCGAGGGTATGCATTAATAGTCACAACTGCACCCTCACATATAATGGTATCGATGGGTAGGGTATAGGCAAATCCAAATCTTACATAAACACTGTCTTTTGCTTTACAACCAGCTCCATTGTCTACCATACAAGTATACCAGCCTTCGCTGCTTACAGAAATGTCTGGGGTAGATTCACCTGTACTCCAGCTATAGGTGGCAAAACCCGCTGTAGCAGATAATACGGCCACGCCGCCGCCGCCGCATTCTGTGAAGGTATCTGTTGGAAATGAAAAAGCAATCGGCTCACCTAATTTACAGGTGCCATCAGAAATAACTAAGGTTTGGTTTACAGCTACATTGTTGATGGTAATAATATTGGCGAAGTTTTGATAGAACACCATGATAGTGTCTATGATACTTGCTGCACCTAATCCAAAATGTAATTCTTCTGGGTTAGCAGAGGCACTGGTATAAGTTTGGCTGGAGTTATAAGATTTATATTGTCCTTTTCCACCTGCACTCACATATACTTTGGAGCCAATAGGAAAAGCCTGGCCACTGCAAGTTTGTGGTTTAATTTTAATGTAATTACCTGCAAGGTGGTTGTTTCTCATCAAGGCATTGCCACTAGCAGTTTGACCAAAGATATCCATCTTGCCATCGTTGTTATAGTCAAATGCTACCATTTTACTTCTGGTTCCAGCAGCAATAGATAAGGTGTTTAAAGAAGCATTTGTGGCAAAAGTTCCTGGGCTGGTTTGTTCTCTAAAGGCGGGCCTATTGTTTCCACCAGAATTTGATCTTACACCCCACAAAACATCTACATCCCCATCGTTATCGTAGTCAAATACGAGGCTCTGGTAATTATCTCCCAATATGGCATTTTGATAAGTATTGTAAAAAGCGCTCACATTGGTAAATGTGCCATTTCCACTGTTGTTTAAGAAAACCCTATTGCCGTTATTGCCACTGCCAGGTAAGATAACTTCCTTGGTTCCTAATAAAATATCATCATAACCATTACTATCTATATCTAAGATGGTAGCAAATCCAACAGAGCTGCTGTTAACTAAACCTGTTCCGCTCTGCACTGTAAAGCTTCCGGCACCATTGTCATATAAAAAAATCGAAGAGTTGGTGTTGATGTTTGAACTTAGGGTAAGTAACAAATCTTCATCATTGTCTCTGTCGTAATCAATAAAGGCGATGTAAGGTAAACTTCCTGTTAGGATATTGGTAACAAGGTCGCTAGGGGTGGAATTAAAGATACCTCCTAAGTTCACATAAACACTCACAAAATTTTCAGATGCACCGCGTCTACATACCACAATGTCATTGTCATTATCTCTGTCGTAGTCAGAAATTAATATCATCGGATCTTCTGTGATGTACTGCCCAATGATATTTAGGTTAGATGGTAATTGAGAGGCAGTGGTTTCATTGGTGAAAAAACCACCACAATTGTTCTTTAATAAAATCATCCCGCCCGAACTACCCGAGCTTGCAATTAACAAGTCTAAAAATCCATCTCCATTATAGTCGAAAGGAATGGCAGATTGATTGCCAGCGCCTGTTAGCGTAATGGTTGGAAATCCCGAAGAAATGGTAGCGTTGCTAAATACCCCAGAATTATTGGTATAAATTTCTACCTGTCCGTTTAAACCATTTCCATAAATTACATCAGTAAATCCATCATTGTTGTAATCTAATACTCCCAAAATTTCTCCCCCTGTAGTGGGTAATCCAGAAGTGTTAATTTCATTTACAAAGCTTTGCGCGTTCACCTTTAGGTTGAGGATGACGATGGCAAGCAAGAGTAATTTTCTAATCATAAATGTTAACTTAGCTTTTTTGAGTTGACTCAATTCACGCACAAATTAAAGGTTTGTGCCTTATTATCATAGATTTTAGTAAATTTTAAGAATCAAGGGCCTCAAAATTACTTCAAATTTGTCGACAAATCGATCGTTCCAAAGGATTCAATGACTTTTTTTAATTTATTTATTTGTGCGTCATCTTGCTCTAAATGAAAGACAAACCTTACAGAATTATCGCCTATCTCAGACGCTTTAATATTATTTTCATTTAAAAAGCCCACGAATTGAGCTGCGTTAATTTTATCAACAATCTTAAAAATAATGATATTGGTGGCCATCGGAAAAACAACCTCTACCCAGTCTAACCCCTTTAATAAGTTTCCAACCTCTTTGGCCCTTTGATGGTCTATGGCCAATCTTTGAATATTATTTTCTAAGGCAAATAAACCTGCTGCTGCCAAAAATCCTGCTTGCCTCATTCCACCTCCCATTACCTTTCTAATCCTTCTGGCTTTTTTAATGTCTTCTTTTTTGCCTAGAAGTACCGAACCTACAGGTGCTCCCAGCCCTTTGCTTAAACAAATCGAAATACTATCAAATACTTCACCGTATTGTTTGGCATTTTCTCCTTGTGCAACCATGGCGTTAAATAATCTTGCTCCATCTAAATGAAATTTCAATCCTTTCTCTTTGCATAGGGCATGTAATTGAAGGATTTCGTTAAAATCCCAACAGGCTCCACCGCCTCTGTTAACGGTATTTTCGATGCTTACTAATCTGGTTGTGGGAAAATGAACGTCCTCTTTATTAATGCCTTTGCGCGCTTGTTCTGCAGTAAATCTACCATAATCTCCTGTCAATAGTTTTACCGAAGCCCCACTGTTAAAGGAAATACCTCCGCCTTCGTATAAATAGATATGGGAAAGTTGATGACAAATCACTTCATCTCCGGGTTGGGTGTGCATTTTTATCGCAATTTGATTGGTTTGAGTGCCACTACTGCAAAAAATAGCTGCCTCCATTCCAAATAAATTGGCACAATAAGCCTCTAATTCATTCACACTGGGGTCTTCCCCAAATACATCATCTCCCACGTTTGCCTTAAACATTGCTTCACGCATTTGCTCGCTTGGCCTTGTAAATGTGTCACTTCTAAGTTCAATCATGCTTTTATTCATGGGGTACAATTTATTTAATATTTTTGATGTTTCTTCGCATTTATGTACGCCACTATTTCAGATTTACTCTTAGACCTTTTTGGATTAAACATCCCATTGCCTATTCAAACCTTTGGATTTTTTATGGCCCTCTCATTTATGGCCGCATATTGGGTAACCTCTTCCGAATTGCAGCGATTCGAAGCCAATGGTTTACTTAAAACTATACGAGTAAAAACCATCCTCAATGAGCCTATTACCCTGGTAGACATCATCACCCAAACTATTATTGGTGCCTTTATAGGGTTTAAAATGCTAGAAATGTTGCTAGATTATGATGCATTGGTTCAAAACCCTCAGAAATTTTTATTAAGTGCAAAAGGCAGTTGGTTTGGCGCGCTAGTAGGAGGTGCCATTGCCTATTATTATAAAAATAAAGAAGCCAAAGAGGTAGCCGGTAAAAAAGTAGAAGAAGTTTTTGTCAACCAAAGACCACATCAACTCATGGGTACCATCGTATCTATTGCAGCCATTGGAGGCTTGCTAGGGGCAAAGATTTTTCATAACCTCGAAAATATAGACGAATTAATGGCCGACCCTATTGGTTCACTCATATCTTTTAGTGGTTTAACGTTTTACGGAGGCTTAATTGTAGCGGCCACAGGTATCATTTATTATACACGCAAAAATGGCATTCCGCCTTTAGTGATGTGCGATAGCGCTGCAGCAGGTTTAATGCTATCTTATGGCATGGGTAGAATTGGATGCCACCTAAGCGGTGATGGCGATTGGGGAATCGAAAACTTAATGCCAAAGCCAGAATGGTTGAGTGTCTTGCCAGAATGGTTTTGGGCTTATAATTATCCTAATAATGTATTAAATGAAGGTATTCCAATAGAAGGATGCCTTGGGAACCATTGCCATGCGCTTCCAAACCCGGTGTTTCCAACCCCTCTTTACGAAGCCATCACTTGTATTGGATTGTTTGGCTTACTATGGTTGGTAAGAAAAAAGTTCACCATTCCTGGTACCCTGTTTTTCTTTTATTTACTGCTAAATGGCATAGAGAGATTCCTCATCGAGAAAATTAGAGTCAATACCAACTACCATATTTTTGGAAATGAAATCACTCAGGCAGAATTAATTTCAGCTTCATTTATCATCCTCTCTATTTCGGCACTTATTTATTTAGGGTTGAACCGAAAAAAGGTGGCATGATTTTTATAAAATTTTTCTCATGAAAAATCTACAGTTGCTCTTTATCTGTCTTTTGTTTAGCCTACGAGGTTTGGGTCAAACCGAACCTGATACCTTACAATTTAGTTTGCCCGACTTTATTGTAGAGGCCCAGAAAGACTCTAACTACGAGAAAAAATACCAGCGTTTGGTGTATAATGTTAAAAAAGTATTGCCATATGCTAAAATGGCTAGCTTTAGATTTCAACTGATGGAGCAAAACCTTCAAGTATTGCCTTCTGATAAGGCAAGAAAGGAATACTTAAAACGCACAGAGAAAGCCATTAAAGACCAGTTTATGGACGATTTAAAAGGCCTCACTCGCTCACAAGGAAGAATTTTGATTAAACTGATCTACCGAGAAACAGGTAAAACTACTTACGAACTGCTTCAAACCTATCGAGGAGATATCACAGCCGTGTATTGGCAAGGCCTTGCCAAGGTATTTGATGCCAATTTAAAGGACGAATACGACCCCATCGAAGATTGGCAAATAGAGCAAATCATCAAGCAATTAGGTTTTAACTAATGCAAGTTTAAATATTCACAAAAGACTGTTGAAATAAGTTGTGTGCAGATTAAAAAAGCAGTTTACCTTTGTAGGCTATGTTGGAGATAAATAATGTTTGGGCTTGGGTTTTTTTGGTGACTTTGATACTATCAGTCTTAGCACAACTCTATTATTACCTTTTTGTTTTTAGCAAGTTAGCCTTTTATAAAGTACCAAGTATTCAAGAAAATAATTCGTTGCCACCTGTTACTGTCATTATTGCGGCACGCAACGAATATAGAAATCTTCAAGAAAATTTGCCAAGCATACTCGAACAAGATTATCCTAATTTTGAAGTGATTGTAGTAAATGACTGCAGCTGGGACGATAGCCAGAAGTTATTAGAGTATTATCAAGAAAACTATCCGCACCTCAAAATTTGTAAACTCATAGAACAAGAAAAGTACCCAACTGGTAAGAAATTTGCCATAACCATTGGTATCAAAGCTGCGCAGCACGAGAACTTGTTTTTTACAGATGCAGATTGCAAACCAAACAGCAATCAATGGCTTAAGTTAATGCAATCAAGGTTTTCTGAAAACCCACAAGCTCAAATCGTATTAGGTTATTCTCCTTATAAAAAGTACAAAGGATTTTTAAATTTATTTATCCGTTACGAAACCGTACTCACTGCTACAGCCTATTTCTCTGCGGCTATTTTAAAACGTTCTTTTATGGGCGTGGGGCGAAATTTGGCCTACACTAAAAGCTTATTTTTTAAACACAAGGGGTTTGCCAGCCATCAGCATATTTTAAGTGGCGACGATGATTTGTTTGTAAACGAAACCGCTACAGCTAGCAATGTGGCTATTCAAATACATCCCGATTCTTTTATGTACACCGAACCAAAACGTAGGGTAGGGGATTGGATGCGGCAAAAGGGCAGACATATAGGCACAGGCAAGTTTTATAAGACAAATGATAAATTATTCTTAGGTATTTATTACGCTACCTTGCTTTTGTTTTACACGGCTTTTATTACTTTGTTTTTCTTACAACTTGATCCCATTTTGTTAGGAATTATATACAGCATCAGGTTTTTGGTTCAAACCGTTATCTTCTACTTAGTTCTAAAAAAATTAAGGTCTACTAGCTTAATTTGGTTTATCCCTTTGTTAGATTTTGTTTACTTAGTATATATCTGGGTTTTTGGTATCAAAGGATTTTTTACTCGTCAACGTAGCATTTGGTAATGGAAGTTTTATTAAAATATTTTCCCGGTTTGACCCAAACCCAGTTGCAGCAATTTGAAAAACTGCAAGAATTGTATAGCCATTGGAATGCTCAGATCAATGTAATTTCTAGAAAAGACATCGATAGTCTTTACGAAAAACATGTCTTACATTCTTTGGCCATTGCCAAATTTATGGAGTTTAAACCTGGTACCCGAATATTAGATATTGGCACTGGGGGCGGTTTTCCGGGCATCCCATTGTCTATTTTCTTTCCTCAAACAGAGGTAACCATGGTAGATAGCATCGCCAAAAAAATAAAGGTGGCAGAAGGTGTTTCTACCGAATTGGGTTTAACCAATACAGACTTTGCCATCGGAAGGGTAGAACATTTAAAAGAGAAATTCCACTTTATTACAGCAAGGGCAGTGGCCCCTGCCGAGCAGTTATATCGCTGGACACAGTCTTATTTAGACGATAAGGAAGAGTTTAACTCCAAAATTAATGGGTACATTTTTTTGAAGGGTGGCGATTTAAAACAAGAAATAAAAGACCTCCGAAACCTCAATAAAAAGTTGGTTGTAGAAGAAATCCCCTTAAGCACTTGGTTTGATGAGCCATTTTTTGAAACCAAAAAACTCGTCTACATTTTCTGAAATTAACTATTTTCGCAGCCTTAAAAACTTAAAAACAATAGTATGGCTAATACTGGAGATTTATTTAAAGGATGTTTCATCCGCCATAACAACGAGTTATGCCAGGTAATGGAGTATCAACACCGCACCCCTGGAAATCTTAGGGCATTTTACCAAGTGGTATTGCGTAACGTAAAAACCGGAAAACAAATGGAACACCGCTTTAGAGCTGGTGAATCTGTTGAAATGGTACGAGTAGAATTTAAAGAAATGCAATACCTCTACAAAGATGGAAATAGCTTGGTAATGATGGATCCTGAGACCTTCGACCAAGTATATATTGAAGAGGCTTTGGTGGGTGATGCGGCTAAATTTCTAAAAGAAGAAATGATGGTAAAGGTATCTTTTGAAGGTGATACCCCTCTTACTGCAGAGGCTCCAACCTTTGTGATTCTTACCATTGATTATGCCGAACCTGGCGTAAAAGGCGATACCGCAACCAATACACTTAAACCAGCTAAATTAGATAATGGTGCTGAGGTGATGGTGCCACTTTTTGTTAATGTTGGCGATAAAGTAAAGGTAGATACCAGAACTGGTGATTACGTTGAACGCGTAAAGTAATATGCTATATTAATCTTGAGCGTAATACTTAGTTTGTCGCTCAAGTATAAATGTTCCAAAAGGCAGGAGTGCAGCTATCATAGCTGTGGCCTGCCTTTTTAAATTCCAGTGGTAGGTGTCTTTTACCCTAAGCAACCATACTATATATAGGATAAACAATACACCATGCGCCCAACCCGTATACTTTACTGCCAAGGGGAAATCTGCCCAATACTTTAAAGGCATGGCAATAAACATTAAGACGATAAATGAAATTCCTTCCCAGTAGGCAATTTTTCTAAATTGATTCAATAATTTTTGATCCATAAATTTCTTGAGTAGCGTCGCAAAACTAATACAATATCGAATTTCTTTCCCATGGCATTTACTTTTTCCATTACTTTTACATAAGATAGATTTTATCATCGTATATGTCGTTAGCAAATATTCCTCAAAAGCCCTTGTCGGAGCGGGTTAGGCCACAAAGTATCAACGAAGTGTTTGGGCAAGACCATTTATTAGCTCAAAATGCTCCTTTGTATAAGGTAATACAGAATAAGAATATTCCCAGCATGATTTTCTGGGGCCCTCCAGGCGTAGGTAAAACTACTTTAGCTCGCATTATTGGAAACGAACTAGGATTGCATGTTTATTATTTAAGTGCCATTCAAGCTGGCGTAGCCGAAGTGCGAAAGGTAATTGAAGAGGCCAAGAAAATTGGAAAGGTATTGTTGTTTTTAGACGAAATACATCGGTTTAATAAAAGCCAACAAGATGCTTTATTGGGTGCGGTAGAAAATGGCACCATCATTTTAATTGGTGCCACCACCGAGAATCCAAGTTTTGAGGTAAACAATGCTTTGTTAAGCAGGTCGCAAGTGTATGTGCTAAATGAGTTGGATGTAAGCGCCTTAAAAAACATCCTTTCTCACGCCATTCAAAAAGATGATTTTTTTTCTAAAAGAACTGTAGAATTGGTAGAGTGGGAAGCCTTGTTAGCACATTGCAGTGGCGATGGTAGACGATTACTAAATTTGTTTGAACTAGTGGCCTCACAGTTTAAGCCAGAAGAGAATATCGTTATCACCAATGAGCTGGTAGAAGAGGTATTGCAAAAACGCACCTTAAAATACGACAAAACAGGGGAGGAACATTACAATATCATTTCTGCCTTTATCAAATCTATTCGCGGTAGCGATCCCAATGCAGCGGTATATTATTTAGCCAGAATGATACATGCCGGTGAGCAACCTGCCTTTATCGCTAGAAGAATGCTCATCTTGGCCAGTGAAGATATTGGCAACGCAAATCCCAATGCCCTACTTTTGGCCAGTCAGTGTTTTGAGGCAGTGCGTGTGATAGGAAATCCAGAAAGCCGAATTATCCTTTCTCAATGTGCCATCTATTTAGCTTGTTCGGTAAAAAGCAATGCCAGTTATATGGCCATCGAGTCGGCATTAGCAGAAGTACAAAAATCGGGCACCCTTGCAGTTCCCTTGCACCTTAGAAACGCTCCCACTAAATTAATGAAAGAGCTAAATTACGGCAAGGATTACGCCTACGCCCATCAATACGAGAATAATTTTATAGAACAAGAGTTTCTTCCTGAGAGTATTGCTGGCCAAAAGTTTTTTGAGCCAGGCAACAATGCCAGAGAGTTAGAACAAAGACAGTTTTTAAAAAGCCGCTGGAAGGAAAAGTACGGTTATTGATTGCTTAACATTAAAAAGATAGCCTCTTCTAATATTAAGTTTCCTTCTTCTTCCTCTCCTTTTTGCTTTAAGGTTTCCTTCACCTTTTCACGTTCTTTCTTGATGTCTTCGTTGCGCTTGAGTTCAGCCTGATATTGATCTATGTTTAAAGTAACGTAATCACGTTTTCTGTTTTTATTGGCCATCTCTATATCTTCCAATAAATACTGGTAATTCTGAGATTTTGCCATTCTTGTTTCATGCAATGATTGTAGCTCTTTTAACTTGGCTTTTGCATTACCTTGACTTTGATAGTTTACCTTTTGAATTTCATCATAGGGTAATGCAAACTCACTCGACTCTTCGCCAAACATTTTATCCGAATACATGCCGGGAAACTCGATGTCTGGAATGACACCTTTAAATTGAGTGCTTCCACCAGAGATTCTGTAAAACTTAGCCATGGTATATTTAATTTGGCCCACTTTGTTAGTGCCTACTCGCACAAACTGATTGAGGTCCCAAATATTCTGAACCGTTCCTTTGCCAAAAGTTTTTTCACCAATGACCAATCCTCTATCATAATCCTGAATGGCAGCTGCAAAAATTTCGGAAGCCGAGGCAGAAAAACGATTTACCAGCACACACATGGGCCCATCCCAAGTAACAGATTCGTCTCTGTCTTCATTTACTTCAATGGCGCCAAAATGGTCTTTCACCTGCACTACAGCACCTTTTTTGATAAACAATCCTGTTAAATCTATGGCTTCTTGCAAGCTTCCACCTCCATTGTTTCTAAGGTCAATCACCATGGCGGTGGCACCTTTAGATTTTAAATCCAAGATAAGTTTTTTAACATCTCTACTCGTGCTTTTATAGTTTTTATCTCCTCTTTGTAAAGCTGCTACATCTAAATAAAAAGTAGGTAATACAATCACACCCACCTTTTGCTTTTTGCCATTAAAGTTCATCTCTTTGATACTTCCCTTGGCCGCTTGTTCTTCTAAAACAATTTTGTCTCTAACAATTTCTACAATTTTAGATTGATTGCCTATGGCATCAACAGAGATTATTTCTAAACGAACAATGGTGCCTTTTTTACCACGAATCAAAGAAACTACGTCGTCTATGCGCCAATCCAAAACATTGACCATTTCGCCATCTTTACCTTGCCCTACCGCGATAATTTTGTCATTGGCTTTAATAAGTTTACTTCTATCCGCTGGCCCACCTTTTACTACTTCTCTTACCTTAGTGTATTCATTTTCAGATTGAAGTGTGGCACCAATACCTTCTAAGCTTAAACTCATACTGGTGGTGAAATCTTCGGCGGCACGCGGCGAGAAATAATTGGTATGAGGGTCGGCTATCTCTGAGAGTGAATTAACAAAGTACGAAAACACATCTTCGTTTTTGGTTTTTGCCAATTGCTTTAACAAGTTAAAATAACGCTTGCGCAAAATATCAGACCATACTTCATAGCTTTTACCATCTGCTTTTAATTGAAGCGCTTCACTTTTAGTTTTCTTACGCCATAATTCGTCGTATTCTTTGTAAGTAGCAATCCAAGCAGCGTTCTCTCTATTGATTAAAAAAGAATCTTGGGCAGTAAAATCCATGTCTTGTCTTAATAAATCAAAGGTGTACTGAATTCTATCATACATTCTTTGTTGGTAGATATTATAGATTTCAAATGCTTTAGATACATTCCCTTGCATAATGTCTTCATCAAATTGAAACCTGTAAGCCTCAAACTTTTTAATGTCTTCAGCTAAAAAATAAACCTTTCCAGGGTCTAAATTTTCTAAGTAATTATCCAATAACTTACTGCTAAGTTGGTCGTTTATTTCTACCTTTTTATAATGATAGCTACTTAATATTTGCCCTACCAATTGATAAGATAGGCCATGCTGGTCTTCTGGTTGAAAACTCTTTAGGTTTACCTTTAAACTATCTTGTGCTTGGATACTTGTAAATCCTGCTATCGCAAGCAGGATAAAAAACAGAATTCTTTTCATCATGGGCAAGGTAATCATTATTTTATTTGGTTCAAACCAATCAATTTTTTTGGCAAATGTTTTAGATAAACGGCTATTTTATTTGATGGTTTTGTATAATCTCTAGTAAATCTAATTCTAAGCTCTGCTTAGGCTTTTCTATGATACGGCCAATTTCTTTTCCGTTTTTTAATACAATAAAGGTGGGTACATACTGTATATCAAAAAGTTTTACGTTTAGGTAAGTGCTCTGTTTTTTTAAATCCAACATCCAAATTTGGTATCGGTTTGAACCAAGCTTTAGCGCGTCTAAAATCTTTAAAAATGCTGGAAGTTCTCTTTGGGTATCGCTGCACCAAGTACCAGCAAAAATTAAAAAACTCAAACTGTCTTTTTGCATGGAGATATTCTCTAAACTTAAGCTATCTAATTTATAAGATTGATAGTTTTGTGGCAGCCAAAGCAGGCCTGAATGTTTAAATAAATCGTCTTTACTGATACTTCCCTCAATAACGGTAGCCTCTTTGAATTTTTTTTCGGAATAATATTTTTGACCCGAACAGGCACTTAAGGCTATAAAAATCAAAAATTTATACATTGGTTCAACCTGTATATTTGAAAATAATTTTAAAAACCTCATCAATCTCAACTAAAATTGGAACGTAATTTGTAAACTAAGAAAACAAAACAATAATATGAAAAAAATACTTTTCGCTTCTGCTTTTGCTTCTTTATTAATTTTTAGCAATTGCGGTCCTTCTAGGAAGGTAGAGCGCATCGACCCAAATACAGCCACCGATTTAAGCGGCAGATGGAATGATACAGACGCTAAATTGGTAGCAGCCGAAATGACCAAAGATGTATTAAGCAGACCTTGGAAGACCAATTTCGAAACCAAATTCGGTAGAAAACCTGTGGTTATTATTGGACAGGTTAGAAACAAAACCACCGAACACATCGATGCCTTATTATTTATTAAGAGCTTAGAAAAAGAATTTATCAATTCGGGCGCTGTTGGGGTTGTACAAAGTGGCGAAGAAAGAAACGAAGTAAGAGACGAACGCAACGATCAACAAACTTTTTCTAGCGAAGAAACCCGTAAAAAATGGGGCAAAGAAAAAGGGGCCGATTTTATGTTAAATGGTGTTATCCTAAGTGTGGTAGATCAATACAAAAAACAAAAAACCATTAAGTACCAAGTAAACCTTGAGCTTACAGATTTAGAAACCAACGAGAAAGTGTGGATTGGTGAAAAAGAAATCAAAAAGTTTATTAAAAACTAAGTTTTGAAATTTTTGAACAGAAATAAAAACGGCATAGGAAACTATGCCGTTATCATTTTGCTTATTTTATTTATAAGCTCATGTGCTACTTATTATCAGCGCAGTCAAGAGCTTATGACCGCCGTTTATAGCAATAACTTAAATGCCGCCGAGAAAATTTTGCACGATGATGCCAAGTGGGAAAAAAATAAACGTAACCTTTTATTATTCTATCTCAATAAAGGCACTGTGCTATGGATGAATGGCAAGTATGCAGAAAGTAATGTCTATTTTAGGAAGGCAGACTACTTTGTAGAAGATTATAATAAATCCATTGGTGCAACAGCCATCGCGATCCTTGGAAGTCCAAAGTACACCACCTATGCTGGCGAAAACTTCGAACAAATTATGTTGCATTACTACACCGTCATTAATTACTTGGAGCTCAAAAAGCTGGATGAAGCACTTATAGAAGCCAAAAGGATGCTCTTGAAAATGCAGAAAATTACAGACAGCTACAAGAGAGAAAATAAATATAAACGTGATGCCTTTGCCCATATCCTTTTAGGTATTGTGTATGATGCCAGACGTGAATACAACGATGCTTTTATTGCCTATAGAAATGCATGGGAAGTTTACAAAGAGGATTATGGCCCACAGTTATCTACTCCAATTCCATTGCAATTAAAGAAGGATTTATTGCGCACAGCTTACCTCACAGGATTTCAAGAAGAAACGCGATTTTTTGAGAATGAGTTTGGGTTCAAATTCAGTCCATCTGCTTCTAAAGAAACTGGCGACTTAGTTGTGTTTTGGAATAATGGTTTAGGGCCAGTAAAAGATGAACAGAGCATCACTATTTCTATTATCCCACAAAGCAAAGGCTATGTTCAGTTTGTAAATCACGAATTAGGCATTTCTATCCCTATGTATGTGGGTGAAGAAGATAGCAAGGGACTTGCCGATATGCGTTTTTTTAGAATGGCATTGCCTAAATATGTAAGCAGAATGCCAGTCTATTCTAATGCCTCTGTTGTCATAAAAGATAGCCTAGCAAGTTTTAGTTTGGCGCAGGATATCAATGCCATTGCCTATAAAAGTTTACAGGATAGAATGTTTAAAGAACTGTCGGCAGCTGTTTTACGCTTAGCCTTAAAACAATTGGCAGTGTATAAGGCAAGTCAGGATAAGCAAAAAGAAGGTCTTGCTTTGGCTGCTTCTGTATTAGGCGCCATTTCAGAACAAGCAGACACCCGCAATTGGCAACTTCTTCCTTACCATATATCCTATACCAGAATAAGCATGCCTGCCGGAAAACATGTGTCTAAATTTAAAGCTACTGGCACTGGTGGGTATTTAGCTAATAAATCAGACTCTATTGATATTGGCGTGGGCAGAACAACTGTTTTGGCAATTCAAACACCTGAGTTTAGTGGCTACCAGAATCGTTAACAAATCGATAGCCAATACTCCATTCCATAAAATCGCTTTTTAGCTGGCCTTTGCTGTTAACAGTACCTTTAAAAAATCCGCCAATAAACCAATGTGGATGAAATTGGTAACCCAGTCCAAACCTAATATAAACAGGTTCTTTCACAATATGTAATGGAACTAAATAGTGATAGAGGCCAAGTGGCAAGAAAATTTTTCCAATCCTAAATTGTTGCGAAACACCTATTGCCGACATGTATTTTTCGTATTCGTTTACTTGATATAATTTTTTTCCATCGGCATTGGTGAGAGATTGTGTAGCATCGTAATGAAGGTCTAAACCCAGGCCAATAGCATAAAGATGGTTTAGCTGATATTGTAGTTGTTGGTTGATACCAAATACCCAAAACCTATCTAGGTTAGCAAAGTAATTATACTCCCTATGGCTGGCAAATCCATATACCCAATATTGCCAATAGCGTTTGGATAAGGTATAGTGATGTTTCAAAAACTTATTGGCATCGGCGTTTCGGGTCAACCCAACACCAGCTTTTACATACATTAAGTTAATGCCCCCATTGGGCATTTTTAGGCTGCCATTAGAGATATGATAAACGCCTGTTGATAGTAATAAATATCTTCCTTTATCATTGCTAAGCTCATAATCGAGGCCAAGGTCTAGACCAAAATTAATGGAAGAACTAATGGCTCGATTATCAAAATTGTTTTCTTTGCTAAACTGCTTGGTGTTAAAATTTAGTCCATAAGAAACTTTAAAACGCAAGGCATGGTGTTGGCTAATTTTTATAGGTAAATAAATGGATGGCAATAGGCCAAAACTGTATCCAAATGTATCTGTTTGGTTCAGTTGTATCAACTTACAATTAAGCATGGCCTTTTGGCTTCCATAAATATTTTGATAGGAAGCTTTGCCAATACCAAGTTTCCCAAACCCAAATTCTAATCCTTTGATGCTTCCATTGAGGGACTGGCCAGTCTTATCTATTACGTTGGTGGCAAAATGATAACCATACAAACCGGTTACTTCTATTTTTTGTGTTTGGGCGCTTAAAAAGCAGGTTGGCCATAGCACAAAAAAAATTAATATTTTTCGGGTTGAACCAAACATATACGAAGTTTAATAGCGCCAGAAAATCATGCTTAAAATGCCTGAAATCATCACTAATTTGGCAATAAAGCTTAATCGACTAAAATCTTGTTTTACATCGGCTGTTCTTAGTAGCCAAATTTGAATGAACATGGGGATGATTACCGCCAGCATCATATACATTACAAAAATCCCAAATACTTTATTGCTACTATAACTTAGGGCTCCAAAAAAACTACAATAAGCAAGGGTTAAACCTACCAAGATAACCTGTAGCCAAGTTAAAATTTCTTTGGTTCGTCTTACACCTAATACAATGGGAAGTGTTTTGCATTTAAACTTAGCATCGCCACGCATGTCTTCGGTATCTTTAATAATTTCTCTGATGAGGGTAGTGAAAAAGGCAAATAAACTATATACCCAAATACCATTTACCATTACTCTATGGTCAAAATAATAAATGATCCAAAGGGTAAAGCTACTTAAAAAAGACACCATGAGGTTTCCAACGAGGTAATTTTTCTTAAGCAATTGCGAGTAAATCCATAAGGCCAAACTGGCCAAGAGAACACTTACTGCGATGGTTTTACTCAGTTGCCAAGCCAATATAAGTGCTATTAAATTAAAACTAAAATGCAATAACATAGCCCAGCGCCTACTGATAGATTTACCAACGATTACTTTGCCGGGTTTATTTACCAAGTCGAGCATCACATCCATATAATCATTGATAATATAACCAGCTGCAGCTACTAAAAAAGTAGCAAGAAGCAATGTTAAAAACTGCGGAGCAAATAGGTCTCTAAACGGAATAGAGGGTGATAAAAAATAGTAAGCAAAAAGCTGGGTAAGAGAAATGATGAGGAGATTATTAAATCTGATGAGTCTGAAAAAATCTCTTATCACTGTCATGGATTTTATTTGGTTTTATCGTCGTTTTGAATGACCCCACCTGATACTATAAACTTCATCAAATCTGCACTTTCTCCGCCATACTTTTTAATTTTTTCTTTGTTTACCAAAAATAGGTTACCAGAAAAAGCGTAAGAGTGCGGTAAATAAACAGCTACCATCCCTGGAAGTCCAATAAAGTCTAAATCATCTTGGGTAATAAATCCGGGTTTGTAGATGCCGGGAGTAAGTTCTACCAAAACTGGTTTGTTAAATTTCTTCTTATCGCCCACAAAAGCTTCAATCAAATCTTTGATGGAAGTATAAATTACCTTCACCAGTGGAATTTTAGAGAACAAATCATCCATTAAATCGATGATGGGTCGGGTAATGATGGTGGTTCCAATAAAACCTAAGAAAGTGATGGTTGAAATAACGATTAAGAAACCCAAACCTTTGGTTTCGAAAGGTAAAACAGCATCCAAGGTTTCTAGTGAACCGCGGATGATGCGGTAAGTGGCATAAATGGGAAGGGAGATCAATAAACCTTTTAAGAAGTAGTTGAGCAGTCTTCTGGCTTTTGAACTTAGAGATTGCTTGATTTTTATACTATTAGACATATTTTTAGTAATCTATTTCGAGTCCTAGATTTTGAACATATTCGGCAAGAATAGGTTGTTTTTCTATCATTATTTTTAATTGATCACCTTTACTCACCCTCGTAAGGTTTACAATTCTGTTTTTGTTTACCGTAAATTCTATTTCGAAATGGCTATTTTTAAGTTGCGATCTAAACCAAGGCATAAACTCAATGCGTTCTTCGCTGATCATTTCAAGTTCCATTTCGCTTTTTAATTCAATTACTGCGGTGCAAGGAGCTTTCCAATCCATAGGGGATTCTCTTAAAAATGCTGTTAACCTGCTTTTGGCGCTGGCATCCAGCTGTTGCAAATAGGTTTCGAAACATTGTTTAAATTGTTCGAAGCTCACGTCTTCTTCCATTTCAACTATTTGAACAGTTGATTTTTGGTCTTGCTGCTCTTCTGTTTGCTGTTCCTTATTTTTTGCGATTTGTGCTTTGAGTTTATCTAAAGCAGATAAACTTGGCTGAGCAGGAGCATTAATGGGTGCAGAAGGAGCTGGAGTAGGAGGGGGCGTTGATTGCGGAGGCGCCGCAGGCGCCTCATGAGTTGTCGGAATCGTTTCCTCTAGCTTAGGATTTTTTTTTTATCGTCAGCCATTGGCTGCTGAGTTTGCAACTGAATCACCCTATTTAAGTTGCACAATTTCATTAAAGCCAATTCAACATGTAAACGTTGATTTTTACTTTGCTTATAACCAATATCTGTTTGATTGATGAGATTGAGCGCGTTGAGCAAAAAACTAGAACTTGTAGCTTGGCATTGCTGCGCAAATTTATTGGCCACATTGGGAGCCACTTCTAATAGTTTGATGGTATCTGGATGCTTGCAAACCATTAGATTTCTGAGGTGCTCTGCAAAGCCTTGTAAAAAATGCTGGGCCTCAAAACCATTGTTTAAAATTTCATCAAATAATAAAAGACTGCCCGCAATATTTCCAGTAGTCACTAAGTTAACTGCCTTAAAATAATAGTCGTAATCCAACATATTTAGGTTGTTGATTACGTCTGTATAGGTAATTTTATTTCCGCTAAAACTAACAATTCTATCAAAAATAGATAGCGCATCGCGCATGGCACCATCTGCTTTTTTGGCAATCACATGCAAAGCCTCTTCTTCTGCCTCGATTTGCTCTTTACTGCAAATCTGTTTTAACTGCTTCACTGCATCTTCAATTTTTATGCGGTGAAAATCGAATACCTGGCAACGCGAAAGGATGGTAGGAAGAATTTTATGCTTTTCTGTCGTAGCTAATATAAACTTAGCATAAGGTGGTGGTTCTTCAAGCGTCTTTAGAAAGGCGTTAAATGCTTGCGAACTTAACATGTGCACCTCATCTATGATGTAGATCTTGTATTGTGCACCTTGCGGAGCATATCTTACTTGGTCTACCAAGGCTCTGATATCGTCTACCGAGTTATTTGAGGCAGCATCTAGCTCGTAAATATTAAAAGAAGCATTCCCATTAAAGGCTTTGCAACTATCACATTGGTCGCAGGCTTCGAAATCTGCGCTCAGGTTGGTACAGTTGATGGTTTTGGCTAACAGGCGGGCACTGGTTGTTTTTCCAACCCCACGAGGCCCGCAAAATAGAAAGGCGTGTGCTAAATGCCTGTTTTTAATGGCGTTCTTTAATGTTTGAACAACGTGCTCCTGTCCAATCACCGTATCGAAGCGGGAGGGACGGTACTTACGTGCACTTACCACAAAATTTTCCATGCGGTGAAATTAAAGGCTTTTTTCTGAAACAACAATTTATTGAGCAGAACTTAAGGTCGGTTTATTGGTAATTCTATATAAAAGGTTGAACCATAATTAAGTTTACTTTCCACAAATATATTCCCACCATGTGCTTCAATGATAGATTGCGCAATGGTTAAACCAATTCCAAATGATTTCTCTTTTTCTAGGCCCAAAGCACCCTTTTTCTGTTTTTTATCAAACAATTTGCTTACTACTTCCTGCGACATACCTACGCCTTGATCGGCTATACTTAAAAAACACTTGTCATTTTTTTGAGATAACCTTATGTGGATGGCAGATTTGCGAGGACTAAATTTAACGGCATTCATGAGAATATTGATGATTACCCGCTTAATTCTTTCGCCATCTATCCATAAAGTAACCTCGTCTTCAAATAATGTAACTACTTGTATTTGTTTTGGTTCAACCCGAAACCTTAATAGCTGGACAGCATCTTTTATGATGGGGTTGAGGGGTAAATGGTCTTTACTTAATTGAAGAATTCCTTTTTCAATAACCGATTGGTCGAGGATATCTTCAATAATGTGCATGGCCATAAAACAACTACTGGATATCAGTTTTTGGTATTCCTCGCTTTCAGGGCTTTTTTGAATATACTCATCCAGTAAACCTTGCAAACTCATTAAATTACCTATGGGAGTGCGAAGGTCATGGGCAATGGTTTTTATTAAGAAAGTTTTGTTTTCACTGGCATCGTGCAACTCATGATTTAAGGCCTCTAAGGCAAACTTTTGTTGCATAATTTGTTGGTTTAAGGCAACTAAATTTTCGTTGTTCGACCTGATTTTTTTTAGAAAGTAATAACCAATAATGTTAATCACCACAAAGATGAATAGAAGCAAAGAAATGCCAATGGTAATTAAAAGGTGGTTATTATTTTGTTCTGATAATAACTCGTTTTCTGCCTTTTCTTTCCCAAGCTTATATACCAACATTTGCCTCGACAAGGTGTTTCTTCCACTAGCTTTTAATATAGAATCTTTCACATTTAAATGGGCTAAACGAGTATGATAAGCCAATTCATACTTCTTTTGTCTGGCATAATGCTTAGAAAGTTGATATAGCCTGTACTCATTCATATATCCAAATCCTAGGCTGTCTATTTTATGTTTTGCTTGGTTAAAATAGCCATCAGCCTCTTTGAATTTTCCTTCTGCACTTTTTAAAGAAGCAATAAAGAGTATGGTTTGAACCCCATGGTATAACTCATCATTTCTTGGATTTAAACAGATTTCTAGCCCCTTAAAAAGATACTTATAAGCTAAAGGGTAGTTTTTAAGTTCTCCGTAAATGGCGCCAATATTAGTAGAAATTACCCCTATAGGACGTTCTTGTTCAAAGGCTGCATTCTGACAAAAAGCCAAGGCAATCTTAAAATAGGCAAGTGCTTTTCTAGGCTGATATTGCATTTGATAGCATAGCCCGATGTTTAATAAGTTGTTTTGAACCCAATACGCATACTCAGGTTTCTGATCTTTGATGGTGTTATATATTACGAAGCTTCCGAAAAAATAGGTCTGTGCTAGTTTATAATTATCTTCATCATAATAAAGCAAGCCCAATTTATTGTAAATAAGTGCCAGTTTATCCTTCTTATCGGCTTCATTGTAGATTTCAAGTGCTTTCAGTAAATAGGGGATGGACGTTTTAATTTCGTAAACACTTTCGTGGTAGACGGCTAAATCCGAGTAAACATCTGCCAGTAGTATTTTGTTGTCTAATGCTTCTGCAATATCTAAAGCGAGCTTTTTATATTCAAATTGTTTGTTTAACTCATTTCGTTTGCTAAACAAATCGGCTTTAATACGGTAGAAATTACAAAGGTCTTCACTGGGTTCTCTATTAGGTATCTGCTTTTCTAATTGGTTAATGGTATACTCTGCAGAGTCGAGTTCATAATGGTCTAAAAATACTTGTATTCTCACAAAAACAGAATCTAATTGCCTGGCGTTTATTGGTTTGGCTAAAACCAATCCAGCTATCAGAAGCATGATTTTAGTGAGGATTTTTAGGTGTTTGCTCATTTCTACGAAAATATGGTATATTTGGATAGAAATGCTATACAAATTGAGTTTTAAAAGTGATTTATATCCATGTTTAATTGGAGTAAATTATTTTTTTTAGCATAAATGTTTGAAAGTTAGAAATAATGCCATACTTTCGCACTCCTTTTAAAAATTAAAATCCTCAGTAAATGGCAACTAAAACCAAATCTAACAAAACAGAATCGGTTGTCGCAAAGGACTATGAATCAGTGATTATTTTCACTCCCGTACTTTCCGACGAGCAGTTAAAGGATGCTGTATCTAAATACCGCAAACTTATCACTGAAAACGGCGGAGAGCTGGTTCATGAAGAAAACTGGGGCTTGACAAAACTGGCTTATCCAATCCAGAAGAAATCTACAGGGTTTTATACCTTGTATGAGTTCAGGTCAACTCCTGATTTTATTTCAAAACTTGAACTAGCTTTTAGACGTGATGAAAGAATCCTACGATTCTTAACAGTTTCTTTAGACAAACACGCAGTAATTTTTAACCAACGCAAACGCAATGGTGAGTTTAACCAGTCTAAAAAAGACCTAAAACCGGAAGGAGTTAAGTAATCATGAAAAAGAAATCTAACAACTCGTCGCCAGCTATGGTGTTTAACACCATGCCAGAAGCGCCTCAGAAGAAAAAATTCTGTCGCTTTAAGAAAAACGGTATTAAGTATCTTGATTACAAAGACGCCAACTTTTTGTTAAAGTTTGTGAACGATCAAGGTAAAATTTTACCTCGTAGACTTACCGGAACATCATTAAAATATCAACGTAAGGTAGCTCAAGCTGTTAAACGTGCTCGTCACATTGCAGTGCTTCCATTTACAGGTGATTCATTAAAATAAGATAGGAGGGACGTACAATGAAAGTGATTCTTAAAGAAAACATGAAAAACCTTGGTCACCAAGGTGATGTTGTAGAGGTAAAAAATGGTTATGCCAACAACTACCTATTCCCTCGCGGTTATGCTATCATGGCCACTGCGTCTAATCTTAAAATGCACGAAGAGAACAACCGTCAAGGTGCTCTTAAGCGCGAAAAGATGAAGGCAGATGCCCTAGGTTTAGCCGAGCAATTAAAAGAAATGTCTATCACCATCGCTACTAAAGCAGGTGCTAATGGAAAAATCTTTGGTTCAATTACGCCTCTTCAAATTTCTCAATCTTTAAAAGCTAAAGGTTTTGAAATCGACAGACGTAAAATTGAAATCAATGATGTTAAAATGCTAGGAACCTACGAAGCTACGCTTAACTTACACCGTGATGTTACTGTTAATATCACAGTAGAGGTTGTTACCGAATAAAATAAATTGATTCATAAAGGAAGGAGGTTGTTTATTCAATCTCCTTTTTTTATGCCCTGTCCTATGGAAAAAGTGCTACATGTAATTGTTGGTCCCACTGCCAGCGGAAAAACCAATCTCGCCATAGCTTTTGCCCAACAGCTTCAATCCGAGATTATTTCTGCCGATGCCAGGCAGTTTTACCGAGGAATGGATATTGGAACGGCAAAGCCTAGTAAAACAGAACTTGCCATGGCTCCCCACCATTTTATTGATTATCGAAACCCTCAAGATGATTATTCTGCAGGCGATTTCGAAAGAGATGCACTGGCACTTTTAGACCAATTATTTGCAAAACATTCCCAACTCGTTGCCGTGGGTGGCTCAGGTTTATATATTAAAGCACTCTGTGAAGGGATGGATGAAATGCCTCCCGTGAACTTTGAGCTTAGAAACCAGCTCATTGAGGGTTTTCAACAACATGGGATAATTTGGCTTCAAGAGCAATTAAAAATGGTGCAACCCGATAAATTGCAATCTATAGATGTCCAAAATCCTCAACGATTAATGCGCGCCATAGAAATGGCTAAACAAGGCGTAATCCTCCAAAAGCCTAAAACACCAAGAAACTTCCAAATCAAGAAATATGCTATTCTTTGGGAGCGCGAAGCGCTCTATCAAAGGATCAATCAGCGAGTAGACGACATGATAGACCAAGGTCTTGTAGAAGAAGCCCAAAAACTATATCCTCTTAAACTGTTCAATGCACTCCAAACAGTTGGATATACCGAACTGTTTGATTATTTCGAGGGTAAAACCACACTCCCAAAGGCCATAGAACTTATTAAACAACATACCCGAAACTACGCCAAGCGCCAAATGACGTGGTTTAAGGCCGATCCAAACATTCTTTGGATTCCTACGAGTAAAATTTCTGAAACACTCGCGCTATTGGGTCAAACCGAATAAAAAAAAATCTGATTTTTAAATTACATTTGCACCCACTTAAAAGCTATGACAATTATAGAACTATTTAGCGATCCTGCAGCTTGGTTATCCCTCATTACACTTACTGTTATGGTGATCGTACTGGGAATTGACAATGTTATTTTTATTTCATTAGTAACCTCAAAGCTTCCTGCAGAACAACAAAATAAAGCCAGAAAACTTGGGATTTTTTTCGCCCTCTTTATAAGAATTGTCCTACTTGGATTTATCAGCTACATCGTTCGCGAACTTAAAGACCCTGTTTTTTATCTACTCGACCATCCAATTAGCTGGAGAGATATCATCTTGTTGTTAGGAGGATTATTTCTTTTATACAAGAGTACTCTCGAGATTTTTGAATTACTCGAGCATGATGCCGATGTTACCAGCAATAAAGTAGCCCCTACCTTTTGGAGAGTGGTTTTTCAGGTAATCTTAATTGACATTGTATTTTCTTTCGACTCTATCATTACAGCCGTAGGTTTAGCGCAACATCTTCCTATCATGGTGATGGCCGTTATCATCTCGATGATTATTATGTTGTTTTTTGCTAACTACATTTCGCATTTCATCAATGCTCATCCAAGTATTAAATTACTGGCATTAGCCTTCTTATTGGTTATCGGAATTATGCTGTTAGTAGAAGGTTGGAGTCATGATTTGGCCGAACACTATAACCTAAAAGGATATGTGTATTTTGCCATGGCTTTTGCGGTTTTGGTAGAAGTACTTAATATGAAAATGCGCAAAAAGAAATCAGATCCTGTAGAGCTTAAAGATATTTACAAGTAAGCTGTTGAAGGTCATTTTCGAAAACTGGAATCTCATCCCATATCAACAAGCTTGGGATCAACAAGAGTTATACTTTGAAGAAAAAGTACAACAGAAATTTCAACAACGTTTGCATCCCCAGGAGGTTCAAGTTCCAATAAGCAATCACCTCATTTTTTGCCAGCATCCGCATGTATATACACTTGGTAAAAGTGGTAAAAAAGAAAATTTACTCTTAACTGAAGAAGGCCTTTTAGCAGCTGGTGCCAGCTTCTTTCCTATCAATCGGGGTGGAGATATCACCTATCACGGCCCTGGGCAATTGGTGGGGTATCCCATTTTAGACTTAGAGCAAATTTTTACCGATATCCATAAATACCTTCGCTTTTTAGAAGAGGCAGTTATTCAAATGCTGGCAAAATACGGTATTACCGCTGGCAGATACGAAGGATATACTGGCGTTTGGATTGACCCTGATTTACCTCAAGCTCGCAAAATTTGCGCCATGGGAGTGAGGTGCAGCCGTTGGATTACCATGCATGGTTTTGCTTTAAACATTCATCCCGATTTAAGTTACTTCAATCACATCATCCCTTGTGGTATAGATGATAAAGACGTAACCTCCATGGAAAGAGAGTTAGGCTATAAACCCAATTTTGAAGAAGTTTCGGAAGTGTTAAAGTCTGAGATTGCCTTGCAATTTGGGTTTACCTATTTGCAATAAGCAACTTCTTACTTAGTTTTCTATTGCCATTTACCATCTGATAAAAGTAGACGCCTTGTGGTAAGTGCGAAACATTTATCCTCACCTCATGTACCCCATATCCATAAGGCTCGTTCACTATCATCATCGCTTCTTTTCCACTGCTGTCAAATAATACTATTTGAACCAAACCTCCTGTAGAACTAAACTTGATGGTAGTTTCTGTTTGCGCTGGATTAGGATAATTGCTCAATTGGGTTGCTTCATTCTCTTGCATTTCACGCAAACTGCTGGCTTGTGTGTTGATTACTGGAATGATGGGGAAATTGGCGCGCATGATGCTACTTAAATCTGTATCGCTTACCTCAAACCAATCTTTTAAAATACTGGCATAGATGGCTCTAAAGTCAAACTCCATAGGTAGGTTGTCACCCGGACTTGGTTCGTTTGGTATTACCACGTTCTTTCCATAAACACCACCATTTACCTTTGCTCCAAACATAAATAGAGGCGCTGCCGCGCCATGGTCGGTGCCCAAGCTATCGTTGGATTTAATCCTTCTGCCAAATTCAGAGAAGGTCATACCCAACACCCTTTGGTCGATGGCCAACAATTTAAGGTCGTCTTGAAAGGCATTAACCGCATCCGAAACCCTTCCTAATAAGGTGGCATGTGCGCCAGTATCAGTGCTGCCATTGGCAACCTGCGTGGCATGTGTGTCAAACCCTCCTAAACTAACCATATATACTCTGGTTTTTAATCCTCCTGCAATTAACCTTGCCACAATTTTTAATTGGTCTGCCAAGGTATTGCTGCCGGCCGTTGGATACAAAGTAGATTTATTAGTGGCCTTATCTGCTGCGGCCTTAATGCTGCCAGAGTATTCCTGTGTTTGCTGTGCAACCAACCTCACAAAGGTTAATTCGTGCCCATAAGGGGTATTAGGCGCTGGGTCTACAGTACCTTCTACAAATTGATAAAAATTCGTTGGGTCTGTAATACTCATCCCTAAACTCATATTGGCACCTTGAAAGGCAGGTGAAATCATAGCGCCAATTTGAATAGCAGGTGGGTCTGGATGCGTACTATTAGGATAATTGGTTGGAAAGCCTGGGAATTTTGTATCTAAGTACCTACCCATCCATCCAGTTTCTATTTCTTCGTCGGCATTGCTGCCAGTAAGCCAAATATCGGTAGACCTAAAATGTGAGAAGTCTTGGTTGGGATAACCTACATTTTGAACAATCCCAATCTTTCCTTCTTCATACATGTTTTTCATTTTGCTCATCGCAGGATGCAATCCAATGGTAGGTGCACTTCCTAAGCCCAATACTTTGTTTTCTTGGATGGCAATATTGGTTCGAGCCGAATAGTACTTGCTATATTGATCTAAAGGAATAACGGTATTCAATCCGTCATTTCCTCCATTGAGTTGGATCAACACTAAAACCCTGTCTTCATTGCCTGCTTTGTTTAAAAAAGATACCAAAGGAGAGTCGGCAAATGCTTGCAACGAGAAGCCATTGAGCACAACCGGTAAAAATCCGGCGCTAATTGTTTTGCTGATAAATTCTTTTCTTTTCATAATGGCTAATAATTAACAAAGTTGATACTCTGCTTGACCAAACAAATATTTTAATAAGGCTTGAATCCTAATTTTGACTGCATCTTTATTTGCCGTGCTTGGATTTGCTTTATACGCATTCCAAGCATCAGTCCAGATATAGTCGCCAGTTTGACCCGAAAGTAAAATAGAATTCTTGATGAATGTTTTGGTGCTTTCAGACAAATCTACTGGGTATAACAATTGTAGTATATCATTTAATAGCACATTGGGATTGGATGGGTTGCTAAATTGCTCAGCAAAGGCCACCGCGTCTATTTGTAGTTTATGGCTGAACCTAGAATATCCAACATAAATTAAAAAATCGGCAATGGTATTTCGCTTGGGAAGCGTGTCTGAGTTAATCCAAATTTCGTAGTATTGAGGATCTTCATAGTATGCCGGCCAGCCTGCCACATTGGGTGGGTCTCCTAAATGCTGATTATACGTAGCCGCTGTTTGATAAACTACTTGCCAATGACTGTATAATTTTTGGGCATCCGTATTGTCTGGAAATATCAAATTGGTTTGCCTGCATAATCCTATCAAATGGTCGAGTGGAGATTTAATCATGCAGGCGTAATTTAGAGTATCAAAAAAGTGCTCGCTTTTAAAAAGAGTTTCTAGCACTGGTTGAATATTGTAGTTATTGCTTCTAAAGATATTGGCCAATGGAACAATCACATTTTTTTCAAC
>CAYUDC010000014.1:10889-40954 GCA_964443415.1 uncultured Chitinophaga sp. | reverse complement strand
GCGGAGAGTGAGGGATTCGAACCCCCGGACCTGTTACAGTCAACAGTTTTCAAGACTGCCGCAATCGACCACTCTGCCAACTCTCCACTGCAAAAGTAGGATTATGTAATTGTAATCCAAAAAAAAATGCAAAAAAAAATCCCGATAAGCTAGGCCTATCGGGATTCTTAAGACTATCTAACTGTTATTCAACAACAATTTTATGAGATAACCTGTTGCCTCCAACAGTTAATTCCACAAAATATAAGCCTGAACTCAAGTTTAATTTGTTTCTATCTAATTCTAATGCTTGCGTTCCTGCATCTTGCACACCATTAAATAAAGTGCCCATGTCTTTACCAGTGATGTCGTAAACTTTCACCAATACAGACTCTCTGCTCTTTAATTCATAGCTTAATTGAGTGCTAGCATTGAAAGGATTTGGTTGAGCAGTAAACTTTAAGCTTTCTGCTAAAACATCCTGACTTAATCCTGTAGTTAAACCAACTCTCACATTGTCTATGTAGAAGTTGTTACCACCTGCATATTTAAATTCAACTTTAAACAATACATTTTCTGTCTTAGGAACGGCATTGCCATTAATTCTTACAAGCTTCCATTTAGATTTGTCGGCAGGAATAAAATCTACAGTATTAGCTAAAACGGCCGCTGTTCCTGTACCTATAGTAGAAATAGAAGAACTGGCTATGGTAGCTCTATTTTGCCATGTTTTACCGCAATCTGTAGAAGTAAATACTCTGAGTTCGTCTTGTGTATTACCTCCGCCCACATTTGCTGGCAAAGTAGCTTGTGCAAAGGCATAATAAAACTCAAAATAAGGATTGGCCATTTCTGTTAAGTTGAAACTAGGTGATACCAATGAAAATAAATTACCTACAGACGACTTAATATTAAATGGATCTCTTGTTAAACGCATACTTGCATTGTTTTCATAAGAGATTGGGAAACGCACAAATTGGTTTTCTGGATTGTCATACACAAACTTCCAACCTTGCTGTTGCCAATTATTTTGATACCACCAATCAGCAAAATAGTTGTCTTTTGGCAATCCGCTGGTTTTTGGTTGAATAGTAACATAATCATTTAAAACAGTAGTTGAAGTTCCATTTGGGCCTGTTACTTTTAAGGTAACATCATAAGAACCTGCAGCATCATATTTAATTTGTGGAGGGTTAGCTCCTGTAAAAGTTCCAGGAGTACCTCCTTCAAACGTCCACTCATAGCTAGTGATAGTGCCACCATAAGAGAAGTTTAGGAAATTAACAGTTCCTTCTGCACATGTTACTGGCGACTGAGAGTTAAATGCGGCTACAGGCGGGCAAGTAGGGGGGCCATCAATTACACCAGTAAAGCGAAGATTTTCTTCTTGCCACAAAGTTCTGCGATAAGTATTTAATACCATGTGCATTCTTGCTTTTTGCTCTAATGTAAACATGTTACTGGCGCAATTGCCAATAAAATAATCCATGTAAGCTTCTTGCAAATCTGGTCTGTCCGGCTTTTCAGTTGAACACGTATTGAAGTTTTTATTGTTACAACGGTTACGCAATGGCTCTGTTGAACTTGGGTTAAAATAAGTAGGAGGCGTATCCATTACACCATCACCATCTAAACCGCAACTATCAGTTGAGATTTGAAATGGATGATACAATCCTAACCAGTGTCCAGCCTCATGGGTAGATGTGGTAACATTTGGTGTTTGGCCAGGTTGAGAGGTTCCAACGTTTCCAAACTCATTATGAATTACCATGATACCATCGGTCGACGCACCACCACCTGGTCCAAATGGGAACTGTGCATATCCCGCAATACCAATGGTATTTCCACGGTTGATTTGACGCACCACCC
The DNA here is from genome assembly GCA_964443415.1 of uncultured Chitinophaga sp. Lineage (GTDB taxonomy): Bacteria > Bacteroidota > Bacteroidia > UKL13-3 > UKL13-3 > B1. The sequence continues at coordinate 39,106 of CAYUDC010000014.1, read as the reverse complement.
AAATGTTAAAATAACGCTTGGTGTCCCAAACACTTACTCTTTTTAAATCATCATTTCCTTTATTTGTTAAAGGAGTATGAATCCTCACAATACCATTGGTGCAATTTCCTTGCGGATCTTTCTTAGCTAATCTAAATTCAATTTCGCTATCGGCAGCTAAGTTTTTATAATCAAAATAAAAGCTGTCTTTGCTATCAGCACTGGTTTTAAACCAACCTGCCCTACGATTAATTGTATCGTTTACAGCATTTCTAAATGATTTGTTCAAGAAATTAATCTCACTTAATACTTGTGCCTCGCTAATGTTTTCACTTCCGTTGTTGTGAAATACATGCACAACTACCGGAATAATGTACTTAGGAGCTGCTTTTTTACCAAGTTGCTGGGTGGTTTTGTAATCCTCTGGTTTATAAGTTGCCTGAAACTTTCTGTAATCTTCATCAAATTTAACCTTTGCTTCTTTGTAAGCAGGATTTTGTTTGATAAGCGTTTCAAAATGTTCGTCTGTACCGCAGCGGTGTTGCTGGGCCATCACTACATGGCTGCTTATTGCCAGGGCACCAATCAGTAATAGTTTTTTCATATCTAGCCTTTTCATTGGACGGGCAAATTAATAATTTATTTAAATAAGTCAACCCGACTTCTATCAGGGTTGCGTCAATTTATGCTCTTTTTTGCTCCCAAACCTCTAAATCAGTCATTTTGCCGTCTGTAAATTTTAGCCTAACCGCTGTATTTACCTTCTGAAAGCCATGATTTCCGCATGCTCCTGGGTTTATCAACAACCAATTGTTTATTGAATCTTTCATTACACGCAAAATGTGAGAATGTCCACATATTAATAAATCTGGTTGGTAGCCCTGAATAATTTTTCTAAAACTTGGTGCATAATGCGACGGATATCCAGCAATATGTATCATAAATACCTTCACGCCTTCTATTTCAAAATACAAGTATTCTGGAAAAACTTTGCGGATAGGAGCTCCATCAATATTTCCATAAACCCCTCTAATGGGTTTAAAGCCTTCTAATTGCTCAAATACCTCAGGACCCCAATCTCCAGCATGCCATATTTCATCGCAATCTTTAAAAAAGTCTTTTAAGGCAGGTGCCAAATGTCCGTGGGTGTCACTTAGAATTCCTATACGTTTCATTTTTTTTGCTCATCTTTGAACCCATGATGAATTTAACCCTAATTATCATAGTTATCACTGCAATTATAAGTATTCAGGCATTTAGTAACCATGGATTAATGAATCGGCTGATTCTCGATCCCTACCAAATGTATCGAAGTAAACAATGGTACAGGTTTATAACGAGTGGCTTTTTACATGCAGACTGGCTACATCTGATCATTAACATGTTTGTGTTTTTTAGTTTTGGTTCAATCGTAGAACAATATTATAGTTATTTCTTTGGTAGTGCAGGTAAATTTATGTTTGTTCTACTTTACCTAAGTAGTATTTTAGCTGCTTCTGCAAGTAGTTATTATGGCAATAGAAATAATCCTTCTTATCGCTCATTAGGCGCTTCTGGCGCTGTTTCTGCCATTACTACCACTAGTATTCTGTTTGAACCGATGACCAAAATTTACCTTTACGGAATCATAGGCATGCCTAATATCGTAGCAGGTATTTTATATTTAATCTACTCTCAATACGCCTCCCGAAATGCCAATGATCATATCAATCATGAAGCTCATTTCTATGGCGCAGTTTATGGTGTGGTGTTTACCTTGGTGGCAAAACCGCGCATTTTTTATTATTTTTTGGATCAATTCTAAAACATAAAACCCACCCTAATTAATAATGGATTGCTGTAGAAACTATTTTGGTCATGCAATACATTATATAAGGCAAAAATAAAAGCACCAGAACGTCCGCCATATCCTCCGCCCAGCAAAAGTTGATTGCTCCAAAAACGCTCATAAGATAGGGTTTTAGGATCAAATCGTTCATAGTTGATAGGTTGCCACTCCCCATGCGCAAAAATGCTTGGAAGCAATTGTTGCCTGGCAAACACAATTGGCCCATAAATATTGGTGCTGTATTTTTGATTAAAAATATTCCGCTGTTCAATATAAATATAGGTAGCCCCTACACCAGCCATGGTTTTAGGCAGAAAATAATAGCCAACCATCGGCTGGAGCATTAAAAAGCCTCCATTATTGAAAATGGAGCCGCCAATATTTCCCCCATAACTTAGCTTTTCCTTATCAAATCCCTTTTTGCCTTGCTCATAGGCCTTAACTTCCTCTCGTTTTTTTGCCTCTTCTTCATCCAACTCTTGAATTTTTCTTTGGGCTGATCCAAACATACTAAAACCTAGTAATAGACCTATTAAGATGACAAATCTTTTCATATTGGGCAAAAATAAATGAATAAAATCAATAAAATTATCTATATGTTTTATTAATTCGCATCGCATTCAACGCTCAATAACATGAATAAAGTACACAATTTCTCAGCAGGTCCGGCAATTTTACCACAATCTGCCATTGATGCCAGCATTAAAGCTTTACAAAATTTTGAAGGAACTGGCCTTTCCTTAATCGAAGTTTCTCACAGAGGAAAAGAGTTTGAGGCGGTAGTGGCAGAAGCCTGCAACCTAGTGAAAGAAATTCTTAACCTAGGCAATGATTATGAAGTGTTGTTTTTACAAGGCGGAGCCAGCCTTCAATTTGATATGATTCCAATGAATTTTCTAAGTGCTGGTAAAACGGCTGCTTATGTTAATACAGGGGTTTGGGCTAGCAGGGCCATCAAAGAAGCAAAAATATTTGGCGATGTAAATGTGTTGGCTTCTAGTGAAGACAAAAACTTTTCTTATATCCCAAAAGATTATACCATACCTGCAGATGCAGCCTATTTTCATTGCACCAGCAATAACACCATTTACGGAACCGAAATGTTTAGCTTCCCGCAAACCAATGTGCCGCTTATTTGCGACATGAGCTCAGACATTTTTAGCAGACCTTTTGATGCGTCTAAATTTGATATGATTTATGCAGGTGCACAAAAAAATATGGGTCCGGCTGGTACCACATTGGTTATCCTTAAAAAATCATTCTTAGAAAAGGCCAATGCCAAAGTGCCAACCATGTTAAATTATAAAATTCATGTAGAGAATGGCAGCATGTATAATACACCAAGTGTGTTTGCTATTTTTGTTTGTATGCATACCCTCCGTTGGATAAAGGAAATAGGCTTGGAGGCTATGGAAACTAGAAACAAAGCAAAGGCCGATTTGCTTTATGCAGAAATTGACAGAAACAGCATGTTTACTGGAACAGTAGCTAAAGAAGATAGAAGTCGTATGAATGTAAACTTTGTTTTAGTGGATAAAAACCATGAAGAGCCTTTCTTGAAATTTTGTGCTGCCAGAAACCTTAGTGGCTTAAAAGGTCATCGTTCGGTAGGAGGATTAAGAGCTTCTTTATACAATGCATTAGAGTTAGAAAGTGTTCAAGCGCTTGTTGATGCAATGCAAGACTACGAAAAACAAAACGCAACTGCATAAATAAATCCAATATGACTAGAATATTAGCAAACGATGGAATAGACCAAAGCGGTAAAATCTTATTAGAAGCCGCAGGATTTGAAGTGGTAACTCAAAAGATAGCCCAGGAAGACTTGATGACAGAGTTGAAAAACTTTGATGCTATCTTAGTGAGGTCGGCTACCAAAGTGCGTAAAGACTTAATGGATGCTTGCCCTAACCTTAAACTCATCGGTAGAGGAGGAGTAGGCATGGACAATATTGATGTTGAATATGCCAAAAACAAAGGTATAAAAGTGGTTAATACACCAGCCTCTTCTTCGGTAAGTGTGGCAGAAGCTGTATTTGCGCATCTGTTTACTGGCATCAGATTTCTTCAAATAACCAATAGAGTCATGCCAAACGAAGGAAATACCAAGTTTGGCGACCTTAAGAAATTGGCAGGAAATGGCATAGAACTTCAAGGTAAAACTATGGGTATTTATGGCTTTGGCAGAATTGGCCAAGAAGTAGCAAAAATGGCTATTGGTTTAGGTATGAAAGTGCTTGCATTCGACCCATACGTAGAGCAAGTAGAGCTCGCTTTAAACTTGCCTATGCTTGGTGCTAACCAAAGAATTAAAGTTCAGATTAACACGGTAAGCGAACAATCTGTTGTTGCGCAAAGTGATTTTATTACCTTTCATATTCCTTTTAATGAAGGCTCTAAAGCGCCGATAGATAAGGATGTAATTGCTCGTATGCGTAAAGGTGTTGGCTTGGTAAATTGCTCAAGAGGTGGCGTAATTTCTGAAGCCGATTTACTAGATGCCTTAAACTCGGGTCATGTTGCTTTTGCAGGCTTAGATGTTTTCGAAAAAGAACCACCTGTAAACATGTCTATCCTTCAACACCCTCATGTGTCTTTAAGTCCGCATATTGGAGGCAGCACCAAAGAAGCCCAAAACAGAATAAGCATCGAATTGGCAGAAAAGGTGATCGAATATTTTAAAAATAATTAATTGCGCTGATGGCTAAAGTTAAACCTTTTGCAGCATTAAGGCCCCATAAAGACAAGGTGAAGGAAGTTTCTTCTCCACCTTTCGATTCAGGCTCCAAGGATCAGGCTTTTCATGAGATTCAGAATAATCCTATCTCATACCTCAATGTGGTAAAACCATACTTACATTTTAAGGGTGAAAAAAAGAATCCTGCTAAACATTTTCCCCTAGGCTTAGCATTCTTAAAAAGGTTGATAGAACAAGGCATTATGGTAAAGGAAGAAAAACCTGCTTTCTATATTTACCGAATGATAAAAGGAAGTCAGGCCTATGCCGGTATTATTGCTGCTGCCTCGGTTGATGATTATTTAGAAAATAGAATTTTAAAGCACGAAAATACCCTTACCGAAAAACAAATGGAAATCGCTGAACACATCAGTTTTTTCAATAACCTCGGTAACCCTGTTCTATTAACTTACCCAGACGACCAATCCATTGATATGCTCATCGACCAATACATCATGAAGCATATTCCAGAGTATAATTTTATCAGTCAAGATCAAATTAAACATAACCTTTGGGTGGTTACTGAACCAGCAGATATTGCTTTACTTGAAACTAGGTTTGAGGCCATCGACAAATTATACATCGCCGATGGACATCATCGCTCTGCTGGCTCAGCAGCCTTCTGCCAACAAAAGAGAGCGCAGTTTCCAAACTATACGGGTGAAGAAACATTTAATTTTTTTCCAGTTTGTTTGATCCCATTTAGCAGGCTCACCATTTTCGAATACCATCGTTTGGTAAAAGATAAAAGCATCATAGACGATAAGCAATTCTTGGATAAAATTAAAACCTATTTTATAGCTACACCAAGTGGTCATTTGCCTGTTCAACCTTTGAATAAGCGAGAGTTTGGAATTTATTACCATCAGAAAGCCTATTTACTAAAGCTCCGTCCTGAATTTGAAGCAGCTCTTGCAGGAACCTTAGATCATTTAGACGTGAGCATCGTAGAGCAGTTTATCCTTCAGAAAATTTTTAACATCATAGACAGTAAAACAGACCATCGATTATCTTTTATGGATGGTGGAAAAGGGATAGGGCATTTGCAGGAAGCGGTTGATAATGGAGATTTTGATTTGGCCATCACGCTTTATCCAACCAGTGTAGAAGAAGTAAAAAAAGTGGCGGAAGAGAACTTAATTATGCCGCCAAAGTCTACTTGGATTGAACCCAAAATAAGAACTGGTTTGATTGTTTTAGACCATCATGAATAACCTACATACCAAAGAAGAAAAACTAGCGGCTTTTTCAAGGCTCCTAGACATTATGGATGAATTAAGGGAAAAGTGTCCTTGGGATAAAAAACAAACCAATGAAACCTTAAGACATTTAACCATAGAAGAAACCTATGAACTATCGGATGCTATTCTCAAAAACGACTCCAATGAAATAAAAAAAGAATTGGGTGATGTGATGCTTCATATGGTTTTTTATGCTCGAATTGCCAGTGAAACCAATCAGTTTGATATTGCAGATGTTTTGCATAGTTTATGCGAAAAGTTGATTGTTAGGCATCCACATATATATGGTGATGTGGTAGCTGATACGGAAGAAAAAGTAAAGGAAAACTGGGAACAGATAAAACTGAAAGAAGGAAATAAATCTGTTTTAAGCGGCGTATCAAAGGGCACTCCATCTTTAGTGAAAGCCTATCGTATGCAAGAAAAAGCAGCACAAGTGGGCTTTGATTGGAACACTGCCGATCAAGTTTGGGACAAGGTAGAAGAAGAATTTAACGAGTTGAAAAAGGAGTTGGGTCAACCCGACAACCAACAGAAAAGCCAAGAAGAGTTTGGAGATTTGCTTTTTTCATTGATAAACCTAGCACGCAAAACAGGTTTGAACCCAGATGATGCGCTAGAATATACCAACGCTAAATTTATAAAGAGGTTTACTTTTATCGAAGCCAAAGCCAAAGAATTAGGTAAATCTTTAACCGAAATGAGTTTGGAAGAAATGGATGCCATTTGGAAAGAGGCAAAGCAAAATGAAGATTAATTGTCCTAAAATACTATAAGACTAAACATTTAGGCGGTTTTTAGTGTTAAAATAAAAATTAAAATTATGGTTACTAAAGTTAACGATCTCGAATTTGCCGAGAAATTGAAGCAGGAAGAAAAAGTAATTGTTAAATTTTATGCAGATTGGTGCGGCAGTTGCCGATTGTTTGCGCCTAAATTTACCAGGTTAAGCAACCAAGAGGATTATCAAGGAATTACTTTCTTAGATGTAAATGCAGAAGAAAATCCTGAGGCAAGAAAGCTAGCAGGAGTAAATAATTTACCATTTTTTGCCACTTTTAAAAATGGCACTTTGCTAAAGGCAGATAATACGTCTAAAGAAGAGTCGGTTGTGAATATGATTAATGAGTTAATGTCATGAAATTACCAGTAATTAAAGCATTGGCCGAATCGCAAACCATCGAATCTTTAAAAGCTGCAGAAGAATTGCTCATAAATGGTGAGACATTGCCATTTGAGGTTGGAGGCGATGATGAAGGCGAACAACTTACCCATATTTTGGGTGCCATCGACATTTTAGAGCGTGTAAAAAATGAAGGAATAGACCTTAGAACGGCCATTAGAGGTTTCTCTGAACGTGTAAGAAACTCTATTTCATAGGCTTATAAATGTTGAAATGTTTTATAATAATTTCTAAGTTTCATCAACCAAATAAGCCCTAAAAGGCTATTTTTGCGAGGTTTAAATAAGATTATGTCATCAGCAATAGATTATACCGCAATATTTATTCAGTTTATAGTAGCCATGGGCTTTGTGGTTACTACCATGGTAGTTTCTCATATGGCCGGTCCAAAAAGAAAAACCTCTGATAAATTAGAAGTTTTTGAATGTGGAATTGATTCTGAAGGAAACGCAAGGATGCCATTTTCTATCCGCTATTTTTTAACAGCCATTTTGTTTGTGATGTTTGATGTGGAAGTGATTTTCATGTATCCATGGGCAGTTAACTTTAGGGCATTGGGAGCAACCGGCTTTTATGAAATGTTATTATTTGCTGGAACATTATTATTAGGCTTTGTCTATATCTGGAAAAAAGGTGCCCTTAAATGGGAGTAATCAATCAGTAAAAAAATTAATATGTCAACCATACAATTAACAGACGCACCTGCGGGCCTTCAAGGTGAAGGTTTTTTTGCCACCAGCTTCGAAAAAGCAGTGGGTTTAGCCAGAGCCAATTCGCTTTGGCCTTTGCCATTTGCCACTAGCTGTTGTGGGATAGAATTTATGGCTACCATGGCATCAAACTATGACTTGGCCAGATTTGGATCAGAAAGAATCTCCTTCTCTCCCAGACAAGCAGATTTACTAATGGTAATGGGAACCATTGCCAAGAAAATGGGTCCTGTTGTAAGACAAGTGTACCTTCAGATGGCAGAGCCAAGATGGGTAATTGCAGTGGGTGCCTGCGCTTCTAGTGGCGGTATTTTTGATACCTATTCTGTATTACAAGGAATTGATAAAGTAATTCCAGTGGATGTGTATGTGCCTGGCTGTCCGCCTCGCCCAGAACAAATTATCGACGGCATTACCAAAATTCAAGAATTGGTAAAAAATGAGCCGTTAAGAAGAAGAAATTCACCAGAGTATAAAGCTTTACTGGCCGGTTACGGCATTCAATAATGAGTACGATTAGCAACGATTTTATATTAAATGAAATTCAAGCCCAGTTTCCAGATTCTGTGCTTGCTTCGTTAGAATCTTATGGCATGTTAACCATTGAGGTTAAGCCCAATGACATTACTAATGTGATAGCATTTCTTAAAAATCATCCTCAAATTCAGATGAATTTTTTAACGGATGTTTGCGGCGTACATTACCCTGATCAAGTAGATAAAGAATTAGGCGCAGTATATCATTTACACAGTTTTATAAACAATGTGCGACTAAGATTAAAATGTTTTGTTGCAGCTGCTCAACCTCAAATACCTAGTATTACAGGAATATTTGAGGCTGCCAATTGGCAAGAAAGAGAAACATTCGACTTCTATGGAATAGAATTTATGGGGCATCCCAATCTTAAGCGCATCTTAAATGTAGATGAGATGGATTATTTCCCACTGAGGAAAGAATATCCTTTAGAAGACCAAACCAGAACTGATAAAGACGACACTTATTTTGGAAGGTAAGTTATGGAGATAATTGAAACAAACTATGATTATAAGCCTGAGTATACTCAGCTAAATTTAGGCCCAACACATCCTGCTACGCATGGTATCTTCCAAAACATCCTCACCATGGATGGGGAAATTATTGTGAATGCAGAGCAAACAGTAGGTTACATTCACAGGGCTTTTGAAAAGATTGCCGAGAAAAGACCTTATTACCAAATAACTCCATTAACCGACAGATTAAACTACTGTTCATCGCCTATCAACAACATGGGATGGCACATGACGGTAGAAAAACTCTTAGGGGTAGAAACTCCTAAGAGAGTAGATTATATGCGCATCATCATCATGGAACTTGCGCGTATTGCAGACCATCTTATCTGTAATTCGGTGATTGGTGTAGACGTTGGGGCGCTAACAGGTTTTACCTATGTGTTTCAATGGAGAGAAAAGATATACGATATCTATGAAGAAATTTGTGGTGCAAGGCTCACCACCAATATTGGTAGAATAGGCGGATTAGAAAGAGATTTCTCTCCTGCCTGTCTCAAGAAAATTAGAGAGTTTATTGATGAGTTTCCAAAAGCCTTAACAGAGTTTACCAATCTGTTAGAAAGAAACAGAATATTCATGGACAGAACCATTGGTGCTGGACCAATTTCTGTTGATAGGGCCCTGGCTTATGGCTTTACTGGACCAAATCTTAGAGCCGCTGGTTTAGATTATGATGTGAGGGTGATGAATCCTTATTGTAGTTATCAAGACTTTGACTTTATCATTCCTGTTGGTACACAAGGCGATACTTATGACCGTTTTATGGTACGCCAACAAGAGATGTGGGAGAGTCTTAAAATTGTAAAACAAGCCTTCGAAAATTTACCAGAAGGAAAATTCTTTGCAGACGTTCCAGAGTTTTTCTTGCCTCCAAAAGAAGAAGTTTACCAAAATATGGAAGCCTTAATTTGGCATTTTAAAATTGTGATGGGTGAAGCTGATGTGCCGGTAGGAGAAGTCTATCACGCTGTAGAAGGAGGCAATGGAGAATTGGGCTATTATTTAGTAAGTGATGGTGGTAGAGCTGCCTATAGATTACATTTTAGAAGACCTTGCTTTATTTATTATCAAGCGTTTCCAGAAATGATTAAGGGCTCTACCTTAAGTGATGCCATTGTTACAATGAGTAGCATGAATGTAATTGCAGGTGAATTAGATGCATAATTAAATACGCATGGAAAAAGAAGTTAAATTTAGCAGTGATGCTTTAGCATTAATAGAAAAAATCAAATCTAGATATCCAGAAGGCAAACACAAATCGGCTTTGTTACCTGTGCTTCATTTGGCCCAGGCCGAATTTGACGGATGGTTAAGTCCAGAAGCCATGGATGAAGTTGCCAAAGCTTTAGACATTAAACCAATAGAAGTGTATGAAGTGGCAAGTTTCTATACCATGTTTAATCTTCAACCGGTTGGCAAATGCTTAATTGAAGTTTGCCGCACCAGCAGTTGTTGGTTAAGAGGTGCTAATGAAATAGTGGAGCATATCGAGAAAAAATTAAACATTAAAGATGGCGAAACTACTGCCGATGGCATGTTTACTTTAAAAACAGTAGAGTGTTTGGGAAGCTGCGGTACTGCGCCTATGATGATGATTGGTGCTCAATTTCATGAAAACCTTACCTATGAAAAAGTGGATGCAATCCTAGATAGTTGTAAAACTGAAAACAAGCGAAAAACATATTTTGATCAAGTAAAAATTGAACACTATTAACAGCCATGGGAAAAAAGTTATTATTAGCAAATGATCACATTCCTGGCATCAAGGGATATGAAGTATATCGCAACAATGGCGGTTATAGGTCTGTAGAAAAGGCCTTAAAAACCATGAGTCCAGAGGCAGTGGTAGAAGAGGTGAAGAAATCTGGTTTAAGAGGAAGGGGAGGCGCAGGTTTCCCTACTGGCATGAAATGGAGTTTTCTGGCAAAGCCTGAAGGCGTTGCTCGTTACTTGGTTTGCAATGCAGATGAGTCGGAGCCAGGTACATTTAAAGACCGTTATTTAATGTCTAGAATCCCTCATATTTTAGTTGAGGGTATGATTACCTCAGGTTTTGCCTTAGGCGCTACCGCTGGTTATATCTATATCAGAGGAGAGTATTTTTATATTGTTTCGATCCTAGAAAAAGCCATCGAAGAAGCTTATGCCAATGGTTGGTTAGGAAAGAATATTCAAGGCAGTGGTTTTAACTACGACTTATACGTTCAGGTAGGTGCTGGTGCTTATATCTGCGGAGAAGAAACAGCCTTACTCGAAAGTTTGGAAGGTAAACGAGGAAACCCAAGAATTAAACCGCCTTTCCCGGCGATTGCAGGCTTGTATGGGTGCCCAACTGTAGTGAATAACGTAGAAACCATTGCAGCAGTAGTTCCCATTGTAAATGATGGTGGAGATGCTTATGCCGCAATAGGTATTGGAAAATCTGCTGGTACTAAGCTCATCTCGGCATCGGGTCATATCAACAAACCGGGTGTTTACGAAATAGAAATGGGTATTACGGTAGAAGACTTTATCTACAGTGATGAATATTGTGGTGGAATTATAAACGGTAGAAAATTAAAAGCGGTAGTAGCTGGAGGTTCTTCTGTACCCGTTTTACCAGCTGATAAAATTTTGCATACCCCGAGCGGCGAAAAACGTTTGATGAGCTACGAAAGTTTGGCAGACGGTGGTTTTGCTAGCGGCACCATGCTAGGTTCGGGTGGCTTTATAGTAATGGATGAAACAACTTCTATTGTAGAAAACCTACACACCTTTGCTAGGTTCTACCACCATGAAAGTTGCGGACAATGTAGCCCTTGCCGTGAAGGTACAGGCTGGATGGAAAGAATACTTCACAAAATTTTAGATGGACATGGAACCATGGCAGACATCGAATTATTGTGGGAAATACAATCTAAAATAGAAGGTAACACCATTTGCCCATTAGGTGATGCAGCGGCATGGCCTGTGGCAAGTGCCATCAGACATTTTAGAAGCGAGTTTGAAGAATATGTTCAAAATCCTTCAAGCAGAAATAAAGTGCGTCATTATGATTCGGTAAACCGATTGGCAACCGTATAAATAGATTTGAAATGGCTAAAGTAACAATAGACGGAAAAACCATTGAAGTACCTGATGGTACAAGTATCCTGCAAGCGGCCAGAATGATTGGTCCTGATGTTGCTCCTCCTACTATGTGCTATCATAGTAAGTTAAAAACCAGCGGAGGTTATTGCAGAACCTGCTTGGTAGAAGTAACCAAAGGCTCCGAAAAAGATCCGCGCCCTATGCCTAAATTAGTGGCTTCTTGCCGAACCAATGTGATGGACGGAATGGAAGTGGGTAACCTCACTTCGCAAAAAGTAATTGAAGCAAGAAAAGGGGTAGTAGAATTTTTATTGTTGAACCATCCTTTGGATTGCCCAATTTGCGACCAAGCGGGTGAATGCCATTTGCAAGACTTGTCTTATGAGCATGGTTCTGCTAAAACGCGCACCGACTTTGAGCGTAGAACCTACGAGAAGATAGATTTGGGTCAAAAAATACAATTACACATGACACGCTGCATCCTTTGCTATCGCTGCGTGAAGGTGGCCGACCAAATTACAGATTACAGAGTACATGGCGTTTTGAACCGAGGCGACCATTCGGAGATTTCTACTTACATAGAGAAAGCCATAGACAACGATTTCTCGGGTAATATGATTGATGTGTGCCCAGTGGGTGCCCTAACAGATAAAACCTTTAGATTTAAAAGCAGGGTTTGGTTTACAAAACCTGTAAATGCTCACAGAGATTGCGATAAGTGTAGCGGAAAAGTTCATTTATGGTATAAAGGAGAAGAGGTGCTAAGGGTAACAGGTAGAAAAGACCAATGGGGAGAAGTAGAAGAGTTTATTTGTAATACTTGTAGGTTCGACAAGAAACAAACTACCGATTGGACGATTGAAGGACCTGCAGCAGTTAACAGACATTCTGTTATTTCTGCCAACCATTACCAAGTTTTAAAGAAAGGTTCTGAGTTTAAATTAAATGATATTAAACCATTGCCATTAACAGAAGGAGAAGGAGCATGAGTGTACTACTATTCAAAGTAATTCTTATCGTATTAATATTCTTAATAAGTTTAGGATTAGCAGCCTATGCAACGTATGGCGAAAGAAAAGTGGCCGCCTTCTTACAAGATAGGATTGGACCCGACAGAGCGGGACCATTTGGTTTGCTCCAACCTATTGCTGATGGGGTAAAAATGTTTTTGAAAGAAGAAATCATTCCTACTGTATCCGATAAATTTCTATTTATACTTGGCCCTAGCTTATTTATGGTGACAGCCTTAATGACCTCCGCTGTTATTCCTTGGGGAACCCCTATGGAATTTGGTGGTGTAACCTACCAGCTTCAAGTGGCAGACATCAACATTGGTATCTTATATGTGCTTGGTGTGGTATCATTGGGTATTTATGGCATTATGTTAGGAGGCTGGTCTTCAAATAATAAATATGCCTTACTGGGTGCCATAAGAGCCAGTAGCCAAATGATTAGCTACGAACTTGCCATGGGTATGAGTGTGATTGCCGTGTTGCTAATGACCGATGGTTCTTTAAGTTTGAACGCAATTGTAGAAGGTCAGAAAGGATTAAACTGGAATGTTTTCTATCAACCAGTGGCAGCCTTGATATTCATCATCACAGCTTTTGCAGAATGTAACAGAACACCTTTTGATTTACCAGAATCTGAATCGGAGTTAATAGGTGGTTACCATACAGAATATTCCTCAATGAAATTGGGTTTATTTCTGTTTGCAGAATACATCAATATGTTTATTTCTTCGGCAGTTATTTCCTCATTGTTTTTTGGTGGTTATAACTTCCCGGGATTAGAATATTTGCAAACGGTATTGCCAACCAATGTGGTAAGTCTAATTAGCTTTGGAGCATTCTTCACCAAAATATTGTTCTTTATCTTTTTCTTTATGTGGGTTAGATGGACCATCCCAAGATTTAGGTACGATCAATTGATGCGTTTAGGTTGGCAAGTGTTGATGCCGCTAGCCATTATTAATGTATTGATAACAGGTGCTGTTATTACTTTTTTCGGAAACTAAAATCCTCGAATAGCCAATTATATGCAATTAACTAATCGTTCGAAAGTAGTAGTGAAAAAGGAAATGAGCTTAGTAGAAAAGCTTTATTTGCCTGCCATTTTTAGTGGATTATCTATTACTATAAAGCACTTATTTAAGAAGAAAGCCACGCTTAAATACCCAGAAGTGACCAGGGAATTTGCTCCAGTATATCGTGGGATGCATGTTCTAAAAAGAGATGAGCAAGGAAGAGAAAATTGCACAGCCTGCGGTTTATGCGCAGTTTCTTGCCCAGCAGAAGCCATTACCATGGATGCAGCAGAAAGAAAAAAAGGCGAAGAACATCTCTATCGCGAAGAAAAATATGCTGCTAAGTATGAAATTAACATGCTTCGTTGCATCTACTGCGGATTATGCGAAGAGGCTTGTCCAAAAGATGCCATCTATTTAACAGATAGGATTGTTCCTTCTGAGTACACCAGAGGTAAGTTTGTATTTGGTAAAGATGTGCTGGTTGAAAAAGTAGATGAACGAATAGATATCAGCAAACGTAAAAAATCCTACAAAATTGATTAATCTTTAAAGCTAACCCTGACAAATGACAAGTGATATTGTATTTTTTCTGCTGGCTGCCATTTCTGTCTTCACAGCTTTGATGGTGGTTTTTTCTAAGAGCCCCATTTATAGTGTCATGTGGCTAATTGCCTGTTTCTTTTCGATAGCTGGCCACTATGTAATGTTAAATGCTCAATTTTTGGCTGTTGTACATATTATCGTTTATGCAGGTGCCATTATGGTATTGATGCTTTTTACGGTGATGTTATTAAACCTTAATAAAGAGTCGGAACCTCATAAATCTTTGCTTACCAAAGCTACAGGTATAATTACTGGTGGAATGCTTTTTTTGGTATTATTGGCAGCTATGAGGTCTACCATGCTTGGCGCTTATCAAGCCCCCGAAACCAGCGACGCTGGATTTGTGCAAAAAGTAGGTATGAAGTTATTTACAGATTATTTATTGCCCTTTGAGATGACTTCTGTGTTGTTTATCGCAGCCATGATTGGGGCAGTTGTTTTAGCTAAGAAGGAGAGAAATATATGAACGAAGCAATACATCATACTACACCACAAAATTGGTACTTAGTGCTAAGTACCCTTTTGTTTTCTATAGGGGTGATGGGTGTTTTACTCAGAAGAAATGCCATCATTATCTTAATGTGCATCGAGTTAATGCTTAACTCAGTAAATCTATTGCTTGTTAGCTTCTCGGCTTATGCTGGCAATACAGACGGGCAGGTTTTTGTATTTTTTATCATGGTGGTGGCTGCTGCAGAAGTAGCGGTTGGATTGGCCCTTTTGGTAAGCATATACAGAAATCTTGGAAGTACAGATATTAATGTGTTGAGTAAATTAAAAGGTTAGGAGAAAGATTTTTATGGAGCAAACTATTCAACAAGTCAGTTTATTAGGCCCAACCATGTTGGTGCCATTATTACCATTAATAGGTTTCTTTCTACTTACTTTTTTTGGCAATCAACTAAAATCTATCGGGCCTTGGATTGCCACCCTTTTGGTGCTAGGCTCTTTTGTAATTTCAGCCTATATTTTTTCTTCTCTTGGAAATAGCGCTCAGATAGACTTCGATTTGTTTACCTGGATGCGTTGGGGAGACATCACTTTAAATTTTGGTTTTTTAATTGATCCGCTCAGCCTAATCATGCTTTTGGTGATTACCGGAATTGGGTCGTTGATTCACCTTTATTCTATAGGGTATATGCACCATGATGAAGGTTTTGTGAGGTTTTTCTCCTACCTAAATTTATTTATCTTCTTCATGTTATTGCTCGTGATGGGCAATAGCTACCTCATCATGTTTATTGGATGGGAGGGTGTTGGATTATGTTCTTATCTATTGATAGGTTTCTGGTATACCAACTCTGCCTATAACGATGCAGCCAAAAAGGCCTTTATTATGAACCGTATTGGTGATTTAGGCTTTTTACTTGGAATGTTTTTTATGCTATTCTATTTAGGTGGTTTAGATTATGCCACTGTGTTAGATAATGCTTTGGGCTTAGAAAAAGGAAGTGCATTAATTACTACCATCACCTTATTACTATTTGTAGGTGCCATGGGAAAAAGTGCTCAATTACCCTTGTACACCTGGTTACCAGATGCCATGGCTGGCCCAACACCTGTATCTGCCCTTATCCATGCGGCAACGATGGTAACAGCAGGTATTTATATGATTGTAAGGTCTAATATTTTGTTTAGCCTTGCTCCGCATACTTTAGAGGTGGTGATGTGGGTTGGTGTGGCCACTTCATTATTTGCTGCCATTATCGGTATCAAGCAAAATGATATTAAAAAGGTATTGGCCTATTCTACTGTTTCGCAATTGGGATTAATGTTTGCCGCACTTGGTTTAGGTGCTTATACTTCTGGGATGTTTCATGTGGTAACGCATGCGTTCTTTAAAGCACTATTATTCTTAGGCGCTGGAAGTGTCATTCATGCCATGGGTGGTGAGCAAGATATGAGAAGAATGGGAGGGCTTTGGAAATACATCAAGCTTACTGCCATCACCTTCTTAATAGCCACTTTGGCCATTTCAGGAATTTTCCCTTTTGCAGGTTTCTTTTCAAAAGACGAAATCTTAGCAGCTGCCTTCCACCACAAAATTGTTTGGGTATTATTGAGTGTGAGCTCTATGATTACTGCATTTTATATGTTTAGATTGTTCTATTTAACTTTCTTTACAGACTTTAGAGGAACAGAAGAAGAGAAGCACCACCTGCACGAATCGCCATGGACCATGACATTGCCGTTGGCTATCTTGGCCATATGCTCTATAGGAGCCGGATTCTTAGGGATGCCTGCCGTGATGCACATGCCTCATTGGTTTAATGGCTTTCTTGCCCCTGTAGTTGAAACTTCTAAAGGTATTTTGGGCGAGGTTCATCATGTTGATCATAGCACAGAAATTATGCTGATGTTGTTGGCAACAGCCCTGGCCATTACAAGTATTGTGATTGCTTATGTATTTTATATCAGCAAGAAACAAGTGCCAGAGGCAGACGATCAAACCAAAGGCTTTGCTAAATGGGTGGCCAACAAATTCTATATAGACGAATTATATGATAAGGTGTTTGTAAAACCAATGATGGTGTTAAGTGATATCTTGCATGTGGTGGTTGATAAGCTAATTGTGGATTTAATCGTAAATGCAAGTGCTTGGATGGTTGGCTTTACAGGAAGAACCATGCGTTTGGTTCAAACCGGAAACACAGGTTTCTATATTTTTATAATGGTGATTGCCATGATGGTTTTACTTTTAATTCAATTGGTACAATAATGTTAAGCCTAATACTTCTTTTAATTCCTTTAGTTTTCTCCCTTATTATTTGGTTTACCAAAGGGATGACTAGCCGGGCTGCCGCTTTAGTGGGTACCCTTGTACAATTGGTATTTACCGGATATGCCTATAATGTTTTTTTAGCAGAAGGTGCCAAATCTTTTGATTGGATATATCAAATGGCTGTGAAGCCAAATTTGGTGTTTCATTTCTCGATGGATGGTGTAAGTATGCTCATGGTGATACTCACCAATCTTTTGTTGCCACTGATTGTATTAGCAGGCTTTAATAGATTTACCGAAAGAGCCAATGTGTTTTATAGCTTGATGCTACTCATGCAAATGGCACTCAATGGTGTATTCATTTCCTTTGATGCATTTGGATATTATATCTTTTGGGAACTTGCCCTCATTCCAATTTACTTTATAGCCTTTAACTGGGGTGGTACAGATAGAGCTGCCGTTACGCTGAAGTTCTTTATCTATACTTTAGCAGGTAGTTTGCTCATGCTTTTTGGTTTTATTTACCTTTATACCTACTCGCCACTAAACTCTTTAGATTGGGAGGTACTTAGAAACAACCCTATCTGTGCTTGTGATCAAAGATGGATTTTTTGGATGCTATTTGCCGCCTTTGCTATTAAAATCCCTATTGTACCTTTTCATACTTGGCAACCGGATACTTATAAATCTGCCCCAACGCAAGGAACCATGTTATTGTCTGGTATCATGCTTAAAATGGGTACCTATAGTTTAATCAGATGGCTTATTCCGATTGTACCAGATGGTTTTAAAGAATGGCAACATATTGTTATTACTATATCTGTGATAGGCATTGTTTACGCCTCGGTGATTGCCATCATGCAAAGAGACCTTAAAAAATTATTGGCTTATTCGTCTATAGCACACGTGGGCTTAATTTCGGCTGGTGTATTTACCATGAGCAGGGTAGGGTTTCAAGGAAGTTTGGCTCAAATGTTTGCACATGGTATCAATGTAGTGGGTTTATTCTTTTGCGCTGATATCATCATGAACAGAACTGGTAGCAACCAGGTAGAAGGGATAGGGGGCATTAGAAAAGTAGCGCCAAGATTTGCCGGTTGGTTCTTGGTGGTAGTGCTTGGCTCGGTTGCCTTGCCTTTAACCAATGGGTTTGTAGGAGAGTTTATGCTCTTGTTCAGCGTTTATAGCTATAATACTTGGTTAAGCGTTTTTGCTGGATTAACCATCATTCTTGGTGCCGTGTATATGCTTAGAATGTATCAAAAAACCATGTTAGGCGAAGCCATGATAGAAAATATGCAGTTCGAAGACCTAAAATGGAATGAGCAATTGGTTTTAGGAATCATTGGCGTGCTCATTTTTGCACTGGGTATATATCCTGAACCAATTTTCGAACTCACAGAACCTGTATTAAAAACATTAACTCCATAAGTAACCAAAGTAAATTCAAGTGAATACATTAATATATACCTCGGTTTTGGGATTTTTCTGCATGGTGGCAGAAATTCTGAATTTGCGTAAGCTCATTGTACCTATAGTGGTGCTAGGTTTAGCTGTTATTTTTGGTTTGAACCTACTCGACTGGAATTTAAATAAGTCGTTTTTTAACGACATGTTAAGGGTAGATAATTTCTCGGTGGCCTTTGGTGGCTTAGCCATTTTTACAGCCATGCTGGTGTTAATCATGTCTGGAGATTATTACCAAAAAGAGCAAGGTTATATCAGCGACTTTACAGCAATCTTAGTCTTTATTTTAGTGGGTGGTTTAATGATGCTATCCTTTTCTAACCTTACCATGTTGTTCTTGGGAGTAGAAACCCTATCCATTGCTTTATACGTGATGGCAGGCAGCAGAAGGTTTGATATTCGTTCGAATGAATCTGGGTTTAAATATTTTCTGATGGGTTCTTTTGCCTCAGCATTTTTGCTTTTTGGGATGGCATTGATTTTTGGGACCACCGGAAGTTTTAACATTTACAGCATTGCAGAGTATACCGCCAACCATCAAGGTAATATTTCGCCTTTGTTTTATACAGGAATGGTATTGGTAATTTTTGCCATGTTGTTTAAAGTTTCGGCAGCCCCTTTTCATTTTTGGGCGCCAGATGTATATGAAGGAGCACCAGCCCTTATTACCGCCTACATGAGCACCTTGGTAAAAGTGGTTGGTTTTGCAGCGTTGTATAAATTATTATCAGTGGTATTTTATTATACCTCAGTAAAAACAGGACTTATATTAAACGTTGTGGCCATTGCCACCCTAGCTGTAGGTAACCTAATGGCTTTGGCTCAGGATAACTTTAAAAGACTTTTGGCTTATTCGGGTATTTCGCATGCAGGTTATTTAATGTTATTGATGATGGCCTCGCAGCAACAACCTACTGGCGCTTTATTGTTTTACGGCTTAGGATATGTGTTAAGCACTTTAGCGGCTTTTGCAGTGGCCATTCCGGTTTTTGAAAGCGCCAAAAGCGAAAATATAGACGCCTTTAACGGCCTAGGGAAGAAAAATCCATTGCTGGCTGCAGCACTTTCAATGGCCATGCTAGGCTTAGCAGGCATCCCGCCTTTTGTAGGTTTCTTAGGTAAATACTACATCTTTACCGAATCTTTACACGCTGGCTTCTTTTACACTACCCTAATTGCTATAATTGGTTCAATAGTAGGTGTTTACTACTATTTTAAAGTGATAGTGGCCATGTATGGAAAGCCTGGAAACGACCAAAAAGTAGAGATTTCATTTACTTATGCTTTGGTTTTAGCACTTACTTTGGCCTTAAGTTTATACTTGGGTCTTCGTCCAAGCGCTATTCTAAACATATTTTAGGCAATACCCCGTTGTTTATATGAAATTTTGTGATGGTAACATTAAATTAATGAGCCATGCAACTTGTATATTCATAAAATATGACTTTTTTTGTAACAATCTAAACATTTAAATAGTTAATCTCATGAACAAGGTAGCTTCACCTAAACAAGAAAGCGGACTTAAGAAAAACTTTGCCGCATTCGCAATTCCAATCCTGGTAATTACAGGTATTTTAATTTACAAATTTGTATTGGGTAACCCAGCCAATTTCGAAGGAAACGATTCTAACAACCATCCAGTGGCCGAAGGTGTTCCGCATGTACTTGGCTTAATTTACAAAGGTGGATTTATCGTACCTATTCTATTATCATTGGTATTAATGAGTATCACTTTCTCTATCGAGCGTTTCTTAACCATTACTAAAGCTCAAGGAAAAGGCAGCGCAGAGCAATTTGTGCGTCGTGTGATGGGTCACTTAAACACCAACAATACAGATGCTGCTATTGCTGAGTGCGACAAGCAACAAGGTTCGGTAGCTAACATCGTTAGAAGTGCATTAATTAAGTACAAGGCTATGGAGTCTGCTGAAGGAATGGACAAAGACCAAAAGATTCTAGCCATTCAAAAAGAATTAGAAGAAGCTACTACCTTAGAATTACCAATGCTTGAGAAAAACTTGGTAATTATCGCAACCATGGCTTCAGTATCTACGTTGATCGCCCTTTTAGGAACGGTTATCGGTATGATCAAGGCCTTCTCGGCTTTAGGTACTGGTGGTGCTCCAGATTCAGTAGGTTTAGCAAATGGTATCTCAGAGGCGCTTATCAATACCGCTTTAGGTATCGGTAACTCAGCTGTAGCCATTATCATGTATAATGTATTTACCACTAAGATTGATAAGATTACCTTTACAATCGACGAGGCTGGTTATAGCATTATCCAAACTTTTGCAGAAAAGCATAACAAATAATTTTGTTTCGGTTTGATCCGATACGTTTAATAATCAGGTTTTAAATACAAAGCAATATGCCTAAAGTAAAAGTCCCACGCAAGAGTACGTCGGTAGATATGACAGCCATGACAGACGTGGCTTTCCTTCTGCTTACGTTCTTTATGTTGGCAACACAGTTCAAGCCTGATGAACCGGTAACCGTTAATGCTCCTTCTTCAGTGGCAGAAGTGCCACTTCCAGAAACAGACATCATGACCATCACTATTGCAGACGATGGCCGTGTGTTTTTCTCGATGGAAGGACAACAATATAAAGCAGAACTCCTCGAAAAAATGAGTAGTATCAAAGGTGTGAAGTTTACACCTCAAGAAATACAAAGCTTTTCGTTAATGTCGAGTTTTGGGGTACCCTTCAGCGAACTGCGTTCCGTTATAAATACCAAGGTAGAAGACAGAGGTAAACTCAATCAAAAGGGAATACCATGCGATTCTATAAACAATGAACTGGCCGACTGGATTTGGCAATCACGCTTAACCAACAATCAGGTGCGTGTAGCTATTAAAGGCGACCAGAATGCCAACTTCCCTGTAGTGAAGCAAGTAATTGCCACCTTACAAGATAAGAAGGTTAACAGATTTAATTTTATTACCAACCTATCAACCGAATCGGCTGAATAATTTTAGAATAATATGGCAGAAATAGAAGGCGGCGGTGGCGGTGGTCATAAAAAAGGAGGAAAAAAACCTAAAGGTAAGAAACTCTCTACCCGTGTAGATTTTACACCCATGGTAGACTTAGGTTTCTTGTTGATTACCTTCTTTATGTTAACCACTTCCATGAATAAGCCAAAAACCATGGAAATTAACATGCCTGTTAAAACAGACATTCCGGAAGATAAAATGAAGGTTAAAGCCTCACAAGCAATCACCCTTCTGCTCGCCGAAAACGATAAGATTGTATACTATTTTATCAACGAAAAAACTGGCGAACCAGAAACTCCTGTGATTACTGATTTTAGTCCGGGTGGCATTAGAGCAACCATACTCCAAAAAAATAAAGAGCTTTTGGATAAGGCTAATGCAAACAACTACGACTCTATTCCAATTTTGAGAGAGATGTACCGTCTCAACCAAATACCGGAAGATGAGATGAAACAAAGAATATCCGCTATCAAGGCAAATAAAGAAGCTTTAATTGTAGTAATTAAAGCAGATGATAAGGCCAAGTTCAAAAACCTAGTGGATATCTTAGACGAGATGATTATTTGCAATATCGGTAGATACGCGATTGTAGATATTCAGCCTCTTGAACAAGATTTGATTAAAACCGCAATGGCAACCATTAATGCAAATTAACTATGGCATCAAAAACAGATATATTTGATAGTAAATGGGTTGATCTTGTATTTACAGGAAGAAATCAAAACTATGGTGCTTATGTATTACGCAAGGATGGAGATGGCAACACCATCAAAGGTATCGTGCTTTCCATTGTGCTTTTTACAGCCAGCATCTCGGCACCTGTGATTTTAAATTACTTGAAATCTCAATTGCCTCAAGAAAATGTAGTGAAGGTAGACGACGTTACCACTTTAGAGGAACCACCTCCAATTGATAAGAACGAACCACCACCACCACCTACAGAACCACCACCACCTTTAAAAAGTACGGTGAAGTTTACGCCACCAGAAATTAAGCCTGATGAAGAAGTGCCAGATGATGAGCCACCACCGATTCAGGAAGAAATGAAGGACAAAGATGCCGGTGTGGCTACCGTAGAAGGTGACCCTAATGGTGTGGATGCTTCTTTAACTGAAGGCGGCGATGGCGATGGTGATGCACCAGAAATCTTAACCTTTGCAGAGCAAATGCCTGAGTTTCCAGGTGGGGTAGAAGAATTATACAAATACCTTGGAAAAAATGTGGCTTACCCTCAAATGGCCAGAGAAAATGGTATTGAAGGAAAAGTAAATGTGTCCTTTGTAGTTGACAGAGATGGTAAAATCTCATCTGTTGAAATCTTAGGAAATAAGAGATTAGGATGGGGCTGTGAAGAAGAAGCTGTGAGAGTTGTAAAAAACATGCCTAACTGGACTCCAGGAAAGCAAAACGGGAAAACAGTTACCGTTAGGTATACCATACCTGTTCGCTTCCAATTAAATTAATCATAAGCCTGAATCTATTGCAGTTGAATTACTTCAAACCAATGGGTTCAGGCTTTCGCTTGCATAAAAAATGAACAACGATTTAAACCAACAAGAAGAAAAAAGACAAGACAGAGTGCAAGGCATTATGAAATACTTTCACATTGCCATGGGGTCTTTATACATGGTACTCGGTATTGTGTTTTATTTTTATCCCTTTATTGAAGGTGCAGATACCTGGGTAAAACTTGGAATTTCATTATTATTAATAGCTTACGGCTTTATAAGATTATGGCGCGTTATACGATAATACTATTGCTCTTGGTTTTTGTGGCTTGTCAGTCAAACACGCCTACAACTCCCCTTGATACTCCCACCTCAGGAGAAATTACGGTGAGCATAGACGAGAGCTTAAAGCCTATTATGGAAGCAGAAATTGCAGTATTTCATGCACAATACCCCAATGCTAAAATCAAACCCATTTTCACCAGCGAGCACGATGCCATCAGGTTGATGCTAGAAGACAGCGCCAGAATGGCTGTGGTTACCAGAGAACTTAATGCCAGTGAATTGGAAGTTTTAAAAACACAAAATATTAGCCGCTCTCGCGTATTTAAAATTGGTTACGACGCCATTGCTTTTATCCTGCATGCGCAAAATAAAGATACCAGCTTCTCTCTTGCCCAAATCAAAGGATTATTAGATGGCAGCCTTAAACAATGGAAGCAAATTTCTAAAGGCAGTCCATTAGGTGATATCAAAATTGTATTTGATCATGCACAGTCGGGTGCTATCAGGTTATTAGAAGACTCTGTCTTATTTGGGTCAAAATTAGGTTCAAACTGCTTTGCCTTAAATAGCAACCCCGAAGTAATTAAATATGTTCAAGAAAACCCCAATGCCATTGGTATTATTGGGGTGAGTTGGATCAGCGATGTGGATGACCAACAGTCTAAGTTCTTTTTAGATAATATCAAAGTGGCCGAAGTACAGCCAATATTAATGAGGGTTGCAGGCATTACCAATAAGCCTATCCAAGGTAATATTGCCTTAAAGCAGTATCCATATTGGCGACCCATAAAGGTTATTAGCCGTGAGCTAAGAACTGGACTTGGCACAGGCTTTGCAAGTTTCTTGGAAAGTGAACCTGGGCAAAAAATAATTTTGAAGGGTGGTTTGGTTCCGCACCGCTCTTCTATTAGAACAGTAAATTTAACACAGTAATATGAAAAGGAGTATTTTAAGTTTGATTTTTGTTAGCCTGGTTTGGTTCAACGCCATGGCGCAAAATTTAGAGCAGGGCATGCGTGATTTGGATTTTGAAAAGTACGAAGCAGCCCGAACCGTTTTTAGAGCCCTTGTGGCTAAAGAGCCTGCAAATGGCGATTATTGGTATTATTTGGGTCAAACCTATACCAACTTAATGAACTTAGATTCGGCTGCATATGCCTACCAAGAAGGTATTAAAATTGCCCCAGCCAACCCAGCCAATTATGCTGGATTAGGAGAGTTGGCTTTAATGGCCGATGATAAAGTGAAGGCCAAAGAACACTTTGATAAAGCCTTGTCTTTTAGTAAAAACAGGGCAGGTGTTTATACAGACATCCGCGCCATTAGCATTGTAGCCAGTAGTATGGTGAATAATGCCAATACTAAACTCATCGAAGAGGCAGAGCAACTCATTTTAATGGGGTATGAGCAAGACAAAAAGAACTACGATTTATTAGTGGCTGGTGGCGATGTTTACCTCGAAAAAAATGATGGTGGTAACTCGGCCACTTTTTATGAAAGAGCCATTGGCATCAATCCTAAAAATCCAAAGGCCTATGCAAGGGTTTCTGAAATCTGGAAAAGAGTTAAGAACTATGAGCAAGCGCAAGCCGATTTAAATCGCGCCTTCGAAAAAGACCCTAACTATGCGCCAGCTTGGAAACTTCAGGCTGAGGTATATTATTCGCAAAGAAAATTTGATGCCGCCAAAGATGCTTATGCTAAATACCTTAGCAATTCTGAGCCAAGTGTGTCTAACCAAATTAGATTTGCCCGTATCTTATTCTTAAGTAAAGAATACCAAGAAGCCTTAACCAAGATAGATGAGATTCAAAAGATAGACAAAGAAAACTTGTTGTTGTATCGCTTTAGAGGTTTCTCTGTTTGCGAAATTACCGATGTAAAGGCTGATCCAGAATTGGCCAAAAGTGGTTTGGCTTCTTTAGAATATTATATCAGCAAGGTAGATGAGAAAAAACTCACCGTTACCGATTACGAATACCTTGCAAAATTAGAAGCCAAAGTAGGAGGGAAAGATTCAATTGCCATCATCCATATGAATAAAGCCATTGAGTTAAATCCAAATAACACCGATTTAATTGCAGACTTAGCAAAGCTTTATAACAAAATGAAACGTTTTGCTGATGCTACTGCCACCTTTGAATTGTATTTAACTAAGGCCAAAAAGATTACTGCTGCCGATTATTTCTTGTATGGCAAAGCAGCTTATTTTGCTAAGTTTTATCCAAAAGCAGATTCGGCTTTTGCCAAAGTATCCGACATGAAACCAGATTACCCAGATGCTTATTTGTGGAGAGGTAATACCAACTCGGCATTAGACCCCGACTTTAAATCTGAATTGCCTAAACAGTATTATGAGAAGTATATTAGTTTGTTAACCGCCGATGCAGAGAAGTTTGAAGCTACTTTAAAAACCAAGAACAAAGCTGGTTTAGTAAATGCTTATGGCTATTTAGGTTTCTATTACCTTAACCTAGATAAAAAGGAAGACGCTAAAAAATATTATAAGTTGGTCATTGAACTTGACCCAAGCAATGAGAAAGCAAAAACTGTATTGGCACAATTAAAATAAGCCTTAAGGCTTTGCAATTTTAACACGTACGGCCTTTACAAATCGCTTTTTATAATAGGGAGAATCCAAGTAATCTACTCTTACACCACTGCTGGTGCTAGAATGGATAAACTGAATGGGTTCTCCCTTTTTTGTGATAACTATCCCAACATGCCCAATGCCACGTCTGCGGCTATTTCTGCCTTTAAAAAGAATCAAGTCTCCTTTATCAATATTGTTCTTAGAAACGGTAATTCCAACCAAACCCTGCGCCGCAGAAGAATGCGGTAGCTTTACGCCAAATTTTTTATATACCATCATGGTATAGCCGCTGCAATCAAAGCCATTAACAGTGGTGCCACCTCTTTTATACTTTTTGCCTTTAAACGAAAAAGCATAACTAATCAAGGAGTCTACCGCAAAAGTTTGGGGCTTTAGATTTAAGCTGTCTTTGGTGGTTTCGGGTTGAACCAAAGGCGGCGCCTCGTTAAAAAGGGTATCGGTTTGACCCAAAATTTGGCCTGCCAGCATTAATTGGCAAATTATCAGGATGATATGTTTAATTTTACGCCTCAATGAACCGTGAAAATAGTTGAAATTGCTGAAATAAAAACCTTATGTTTGCAGTTACCTAGGTATGAGGAATATTATATTTTTAATTGGAATCTTGTTTATGTGGGGTGCTTGCGGTAATACTTACCAAAAAGCGCTCAAAAATCCAGACAATAGAGCGAAGCTAGAAATGGCTGATACCTATTTTAAGAAAAAGGATTTTGCAAGAGCCATCAGCCTTTACGAAATGGTGGAAGATGCCTTTAGCGGCACACCCACTGCCGAAAAGATTTTATACAACAGTGCCCAATGTAATTTTGCCTTAAAGATGTATGCTTTGGCAGGTTTTCAATTTAAAACCTATTTCGAGAATTTTCCATCTGCCGAGCATGCAGAAGAAGCCTTGTACATGAATGCTTATTGCGCCTACTTAGAATCTTACGAACCAGAGTTGGATCAAGCCGATACCTACAAAGCCATTGAAACTTTTAAGATATTTTTGAATGTGTACCCAGAAAGTAAATATGTTCCTGAATGTAACAATTACTTAGATAAAT
This sequence comes from uncultured Chitinophaga sp., assembly GCA_964443415.1. GTDB lineage: Bacteria > Bacteroidota > Bacteroidia > UKL13-3 > UKL13-3 > B1. The sequence continues at coordinate 12,102 of CAYUDC010000014.1, read as the reverse complement.
TAAGGGGCAAGCTAAGTTTAAAGGCATATCAAACGGCTAAGTTGTATTACCATATGGGCGAATACAAAAGTGCCATTGTTGCCTTGAAAAATGCGAGCAACGATTTTCCGGAAATGTCTCAAAAAGAAGAGGTAGATTTTTTAATCGTAAAGTCGAATTTCTTATTGGCAAAAAATAGCATCGAAACTAAGCAAGAAGAGCGCTACAGAAATACCATAGTAGCTTTTGAAGAGTTTTCTGAGCAATACCTAGAATCGTCTAAGTACATGCGCGAAGCAAAAGACATTCATGCTAAAGCCACGGCTGCCCTTAAGAAAATTGAAACCAATAAATTAAAGAGCTAAATGAAAAATGTACTTTGGATTTTGCTCGGAATAGCTGGCTTGATAGTACTGGTTTTACTTACCAGAGAAGAAAATATTGTGCCTTATTCCACTACTAAATTGGATACCATCGATTATAAAGCGGGAGTACCTGTAGAAGAAAGTGGGGAAGTTGTATTTCCAGAATATATACCACAAAGCTATACCCGTAAACCCAGTGAAGACTTTTTAGGTAAAACTTTTCCTAAATGCTTGCAAATGGTTTACGAATGGCCGGATGGGCAGTTGTATAACTCTGAGGAAGGAAGTGGCTCTATTGCCAATATGGAGTTTATGGTGAATGGCCGTCATCACCAATTGTTTTTTTTAGACGGCAAATGTGTAGAAGACAATATCATAAAGTAATAATATCATGGCTAACAATTATCAAAACATCACAAACACCACTATTGCCCGCGATTTTAAGGCATTAGAAAAAGGCACAGACAATATCTATGAGTCTATTGCTATTATTTCTAAGCGTGCCAACCAAATTTCCGCGCAATTGAAGGAAGAATTACATGCTAAGTTAGATGAATTTAACAACGATAGCGATACCTTAGAAGAAGTATTTGAGAATCGTGAACAAATAGAAATTAGCATGGCTTACGAGCGTTTACCTAAGCCAACACTCATTGCCACTGAAGAATTTTTAGCGGGTAAAGTTTACCATCGCAATCCTGAAAGGGAAAAACGTTTGGCAGAAGGAAACTAATTTGTAATTTGCCTCCAATGTTGGAAGGTAAAAAAATATTAATAGGAATAAGCGGGAGTATTGCAGCCTACAAAATGGCTGCATTAACCCGCTTATTTGTTAAAGCAGGCGCTGAGGTTAAAATTATCATGACCCA
>CAYUDC010000014.1:0-10789 GCA_964443415.1 uncultured Chitinophaga sp. | reverse complement strand
TTTGAAGTGGTAACAGCACATTTTACCAGCCCTTTGCCATTAAAAGATAGGAAGGTTTTAGTAAGCGCTGGCCCAACTTACGAACATTTAGATCCTGTAAGATTTATAGGTAACCATAGCAGTGGAAAAATGGGTTATGCCATTGCAGAAGCGTTGGCTCAAAAAGGTGCACAAGTTATACTGGTTTCGGGGCCTACACAGCTGCAGGTTGGGTCGACCCGAATACATAAAATTGCAGTTACCAGTGCCGCAGAAATGTATGAGGCCTGCCACCAAGTGTTTAACCAAGTGGATGTAGCTATTTTAAGTGCTGCGGTGGCCGATTATACGCCCGCTAACACCAGCTCGGTGAAGATAAAAAAAACAGGGGATGATTTAAACCTGAGCCTTGTTAAAACCAAAGATATTTTAAAGAGCCTAGGGGCCATCAAACACAGCCATCAAACCTTGGTGGGCTTTGCCTTAGAAACAGATAATGAAGAGGCCAATGCACTAAAGAAATTAAAAGAGAAAAATTTAGATGCCATTGTGCTTAATTCATTGCAAGATGCAGGCGCAGGCTTTGGACATGATACCAATAAAATTGATATGTTGTTTGCCAATGGGCAACATAAAAAGTTTCCATTGAAATCGAAACAAGAAGTAGCAAAAGATATCGTTGAAGAGATTATAAAATTAGTGTATGAGAAAACTGTTTAAGTTATGGTGCTTTTTAGCGCTTTCTAGTTCATTGTTTGGGCAAGAAATGAGTGGTAAGGTAAGAATCAACGATGTGCAAGTGCAGATTGCCGATAAGATGATTTTTAGAAACCTAGAACAGCGCCTTACCGAATTTATTAATAATACCCGTTGGACTGCCGAAACCTTTACCAACCAAGAAAAAATAGAACTGAATATAGAAATTATCTTATCTGGGTACGATCAAAATACCTATGAATATCGTGCCTCTGCTATTATTCAAAGTCGCAGACCAGTTTTTGGCAGCAGTTATAATACCACCTTGTTTACATTTAATGACGAGAACTTCGACTTTAAATACCAAGACCAGGATAGGATGGATTATCAAGAAGGGGTTTTTACCAACGACATCGTTTCTTATTTATCGTTTTATGTGAATTTTGTGTTGGGTATGGACTTTGATTCTTTTGGAGCAGAGGCTGGCACACCTTATTTTAACAAGGCCTTTCAAATTTCTAATATTGCTCAGCAAACCAGTGGTAGAGCAGGGTGGAAGCCTTTCGAAAGAACCCTAAGAACGCGATATAACCTCATTGATAATATCCTTAATCCGCGTTTTGCACCTATTAGGCAAGCCAATTATATCTATCATAGAAAAGGCTTAGACCAAATGGTAAAAGATCCTTTTGCAGCCAGAAAGCAAATCATGCTCTCTTTAATGGAAGTGAAAAAGGTGTTTAAAATTGCACCTAATACTGTTGGGCTCTTAATTTTCTTTGAAGCAAAAAGCGACGAACTAGTAAGCATTTACAAAGGCGCAGATGACATAGAAAAACCCAAAGCCATCGAAATATTAACAGAAATTAATATCAGCAATCTTTCTAAGTACGAGAAAATACGTGGCTCTTAGCGAGAGATAATCCTAATTTCTGTTCTTCTATTTTGTGCCCTGCCTTCTACCGTTTGATTGTCTGCAATAGGCTGGGTAGCCGCATATCCTTTAGAGCTTAATCTTTCTATTTTAATGCCGTTTGCAACCAAATAATTGAGTACGGCTTTGGCTCTATTAGCAGATAGGTTGGTATTTTTAGTAGCATCTCCCGTATTGTCGGTATGGCCACCTACTTCTATTTTAACCGTTGGGTTGGTAGTTAAAAATTGAATGAGTTTGTTTAATTCAACTTTAGATTCTTCCTTTAACTCAAATTTATCTACGTCGAAAAATATGTTTTTCAGTACCATTTTAGAGCCTTCTGAAAGTGGTTGAAGGTTAACCTCTATTTGCTTTGGCGACAAGGAAGACTCATTCTTTATCTCGAAGTTTTCTGAATAAAATAGATATCCCTTTTGATCGATGTTTAAGGCATAGTTCTTATTGGATTGTAAGCACACTAAAAATTCACCAGTGGTTTTATTGCTAAATGCTTCTACTACTATTTTTCCTGTAGCCAAGTCTATTAATTCTATTTTAGCATTGATTCGCTTGCGGGTGGTGGCATCTAAAACTATCCCTTTTACATAGCCTGTTTTTTGTGGACGGATGGTTTCTGATAACTCAAACTTATAAATATCCAATCCACCTTTCGAGTCGATGCCATCCCTTGCGATATAAGCATCTATCCCATTAGAGGCAATTACCAAACAGGTTTCGTCTTTCATGCTATTGATGGGGTAACCCAAGTTTTGTGGCTTGGTCCAGCGTCCATTTACTTTTCTTGCAATAAACAAATCTACACCGCCCATACCTGGATGGCCTGTGCTGTTAAAGTATAAAGTTTGATCGTCTTTGGCAATATGTGGTGATTGCTCTTCTCCACTGGTATTAATTTCTGGACCCATGTTAATGGGTGGTGTCCATCTACCATCTTTAAATGTGGTGTACCAAATATCACTTCTTCCAAATCCACCTGGGCGATTGCTGCTAAAGTATAATGTTTTGCCATCAAAGCTCACACAAGGTTGGCTTTCCCATGAAGCGGTATTTACTGGTGGCCCCAAGTTAATGGGTTCTGCCCAACTTACTCCATCGAGCTTAGAGATGTATAAATCGCAACTGCCATAAGCTTCTTTACGGTTACATGCAGTATAAAAAATATATTGACCATCGGCCGATAAAGAAATAGTGCCTTCATTGCCTTCTGTATTAATTGGGAAACCCATGTTGGCGGCAAAAGAATATTTACCATCTGCTTGTTTCTTGCTGATAAAAAAATCTTCGTTTCTACCATTGATAAGCCTAGTGAATATGAGTGTTTGGTCGTCTGCAGGAATGCCAGGGAAATACTCATTGTCTGGAGAATTAATCATGTTGCCCAAGTTTACTGGGTTAAATGGAACAGGATTTTTGACAGCTTCCATGCCAAAGGCAGAATTTTGTTTGATTCTTTCTATGATGTCTTTCTTTTTATAATAATCTGGAAAGGTTAAGAATTTTTCGGAGGCAGCAAAGCTGGCTTCATAATTTCCATTAGCATAATAGGCTTTGGCAATGCCATAGTAACTCATCGGAAAATCTGGATTAATGCCTTTGATTTTTTCGTAGATGGCAATCGCTTCTGGGTAATTTTCGTCCATCGACTTCATCTCTGCTTTCAACATCCATGCATCAATAAAGTTGGGGTCAAGCCCCACCGCTTTATCAATCCATTGAGAGGCGCGCATGAAGTCTTGCATCTGAAAAGTCTTGAGTGCCTCGCCAAAATAATAGTCGGCTTTTTTGTCTTTGGTACCGCTAAATGGCAATTCTTGAGCCAACAAAAAGGAGCCCAAAAAACTCAAGAGAAGGGTGAAGGTGAATTTATTCATGGAAGATATTAACGCAAGGATGATGCCTAAATTTTAGATTTATGTTTGGGGAAAATAGAAAGACTAAGGGTTCCTTTTTTTGCTTGCACCAATTGCCAGGTTGGTACATTTAACTTAATAACAGACAAACCAGAGGTGGGTGTATGTTCTATAAACGAAGGGGTTAAACTTCCTACCATGCTGGTAATACTGGGGTTGTGGCCTACCAATAAAACGGTTTTGCAAGTATCATCTAATTCCCTAATCACATGCATTAAATCACTGATATGTGCTTCGTAAATAGATGATTCTAAAAGCAATTGTTCTCTTTTGAGTTTTAGTTCAGACAAAGCAATCTCAGCTGTTTTTAAGGTTCTTTTAGCAGGACTTGCCACAATGAGTTCTGGAATATGTTTAGATTTTACGAGTTGTTGAATCACTTCTTGTACATCAGATTTGCCTCTTTCTTCGAGGCCTCTGTCAAAATCATGTCCGCTGGCAGCTTCTTTAACTGCCTTACCATGACGCATGAGGATAATTGTTTTCAATGAGTTTTTACAATTAAGTTTACCAATATACAATAAGTATCTTAAAATCTTGCAAGTGGAGCAGTGTCTAGGCTTTCAAATTGTTGGTTCAAATATTTAAAATGAGCCGCTATACCTACCATGGCAGCATTGTCTGTACAAAATTCAAATGGTGGGATAAAGGTTTGCCAGTTTCTTTTTTTACCTTCATTTTCTATGGCATTTCTTAAGCCGCTATTGGCAGAAACACCCCCTGCTAAGGCAATGTTTTTTATGCCGGTTTGAACCGATGCCGCTATCAGTTTTTTCATCAGATGATGAATGATGGCCGATTGAATAGATGCACAAAGGTTATTTAGATTTTCTTGTACAAAATGAGGGTTTTCTTTGACCTGCTTTTGTAAGAAATAGAGGATACTTGTTTTTAAACCACTGAAGCTAAAATCTAAGGCTGGTATTTGCGGTTGGGCAAATTTAAACTCGGGTTCACCCAAAACAGCATATTTATCTATTAATGGCCCTCCAGGATAAGGTAAGCCAAGGAGTTTGGCAGATTTGTCGAAGGCCTCGCCAGCTGCATCGTCTATGGTTTTGCCTATCACTTCAAAGGAGAAATAGTCATCCATGCGCACTATCTGAGTATGACCTCCGCTCACCGTTAAACATAAAAATGGGAAGCTAGGCTTGGGGTCTGGAATAAAATGCGCCAACACATGCGCCTCCATATGGTGAATGCCAATCAATGGAATTTGTAAAGATTGAGCTAAAGATTTGGCAAAACTGCTACCCACCATCAAGGAGCCAATTAAACCTGGACCTTTGGTAAAAGCCACAGCTTGTAAATCGTGTAGGGTCAACCCCGACTTTTTTAAGGCAGCATCTACCACAGGCACGATGCTTTGTTGGTGAGCACGGCTGGCCAACTCTGGCACTACACCTCCATAAATTTCGTGGATGTGCTGAGAGGATACAATATTGCTAAGTACTTTGCCATCATTTAGAACAGCAGCAGCAGTGTCGTCGCAAGACGACTCTATGGCAAGGATGTTGATAGGAGAGGGTTGGCTGTGCAATTTTATTTAATTATCTTGCCACAAAACTACATTGCTTAAAAGGTTTATCAAAATATCGTATGTTTTATTAGCAAGTTTTATGGGCTTGCTGATGCTGCTATACTTGCTTTTTAACAGCTTTTATTTTCAGAACTACCTCACCAAAAGGGCTTGCGACTATGTAAACGAAACCTACAAAACACGCATCAGTATTGGCGAAATTAGTTATGATGGTTGGACATACTTTAGCCTGAGGCGGGTGTTGTTTGGCGACCAAAAACAAGATACTAGCTTTTATGTGGGCCGACTTCAATTTAACTTAGCAGGTATTACAAATGACTCTGGAAGGTTTACTTTAAGAGATGTTACCCTTGATGAAGGCTTATGTAAAGTAACCACCTATAAAGATGGCACTTATTCGTTGGATGTGACTAATTTATTTGATAACCCCAACGATACCATCAGAGATAGCACCGCATTGCCCTTTTGGCTAGAACTGCAAAACTTAGAGGTGATGAGTACCCGCTTTCAGATGTTTGATTCTACCGAAGCATTTACAGACGAAGGGTTTGATCCTTATAGAATGGATATGCGTGAAGTGAATTTTAGGTCGAAGAAGTTTAACATCATCGACGATTCTCTTAGCTTTGATGTAAAGAACTTTACTTGTATCGATCGCAGTGGCTTTGAAATAAAGCGGATGAAAGCACAGGCGATTATCTCACCCAAAATCATAGAATTAAACGAATTAGAAATTGTAACTCCCTACAGTACCTTTAGAAATTATTTTTGCATGAAGTCTAAAGGTTGGGAAGGCTACGACGATTTTTATACCGACATTAAGATCAATGCCCGCCTAAGGCAAAGCGAAGTAGACATGCGGGACATTGCATTTTTTGCACCACAAATAAAAGAGTACAAGTATAAAGCTAAGGTGAGTGCAGATCTTAAAGGCACTGTTGATAGGCTTTCTGCCAAAAATGTATTGGCCATCATGGGCAATGAAACCAAATTTACTGGAGACCTAGTATTAAATGGATTGCCAAATATTGATGAAACTTTTATGGAGATAGGCGTAGATTATGCGTCTACCAATAAGGCAGAGTTAGAGCAAATTATTGCCATGTCTTTGCCAGATAAAATAAACGATTTGGGTAAAATGGTTTACAAAGGCAAGTACACCGGATTTTATAAAGACTTTGTAAGCTATGGTACTTTTGAAACTGCCTTTGGCATTGCCGAAACCGATTTAAACATGAAGCTTTCTGATAGCAATACCATGGCAAGCGCCTATTCTGGAAAGTTGGTTTTGGTAGATTTTGAATTGGGAAATTTATTAGACATCGCCTCCATGGGCAAAATTAGTTTATCTGCCACCATGCAAGGAGAAGGATTAGATTTAGAACATATACACACGCAAATGGATGCACAAGTGCAAAGCATTTCTTTGCTTGGTTATGCCTACAAAGAAGCGCAATTGCAAGGAAGGATAGATAAGAAAAAAGTGAAATTAGATTTGCAACTCAACGATTCTAACATTCAACTTTATACTAAACTACAACTCAACCTCGACGAAACTTTTAGCCATATCAAAGGCATGGGTAGTGCTACCCAAGTAAATCTTAAACCACTTGGTTTTACCAATAGCCAGGTAAAATTTGCCAGCGACTTTAACATCGATTTTCATATCAAAGATTTAGACAACCATTATGGGGAGATATCTTTAGATGAAGTGCAATACGAGAAAGGTGGATATACTTTTAGGGTGCATCAAATTAAATTAGAAAGTGAAAATGAGGATGGCGAGTTAATTAAAATTAACAGCGATTTTTTGAAGGCGATTGTGCGGGGACAGATAAATTTATCTGCACTTCCCACGCAGCTGAGCAGTTGGTCTAAATCTTTTATGTCCGAATTTTTACAGCCAGAAAAGGATAGTGGAACCGAGCAGGATTTTGAATTTAGTTTAAACCTTCTGAGTACCGCAAGCATCTCTCCTTTGTTTTTCCCGGGATATAATATAACCAATTTAGAAGTAGAGGGAAATGTACATAGTAAAACTAAAACCTTTGAAATGATTGGCTATGCTGGTAATATTAATTTACAAGAGTATGTGCTAAACCAATTAACCTTTAGTATTGGCGAAGAATCGCTGAGCAAAGGCGAATTGTTGTTTGGTTTTAATAGCTTTGGTAAAACAGATAGTTTGTTGGTAGGTGATTTTGGATTTAAAGCTGTGGCATTGCCTAATCAATGGGATCTTAAATATTATATCAGAGATAGTTTGAGTGCCGTGATGGGTGAGTTTGAACAACAGGTAAGTTTTGCCGAAGGAAGCGCTCAACTTAATTTCCTTACATCGTGGCTTGGGTCGACCCAAAAGAAATGGTATGTTAACCAAGGACAACACCTAAATATTTATGAAGATAAAATTGAAGCCCAAAATTTAATTCTTAAAAACGAAAAGCAATCTTTGACATTAGATGGTTACTATGCTTTTGATGGCATCAATAAAAACTTAAGTTGCAGGTTAGAGGAATTTAAACTTTCTACTGTCAATGATTTTATAAAAGACTTAGGGGTAGAGTTTGGTGGTGAAGCAAATGGATATGTAGTATATAAAAACTTTGGCAAACGAGATGTTGTGATTAGTGATTTATCCTTGAACCGATTGGCCTTAGATAAAGACACGCTTGGCGACTATAACCTTGGTATTGCCTATAAAGAAGATGGCGAAGATTTATTGATAGACCTAAAAGCCCTTAACGGGAAAATTGCCAATTTAAAAGCAGTGGGTACTTATGATATACCGGGCAATTATTTAAAGGTGCAATGTAATTTTGAGCAATCTAAAATTGTAGCCTTCCAAGCATTTGTTAAAGATTATGTAAAGCTGCACCAAGGCGAAGCCAGTTTAGATGCGCAACTAGAAGGCCCTCTCGACGATTTAAAGTTAAACGGAACATTGGATTTAAACAAAGTGTCATTTAGGGTAGATTACCTGATGACCAATTACCGCTTTGACAATGCCAAACTTGTTTTAGAGAACAATCAAATGCGACTTTTACCTTTTAATATCAGTGACGAGAAAGGTTCGAGTGCCAAAGCCTTTGGAACTATTCAGCATAAAAACTTTAGTGATTTTAATTATCAAATAAAGGTAGAGCAGTTTAAAAACCTGCAAGTATTAAACACTACTATCAAAGACAATGAATTGTTTTATGGTACTGCCTTTGCTACCGGAAACTTTGAGTTAAAGGGTACAGATAACGATGTATCAATGTTTATAAAAGCAACTGCGGATAAAGGAACAAAGATCATTGTCAATCCGTTTGGAGCAAGCACCGAAACTGGTGAGACCTATTTGCATTTTGTATCTTATGATACCACACAAGAGTTTAAAGGTAGAAGTAAATCGCAACAATTTGGTGTAGGCGTTTACATGGATGTTACGGCCAATCCTAATGCAGAGATACAAGTGATTTTTGATGCACAATCTGATGATAAAATTAGGGCCAAAGGAAATGGTAGAATAAAAATGGATTACCTGCCTGATGGTAATTTTTTAATGAATGGAAGCTATACCTTAACCGAGGGAGAATATCGCTTTAGTGCCTTAAATGTGTTAGCCAAAAAATTTGATTTGCAAACAGGCAGTAATATCATTTGGCAAGGTGATCCTTTAAAAGGTAGATTGAATATTACGGGTATGTATAGGCTTAAAGCCACCGTAAATACCATCATTAATATGAACTCGGCGCCCGACCCCAATGTGCGTGTGCCAGTAGATTGTTTAATTAAAATTAAAGGGGTGGTAGAAAAGCCAGATATCACCTTTGACATGAACTTTCCAGATTTACAAAACAACATTACTGGGGCTGCGGCATCCGAACTCAATGCCGTTTTAAACAGTTTTAGAAAGGAGCCCGAGATGATGAATCAACAAATGTTGTTCTTATTGCTCTCTGGAAGTTTTGTGCCTTTAAATAATACCAATAATGCCAATGCCTCTAGCTTAGGTACTCAAACCATTTCTGATTTAATAAGTAAACAAGCAGCAGGCTTGTTAGGCAAAGCCATTCCAAATTTAGATGTAAGCATGGATGTGTTAAATGCCAGTGATCCATCACGAGGTAGAATTTATGTACTTTCGGCTACTAAAAGATTTTTGGATAATAGACTAGAACTGCAAACCTCGCAGGCTTTAGATAATACACAGTCTAATTACAGTTTAACCTATCAATTTAAGAAAACCAGTCAATCTAGAATAAAGGTGTTTAACACCAAAGGATTTGATGCCATTTATAACCGAAATGTTATTACCTCTGGATTTGGTTTGTATTATCGCCGCGAGTTTGATACCTTCTCTGAATTGTTTAAACCTAAAACTCGATATATTTATTAATTAACCTATACCCATATGATACCTTCAGTAGATTTAAGTGATTTTTTAAGCAATGACCCTGCAAGAAAGCAAGCCTTTGTAGATGCTTTGGGAGCAGCCTATTCAGACATTGGTTTTGTGGCGGTAAAAGGCCATTTGCTAGAAGATACTACCAGCCAGAAATTATATGAAGCCTGCCAACAATTTTTTGCTTTACCAGAAGCTACCAAACTTAAGTATGAAATTCCTGGTCAGGCTGGCCAACGAGGATATACAAGCTTTGGTAAAGAACATGCCAAGGGAAGAAATGAGGGCGACCTTAAAGAGTTTTGGCATTTTGGGCAAACAGTAGACAATGGCGACCCCATCGAAGCAGAGTATCCAAAGAATGTGTTTATAGACGAAATTCCTGCTTTTAACGAGAATGGCATTAAAGCCTACAAACAACTCGAAGAAACAGGAAAATACATGCTTAGAGCCATTGCCTTGCATTTAGGATTAGATGAGTTTTTCTTTGATGATAAAATTAAAAATGGCAATAGTATCCTTAGGCCCATTCATTATCCGCCTATCACTGCAGAGCCTAAAAGTGCTGTGCGTGCCGCAGAGCACGAAGACATTAATTTAATTACTTTATTAATGGGTGCCAGTGCAGAAGGATTGCAAGTATTAAACAAACAAAACGAGTGGGTGAGCATCACTGCTTTGCCAGAGCAATTGGTAGTGAATGTAGGCGATATGTTGCAACGTTTGACCAATAATGTACTTAAAAGTACCACCCACCGGGTAATTAATCCACCTCGCGAGAAGTGGCATACTTCTAGGTTTTCTATTCCGTTTTTCTTGCACCCGCGCAGCGAGATGCGCTTGGATGTTTTACCAAGCTGTGTAAGTGAGCACAACCCAGCGCAGTATGAACCTATTTCGGCTGGAGAATATTTAATGGAACGCCTAAGAGAAATTGGTTTGAGCAAGTAGTTTGAATGCGTTTTGTTCATTTATTTTTCTTTGTAGTATATGGTTTGGTGTCTTGGGTCAACCATTATTATTTACGTAGTGCAGCCTTAGATTATGGCATTGCCAACCAGGCGATGTATTTATATTCTCATGGCTTAACGCCCACTGTTACGATGTTGTTGGGCGAGCATAATGCCTGTCATTATTTAGGTTTGCACTTTAGCCTTTGGGTGCCCATACTCTCTCCATTCTATTGGATTTTTGGCTCCTATACTTTACTTATTTTTCAAAATCTCTTTTTAGTGTTTGGCGCGCTTGGCTTAGCAAAACTTGCAGCAACATTTCAGTATATCAAGATAGAACAAGGTTTGATCCAAGTGCATTACTATGTATTCTTTGGAATTTTT
>CAYUDC010000013.1:36897-42571 GCA_964443415.1 uncultured Chitinophaga sp. | reverse complement strand
GGCCGAAGCCCCTTTTAATCAAAATTCATTATTTTAGTTTTTCAACTTTACCAATTTAAAAGTTTGATTTTTGCCTTGGTAGGTGAGTTTCAAGAAGTAAATGCCACCAGGTAATTCGCCTGCCTCATCAACCGCAATTTGGTGATATCCGGCTTCCATACCCATTTTTTTGCTAAGCATGGTTTTTCCATTGATATCAATTAATTCAATTTGGATAGCAATATCTTCCTTCAATTGAAGATTTACCATTAGCTCTTCAGCAAATGGATTTGGCATGATACCTTTTACTAAGATATTGTCCTCGTCGATACTTAAAATGATGGTAGAAGATAATGCCTCTTTGCCATCAAAATCAACTTGTCTTAATCTGTAATACAAAGTAGCATAACCTAAAGTAAAGGCATTATAGTCTACAAATTCATAATTTGTTAACTTGCTAGTATTCCCGTTTCCTGCCACTCTTCCAACTTCTGCAAAATAAACCCCATCCGTGCTTCTTTCGATCACAAAATGGCTGTTGTTGGTTTCTTGAGCAGTTGCCCAAATCAACTTGGCATTGGCCTCAAAAATATTACCTTTAAAGTAAGCATAGTTTACTGGTAACGGATTGGTTGCGGTGTTACTAGCAATGCCATATTGTTTAGCAAAAGTATTGGCAGATGGCAACCAGAATCTAACGGTTTGAGCCGACAAGTCTAATGAATCTGCTGTATTTCTTGCCATTGTCCAAATGCCAGAAGAACCACTTTCTCTGGTGGCTAAGAAAATTGAATCTAAGGCTGAGTTGCCAATATTACCAGATGGAACAGTAAAAGTAGCAAGCACACTATCGTAGGTAGAAGTACCATAGTTATATAAAATCCAATACCTGTTATGGCTTCTCTTAGTGCCTGAACTTACGATGGTATCAGGTAAAAATCCTAATGGATTTTCTTTAAAATAATGCGCTGCCACTTCAGTAGAACCGCTAAAGTTAACAAAGTTTAGGTTTAGGTTTTTACCTGCAAAACTCTGGTTACCGGATGCAATAATGGTTTGTATATTTGCTAATCCTGTATCTAATGGCAATGAACTTGCAAACCAAGCTGGTGTAGCAGTAAGGTTGTTAAAATCAAAGTTGTTCATAAACCCTGGATTGCAATTGCCAGATAAATCACCCAATATAGAATTACCTCCACCTTCATCAAAACGTAACATTTGCATTAAGTTAACATGCGACATAGGCATACGCTTTCTGTGCATATTTAACCTAATCTCATTGATTGAAAGTGCAGTATTCCAATATTGATAATTTTCAATTCCTGCATTTAAAGCAGAACCTAAGCCTGCCCTTCTACCCAAAAATATTGGTCTTCCAGAGCTAACCACATTACCAGTTAAGGCAGTATCTATACCCACTTGTCCGTTTACTAATAATCTTAAATTCGTTCCATCATAGGTAACTGCGAGGTGCGACCAAGAGTTAAATGTTAATTGTTGTGTGCTAGTAACTGCCAAGTAGGCGTTGGTAGTTTTAATAACCACTTGTGGAGTTAAGCCATTGATATTAATGGTTAATGAGGTATCTGTTAAAGATGAATCAAGAGAGTAGAAACTAGTTGACCCAACCGCATTAGAAAGTCTTATCCAAGATTCGATGGTAAAATTAGAAAGTGGTTTAACTGTTTGGTTATTGGCAATTTGAATATAGTCATCCACTCCATCAAATTGTAATCTAGCGCCTGCACTGCTTCCTACGATAGGAGCTTCAACTATGATGGTCTTATAGGCGGTATCATTATTTTTATCACCATCACCCGGTAATTCACTCCAAGTTTTGATGGTGTAGGTGCCAGCTGCTGTAGGCGCAAAAACTCCTGTAAAACTCACAGGTGCTGAAGTGGCAGGTAAAATAAATCCAAGATTAGCACTATCACTAAATACCAAAGTATTGGCCGCATTTCTTACTTGCATTCTAACAGGCACCGTAAATTGGGTATTTGAACCATAATTATAAACAGTAGCACTTGTTCCTGTAAAGGATTGACCCAATGGGAAAGCTTCACACGGACTATTAATAGCAGTTACACCAACATCATTTGCTAATTGAAGTCTTGGTTCAACCATAAATCTAAAATTAGAATTGGTGGTTAAAAAGTCTGTCCATACCGTGTTTCCTGTAGGTGAAGTATAATAAAAAGTTTGTCCTCTAATTGGGGTTTCTGCCTGAAAAGAGAAAGAGGCATTGACTGTTCCGGTTTGCCTTACGCCCACAAAGAAGGTTCCAGAAATAGGCACAGGCGGATTAACCGGAATGGTATTTAATCCAGCGGTGGTGGCAAAAGGAGCCGATTCCCATAACAAAGTTCCTGGTGTCCCCAAGGCAGTGGTATCCCAAATACCCACTTTTAAAGTGGTACCACCCGCACTAAAATTAACACCCACTTGATTAATGCTATTACTTCCTGTGTAAGGGAATTTAGCCACAAAATCTCCTGTAGCTCCTGTAAAACCTACCCCACCCGTTGGAATTTTAAATGGATCTGCATAGTTATAAGTGTTAAGGTTAACTATCTGTCCATATATTTTAGCGTTGTTAGCATTGTTATTATCAGGGGCACAAAAAACCCTAACAGTATCTGTTCCGGTGTTTAAGGATGAATAACCTGGGAAAGTGATGGTTCTCTCTTGACCTGGGTAAAGCGAATCTACCAATAATGAATCTAGGTAACTATTATTGGGGCTTACGCTCAAATAAAAATACCTATCAACTAAAGTATCGCTACCAAGATTTTTAACTCTAGCCCTTACCGAATAAGGCGAAGCAAATGGAATTGGCATTTTACCTAAACTATACACCTCCACAATTTGAGCATCATTGGTAGGAGTTTTCTTTCCAAGATATAGTTGGGGTCTAAAGGCACTTGTACCAGTAAGTGTTCCCAATGTGGCTAAACTTGCACCTTGAATGTTTCTTTGACTACCTGCCAAGGTAGGATTGCAAGAATACACAGCTGCTGCCGTTGCTGGCGTTGAAACTTCCCATTGATAAGCAACATACACACTTCCACCAGTATATCTAAATGGTTTTTGAAGTGTTACAAAATAAGGTCCTGCCACAGCTGGTATAGTCATTGGCCCGTTATACACTGTATCCATTACGCCACGTGACATAATAATAGAATCCCATAAAGTATTTTTTAGAAAGCCTGCATCCGTAGAATTTACCATAAATATTCTAATGTTACCTGACACAGGAGTAGTAATAGGGGTTGTTAGAATATATCCAGCTCTAAAAATGGTATCCCCTGCATTAAAAAAACCAGTAAAGTCTCCAGCAGGGTAAATCGCGCAACTGCGATGTGCCGCAAAACTAGTCACTGGCCCTCTACCTGCTCCGGAGGTCCCACCACCCGTAGAAGGAATTGTAAAATAAGTGAAAGACTGCGCATTTACCTGCACAGTAAACAAGAGGGGTAAAAACAAATAGCTAAAAAATTGTAAAAGTTTTTTTCTCATATCGTTAATCATTAATAGTTTAAAAATACAAAAAAATTCGGATAAAAAAGATTTTATTAAAATTTTACATTTGTCGGATAAAATTTTCCCTTTTGAAATTAAACCATAAAATTTACGGTCAAGGCGACGTTCCATTGGTTATTTTACATGGCTTTATGGGGTCTTTAGACAATTGGCATACACTGGCAAATAGATTTGGAGAATTTGGCAAGGTTATTAGCGTAGACCAGCGAAACCATGGAAAATCTCCTCATTTAAATGCACATTCTATTCCATTAATGGTGTCCGATTTAAAAAACTTCCTTGCTGAACACCATTTACAAAAAATTCACCTACTTGGTCATTCTATGGGCGGAAAGGTAGCCATGCAATTTGCCTTAGATTACCCAGACATGGTAGATAAATTGATTGTGGTAGACATTGCTCCAAGGGTTTATAAGCGTGGGCATGACGATGTTTTTGACGCTATTTATGCCATCGACTTAAAGAGCATTCAATCTAGAAAAGAGGCAGAAATGGCCATGGAAAAGTTTATGCCCGATTTTGGCACTCGCCAGTTTCTTCTCAAAAATTTAGACAGAAGAGACGATGGTTCTTACCATTGGAAAATGAACCTGCCCGTCCTACACACCTATTACGAAGAAATCATTCAGGAGGTTGGGTCGAACCGAAAATTCTTACACCCAACCTTAGTCATAAAAGGGGGTAACTCCAATTATATCAAAGAAAAAGATGAACCAGATTTCTTAAAACTCTTCCCTAACTATGAGTTAATTAGCATTCCAAATGCAGGACATTGGGTACATGCCGAACAAGCAGAAACATTTTATCTTACAGTTAAGCATTTTTTATATTCATGATTGCTGCAGTATCCGACACTTATGGCGATTCTTCTGTGATTACCATCAATGAAATTGCTAAACCAACGCCTAATGAAAACGAGTTTTTATTAGCCATTAAATGCAGTGGTGTAAACAGAACCGATGCTGGCTTTTTAACTGGACTACCCAAATTTGCAAGGATTTTCTATGGTTTAGGAAAACCCAAAAACAAGGTGTTAGGATGTGAGTTTGCAGGAGAAGTGGTGGCAGTTGGTTCGGCCATTAAAAACTATCAGGTGGGCGACAAATTGTTTGGTTTTAGTGATAGTCCTTTTGGTGGCCATGCAGCCTATCGAATTTGTAATGAAAAGGAGGCTTTGGCTAAGATTCCTACCAATTTGAACTTTCGTCAAGCGGCTGCCCTTGCAGAAGGTTCTCATTATGCTTTGTGTGATATAAGAGCTGCTAAACTTAAACCTGGTGCAGAGGTGATGGTTTATGGCGCCGGAGGCGCCATAGGATCTGCAGCAGTGCAAATATTGTTGGCAATGGGACATCAAGTGACAGCAGTTTGTGGAACCCACCAAATAGAAAAAATATCTGCACTTGGTGCTCACCAAATACTGGATTATCAAAAACAAAATTTCTTAGAATGTCCTCAAACTTTTGATTTGGTATTGGATGCCGTGGGCAAAAGCCATTTTAAAGCTTGTGTTCCTTTATTAAAACCAAACGGCATATATATATCAACCGAATTAGGTCCTTCTAATCAAAATCCATTCTTAGCCTTATGGCACGCCATTATGAAGAAAAAAGGCAAAAGAGTTTTATTTCCTATTCCTTTTCACAACAAAGAAGATATGGAATACCTAGCCAGTTTGGCCGAGCAAGGTAAATTTACGCCATTGATAGACCGCGTGTACCCTCTTTCAGAAATTAAAGAGGCCTATGATTATGTTTTATCTGGCGAAAAAACAGGAAATGTAATCATTGAAATGCCGCAAGTGTAAAAGCTTCTGGCACTGCCACCGTTTTTCTGGCATCATAGTCAAAACATACCATTCCTGTTTTAGCTTCACAAACAACTTCACCGTGTTGGTTCAAAAAGAGATACAATAAATCAAAACTTCTGGCACCCAAATCACCCACCCCTACTTTAATGGTAAGCACATCTCCATAAAAACATTCTGCTTTGTAAACAATTGCCACATCACCCATAATTACCCCAACCCCAGCAAGATTTTTTTCAGACCAATTCCATTGTGCCAAATATCTCATTCTAGCTTCTTGCATATACTCTAGATACACATGGTTGGCAAGGTGATTTCCATAGTTTAAATCCGAAATTCTCACCG
>CAYUDC010000013.1:3697-36797 GCA_964443415.1 uncultured Chitinophaga sp. | reverse complement strand
AGATACACATGGTTGGCAAGGTGATTTCCATAGTTTAAATCCGAAATTCTCACCGCTATTTGCGTATTAAAAGTAAGGTTTTCTGGTAAAGTTAATTTAATTCTTGCCATATTTATTCATAAAAAACTGACATCTCTTCTAAAGTTTTTTTAGTAAGATTTGGTACCATCACCTCCTCTTTGGGAAACCCCACAGGTAAGACCAAATAAGGTCTTTCGTTGCCTGGACGTTTAAGTATTTCGCTTAAAAACTGCATTGGACTAGGAGTGTGGGTTAAGGTAACTAACCCTGCTTGGTGAATGGCTTGAATTAAAAAACCACATGCAATTCCGACCGACTCTTGAGAATAATAAGTGTTTGATTTTATACTATCCTTAAGGTCATATGCCTTTCTAAAAACTATGATTAACCAAGGAGCTTCTTCTAAAAAAGGTTTATGCCAATCTGTTCCTAAATGTGCTAAATCTTTCAACCACTCCTCTCCCATTCTATGATGATAACTTTCATACTCTTCCTTTTCGGCTGCTGCTCTGATTTGTTTTTTAATGGCAGGATTAGATACTGCACAAAATGTCCAAGGTTGCTTATTCGCGCCACTAGGGGCAGTTCCAGCAGTTAACAAGAGTTTTTCAATAATGCTTTTAGGAACCTCCACCGATGAAATCTCTCGTACCGATCTTCTACTTTTAAATAGCTCATAATTTTTATCGGCATTTACCTTAATTTCTTCTATTGACTTAGAAACAAAATTAAGCGGAATAAAACTATCCATGAATGTGATTTATTAGGGTTTTAAAATAAGTAACACTGTGTAATAATCTGCTGCCATACCAACTAAATAGTTCTCCATCTACCAATAAAATCTGGGCATTGGGGACCAAATTTTTCAACTCTTCTAAATGTTTCTCTTTAAATGGATAAGGTTCAGAAGATAGTAAGATTACCTCGGGTTGAACCAAAGAAATCCATTTTTCTTCCAGGGCAGGATACCTTCCATCAACGCTTGATGCAACATTTTCAAGGCCAATTCTATGCAGCATATCATTGATAAAAGTATCATTCCCTGCTGCCATCCATGGCTCTCGCCAAATTAAGTAAAGGCATTTTTTTGTTTCGGTTCGAACCAAACCCCTAAAATGTGTCTGTATTTGTTCTGTTATTTCATGAGCTTTTGGGGCCTTACCCACCACCTTGCCAATTTCTTGAATCATTGTCAAAGCATCCTCAAGCTGCTTGATATCACTCATCCAAACCGGAAACTCAGTCATGAGCATCTCTATTTGGGTTTGCTCATTTTCTTCTTTATTGCCAATGATTAAATCGGGCTGTAAACTTCTAATGACATCAAGTTTAAGCTTTTTTGTCCCCCCTATCCTTGTTTTTTCTTGGTGCATATTGGCCGGATGAACACAAAAAATAGTTTGTCCTACCACTTCATTGCTTAAGCCCAAATCATATAAAAGTTCTGTTTGCGAAGGCACTAAACTAATGATTCGTTGAGGCAAACTGGGTATAATCACCTCTCTGCCCATCATGTCTTTCACAACTTTTTTAACAGATAACATGCAGCAAAAAAGCGAAAGAAAACGAAATATCCCAAAGGCGATTATCTTTGCGACTGTTTACCTAAGAAAAAGATATGGGAAGAATATTCGAAAAACGTAAGCATAAGATGTTTGCACGTTATGCTAAAATGAGTCAGGCTTTTACCAAAATTGGTAAAGAGATAGCCATTGCGGTAAAAATTGGTGGTGCTGATCCTGAAGGAAATTCAAGACTCCGAGCCATTATTGCCAATGCCAAATCTGTGAACATGCCAAAGGCAAACATAGATGCAGCCATCCAAAGAGCCTCTAGCAAAACAGAGAAAGAAATGGAAGAAATTGCCTACGAAGGTAAAGGTCCACATGGCGTAGCCATGATTATTGAAACGGCTACAGATAATCCCACCAGAACCATTGCCAATCTTAGGGCACACATGAATAAAACTGGCGGCCAAATGTTAAATTCTGGAAGTTTAGATTTCTTATTCGACAGAAAAGGCATCTTCATCATCCCGATGGAAGGCATAGATAAAGATAACTTTGAATTAGAAATGATTGATTATGGCATGGAAGATATGGAGGATGATGGTGAAGGAAATTATGTGATTACAGTGCCATTTACCGAATTTGGCTCTATGCAAAAAGCCCTTGAAGACAGAAAACTAGAAATTAAAAATGCGCAATTACAACGTCTTCCAACTACCCATGTAGAACTTAATGACGAACAACAAGAAGACTTTGGTAAATTGTTGGATAGATTAGATGATGATGATGATGTAGTAAACGTTTGGCATAATTTAAAATAATTGTGAAAACAAGATCGTCTAAAAAACCCAAGCTCATCGAGCGCCAGGCAGAGCATTCAGATTTAAAGGCCATTATTAAATTGTCTCAAATCTGCTTTCCTAAAAACGAACCATGGACCATGTCTATGCTCGAAAGCCAATTTAAGATTTTCCCAGAAGGGATGCAGGTGATAGAATATGAAGGTGAAGTGGTGGGTTCTGCCAGCAGTCTTATTATCAGCTGGGATGAATATGATGACGATCATAGTTGGAGAGAAATTTGCGATAACGGTTTTATCACCAATCACGACGAGGAAGGCGATACCCTTTATGGCATAGAAGTGATGGTTCACCCCGACTATCAAGGATTAAAAATTGGGCGTCGCTTATACGAAATGCGCAAAGTGTTGTGCCTCGAAAAAAACTTAAAAAGAATTTTGATTGGAGGACGTGTTCCAAATTACCATAAATACTCCAATGATTTTGGTATCAGGGCGTATATTAAGCGTGTAGTAGATAAAAAAATAAAAGACCCTGTAGTTACTTTTCAGTTATCTCAAGGTTTTACCATCCAAAGAATTATCAAAGATTATCTACCCGAAGACAAAGAAAGCGAAGGATATGCTTTACTACTAGAGTGGATTAACCTTGATTATGTGCCAGAAATCAAGGAAAGAAGCGTATTGATGAAAAAAGTACGCATCTGTTGTATTCAATATGAACTTCGAAAAATTAGAAGCTTTAAAGAATTTGCGCAGCAATGCGAGTACTTTACAGATGTGGCTTCTAATTACAAATCAGACTTTGCGCTTTTTCCTGAGTTGTTTACCACTCAGCTGCTGTCTTTGCACGAATACAAAAGCATGAGTCCAGAGGATAGTATCCGTAAAATAGATGAGTACACAGAAGATTATATTGAGCTGTTCTCTAGGCTTTCGATGGAGTACAATATCAACATTATTGCAGGTACACATTTGCAGGTAGAAGGCGAAAATCTATATAATATCTCTTATCTATTTAAAAGAGATGGTACCTACGAAAAACAATATAAAATACATATTACCAGCAACGAAAGTAAGTGGTGGGGTGTGAAGCCGGGCAACGAAATCAAAGCCTTTAATACAGATTGCGGAAGGGTTGCCATCAATATTTGCTACGATGTAGAGTTCCCAGAAATGGCCAGAATTGCTTGTAATAAAGGAGCCAAAATTATATTCGTTCCTTTTTCTACCGACGAAAAGCACGGACATCTTAGGGTAAAAATTTGTGCCCAAGCTAGGGCTGTAGAAAATCAAGTTTTTGTGGCAACAGCAGGTACTATTGGTAATATTCCATCTGTAGATAACATGGATATCAATTATGCCCAATCTGGTATTTATACACCTTCAGATTTTGCCTTTCCTCCAGATGCCATTGCAGGTGAGTGCAGCACCAATATAGAAACTGTTGTGATAGCCGACCTAGATTTGGCCGCCTTAGAAAGAGCCCGAAATACGGGAACTGTGCTTAATTGGAAAGACCGTAGAAACGATATGTATGATGTGGTTGAGAAGTAAATTCCTGTGCTAAAAAATAGGAATCTCAATCACAAAAGTACTACCTTGTCCTAACTTGCTTTTTAAAGAAATCTTGGCACCTAAAGCCTCTAATTTGGTTCGAACCAAAAACAGACTTAAGCCTTTGCCCGAAGATTCTTTATGAAATCGCTGGTAAAAGCCAAACAGGCGGTCTTTGATGCGCTCTATTTCCATTCCTAAGCCGTTGTCCATAAATTCGATGTACACTTTACCCGCATTTTCAAATGCCATGATACGTAATTCTAGGCAGGTATCTGGTTTACGATAGTGTATAGCATTACTTAGGATAGCATGGATGGCATACCTCAAAATATTTTGAGGGAAATTTAGGGTGAGCGTCTCATTAATATCCACCAATATATTAGTATCAATGGCTTTTAAATCTAACTCCAAGGCAGCTAATTCGGTTCGAACCAAATCACTTAAGACAATTGAATTGGCTTCAATTGGGTTTGATTTTCTAAGGTTAATTCCTAAAATAATGTCCGATAAAGTTTGGTTTAATTGTTCGGCACTTAACTTTAAACCATTTACCAATTCTACATCTGCTTGTTTATCTTCTAGCAATAGATTAGAAATCGCTAGAATATTCGCCAAAGGCCCACGCATGTTATGGGTGGTGATAAAGTTGTACTTTTCTAAATCTTCATTCATTTTAGAAAGTTCTAAAATGAGTTGATTCTTTTCTTCAATGGCCTTCTTTAAGGGCGTAATGTCCCTCGAATTGATGATAAATGCATTAAGCTCTGGATTGTTTAATTGATTGTTCCCAAACGCTTCCAAATTTAAATAGGAACCATCTGCATTTTTTAATCTAAATTCTATTCTCTCTGAAGCACCGTCTCGTAATAAAGCCCTAGCAAATGCCTGATAAACATGCTTTACATCGTCGGGGTGAACAACTTCTAAGATATTTACTCCTTTTAATTCGTTCTCACCATAAGTCATTTTTTGTTTAGCAGAACTGCTTTGAAACAAGATTTTTCCTTTGGCATCCACCAAAGTGATAATGTCTGAATTATTTAATAAAAATAAACGAAAGGCACTTTCGGAAATAAATCCAGAGGTGTTTAAAATAGGGCTTGGAGTATCCATAATTACGTTACAACTATAAGGATAAAATCAATAATTCCCGATTTTCTCCATCCTGAACTTTTAAATAATTTTGCCAAGCCACTAAATCGCCAGCACCTATCACCCAAATTACGTTTTTATTCCAAAGCAACTCCTTTACCTCTTTAATCTGTGCATCTATTTGTGCTGTGTTCATAAACTCAAATCCTGCTGGATCAGAAGGATTGATATCATCTATTACCAAGGTGTCGCAAGACTTCCAATCCCAAAAAGCAGGCCCAGGAACTTGAGAAGGAATAGATTTTAAATCAGATAGAAATTTGGCAAAAGGCACATAGGCACAAGTTTTCCAAAGAAATGCTCTCTCTGTTGCCATGCCTACCGCAAGAGTAGTTTTACCTTTATTTGCTGGGCCATAAATCACCACATGTGTAGGATGGGCTTTCTCTTTTATAAAAGCCTCTATGAGCTTTACATTGGGTAAATGCATCAAATAAGACCACTGAGACAACCTGCATTGCCATGGAAACCTTGCTTGTTGAAGAAAAATCTTCACGGGATACCAGTAAGCAAATGCCGCCAACAAATACACCCCTAAGGCCCATAATACGTAGGTAAGTTGAAAATTATCATCAAAGTAATTGTAATAAGACAAAGCGCCCAACCAGAAAAAGCAGACATCTGTAAAGGTATCAAAAAAAATGTTCAACCACTTGGGTTGAAAAGTATAAGATTGTTGTTGGTTTAACTTAACCTTAGCACTATTGCCTTTTAACAGCAAAGGGCCTAAAAAATTATACGACTCAAAAAGCGTCCATAAACACCCACTAAAATAAGCTGCCACCTCTACTTGTTGCCAATCTTGGCATCCAAAGATTCCTGCTCCATGGTAAAAAATCAAAGCCATTATTACTCCCAGAGAAAAATGACCTAATTGGTTGGCTAGCCAAGCATAGCTTAGGCTAACCCCTCTGTAAGAATCCTTGCCAATTAAATCGTCTTTTAACTGCCTGAGAATGTCGATAAAAGTTAACTTTTTCACTCGGTAAAAATAGATAATGATAAAATCTTTACCCTTTCCATTTAATAAGTCAAACCCCTCAAATAAACAATCATTTATACTAAAAGCATTATTCAAAATGGCATTTCTGATTATATTTGCCCAATGGAAACACAAGAAAAAGAAATCATGGCAGAAACTTCTGATTTTTTGCCACTATTAGGAACTGATTATATAGAACTTTGGGTTGGTAATGCTAAACAAGCCGCCCATTTTTACAAAACAGCCTTTGGTTTTCAAAGTTTAGCCTACGCTGGCCCAGAAACAGGCGTAAAAGACAGAGCCTCTTATGTTTTGGTTCAAAACAAAATGAGATTGATGTTAACTTCTCCGTTACATTCTAATTCTGAAATTGCCGAACACCACAAAAAACATGGTGATGGCGTAAAAGTATTAGCCCTTTGGGTGGATGATGCTTACGATGCTTACGAGCAAACTGTGAAAAGAGGTGGCAAATCATATATGGAACCAACCACCATTAAAGATGAAAATGGGGAAGTTAGAATGAGTGGTATTCACACTTATGGTGATGTAGTACACTTGTTTATAGAAAGAAAAAACTACAAAGGAGCCTTTATGCCAGGCTTTAGAAAGTGGGAAAGTGATTACAATCCAGAACCTGTTGGACTGCTATATGTAGACCATTGCGTTGGCAATGTGGGTTGGAACCAAATGAATCCATGGGTATCTTTCTACGAAAATGTCATGGGCTTTAAAAACATCCTTTCTTTTGATGACAATGACATTTCCACCGAATACTCTGCCTTAATGAGTAAAGTAATGAGCAATGGAAATGGGTATGTAAAGTTCCCTATCAACGAACCCGCCGAAGGAAAAAGAAAATCTCAGGTAGAAGAATACCTCGAATTTTATGAAGGAGAAGGAACCCAACATATTGCCATTGCAACCAGCGACATCGTGTCTACAGTTAAACAATTAATGGCTCGCGGAGTAGAATTCTTAAAAGTGCCAACTACCTATTATGATGATTTATTAGACCGTGTTGGCCCTATTGAAGAAGACCTCGAACCATTAAGAGAGTTGGGCATTTTGGTAGACAGAGACGATGAAGGATATCTATTGCAACTTTTCACCAAACCAGTAGAAGACAGGCCAACCATGTTTTATGAAATCATCCAAAGAAAAGGCGCCAAATCTTTTGGCAAAGGAAACTTTAAAGCCCTTTTCGAGGCCATTGAAAGAGAACAAGAACTTAGGGGTAATTTATAATCTCTAAAAACCATCAGTTTCTTTGTCAAAGTTTAGTTTGACAGCCAGAAACCCACATTTTTAACTATTTTCGCGCGAATGGAGCATATCAGGAATTTTTGCATTATTGCACATATAGATCACGGTAAAAGTACCCTTGCAGACAGGTTGCTGGAATATACCAACACCACCTCAAAAAGAGAAATGCAAGCACAAGTGCTTGACGACATGGACCTAGAACGTGAGCGTGGTATCACCATTAAGAGCCATGCCATTCAGATGGATTATAGCTTGGATGGTAAAAAATATACCCTTAACCTGATTGATACCCCAGGGCATGTTGACTTTAGCTATGAAGTGTCGAGGTCTATCGCAGCTTGCGATGGGGCATTACTCATTGTAGATTCGAGTCAGGGTATTCAAGCGCAAACCATCTCAAACCTTTACCTCGCCATCGAACAAGGTCTAGAGATTATCCCCATTCTTAATAAAATAGATCTTCCTCACTCTATGCCAGAGGAAGTGAGCGACCAAATTATTGATTTGATTGGTTGCGACTATACCGACATTCTTAGAGCTTCTGGCAAAACAGGTGCCGGTGTACACGAAATATTAAAAGCCATTGTTCATAAAATCCCTGCTCCCAAAGGAAACGCTGCATCACCTTTAAAGGCCTTGATTTTTGATTCTGTTTTCAACTCCTTCCGCGGCATTATCGCCTACTTTAGGGTGTATGATGGTGTCATTAAGAAAGGCGATAAAGTAAAGTTTATGTCTACCGGTGCAGAATACATTGCCGAGGAGGTAGGCGTATTAAGGTTGCAACAAGAGCCCAAGGCAGAAATTCGTGCTGGTGATGTAGGATATATTATTTCGGGTATCAAAGAAGCCCGAGAGGTAAAAGTAGGTGATACCATTACCCACATAGACAATCCTACCCAAGAAGCAGTAAAAGGGTTTGAAGATGTAAAGCCCATGGTTTTTGCTGGTATTTATCCTGTAGATACAGAAGATTTTGAAGAGCTTAGAGAAAGTATGTATAAGCTTCAGCTGAATGATGCCTCTTTAACCTTCGAACCAGAGTCTTCAGCAGCACTTGGCTTTGGTTTCCGTTGTGGATTTTTGGGTATGCTTCATATGGAGATTATCCAAGAACGCCTAGAACGAGAATTTAAAATGACGGTGATTACCACCGTGCCAAACGTAAGCTACCATGCTTATACCAATA
Organism: uncultured Chitinophaga sp.; assembly: GCA_964443415.1. Taxonomy (GTDB): domain Bacteria; phylum Bacteroidota; class Bacteroidia; order UKL13-3; family UKL13-3; genus B1. The sequence goes on along the minus strand of CAYUDC010000013.1, from coordinate 28,320 downwards.
AAGGAGAAATGGTAGTGGTAAACAATCCTAGCGACTTACCAGAACCCAATTACATCGACCATGTAGAAGAACCATTTATCAAAGCACAAATCATCACACATGCCGATTACGTAGGTGCCATCATGGGACTTTGCCTCGGAAAACGTGGTATCCTTAAAGAACAAAAATACCTTACTACCAACCGCGTAGAACTTATTTTTGATATGCCTTTGGCAGAAGTGGTGTTCGACTTTTTTGATAAACTCAAAACCATTTCAAGAGGTTACGCCTCTTTTGATTATCATCCCATTGGTTATGTTGCATCTGATTTAGTGAAGCTTGATATCCTATTAAACAAAGAGCAAGTGGATGCTTTGTCGGCCATCATTCACAGAGAAAGAGCTTATGACTTTGGCAAACGTATTTGCGAAAAGTTAAAAGACTTAATTCCAAGACACCAATTCGAAATCCCAGTTCAAGCCTCCATTGGAGCTAAGGTAATTGCTCGTGAGTCTATCAGGGCACTCAGAAAAGACGTAACTGCTAAGTGTTATGGTGGTGATATTTCTAGAAAACGTAAGCTCTTAGAAAAACAAAAAGAAGGAAAGAAAAGAATGCGCCAAGTAGGTTCGGTAGAAATACCTCAATCTGCATTTATGGCCGTACTCAAACTCGATTAAACTCGCCCTCACTCATGAATATACTCAACGGAATTGAAGTTTCTAAATCCCTAAAAGAAGAAATAAAAGCAAGGGTAACACTGTTAAAGTCACAAGGAAAAAAAACGCCACACCTTGCAGCTATTCTAGTAGGAACAGATGGGGCAAGCATGACTTACGTTGCTGCCAAGGCAAAAGACTGTGATGAAGTTGGGTTTGATTCTACTGTGTTAAAATTTGATGCGAGTATCAGTGAAGACGAGTTGGTAGAGGAAGTGCAAAAAATTAATAATAACCCAGCAATTGATGGCTTAATTGTTCAGCTTCCTCTTCCTAAACACATCAACGAAAAGAGAATTACCGAAACCATTAGCTATAAAAAAGATGTAGATGGTTTTCATCCCATGAATGTTGGGCTGATGTTTAAGGGCTTAAAAACTTTTTTACCAGCTACTCCTTTTGGCATCATTAAAATGTTAGCGCATTACAATATCGAAACTGCTGGGAAGCATTGTGTAATTATTGGAAGAAGCGATATTGTAGGCAAACCTATGAGTGCCTTAATGCTACAGCAAAATTGCACTGTCACTATTTGCCACAGTCGTACCAAAGACGTTTCTGCTTTCACTAAACAAGCCGACATTATTATTGCGGCAGTGGGTATTCCAGAATACTTAACAGGAGATATGGTAAAAGAAGGTGCAGTAGTAGTGGATGTAGGTATTACGAGAGTAGAAGATCAAACAGCCAAAAATGGTTATCGTTTAAAAGGCGATGTACATTTTGAATCGGTTGCCCCAAAATGCGCTTGGATTACCCCAGTGCCAGGTGGTGTTGGCCCCATGACAAGAGTGGGCTTGTTACTAAATACTTTAGAGGCTATTCAATAATGTAGATGTTTGGTTGAACCAAACCCTATTTAACCCATTTATTAAGTAAGGCTTGTATACTCGGAAAGTATGCCTGCCCGTATATGTTAAAATGTACTAGATGGTAATACATCTTGCAAAAATCTAAACGTATTTCCCAATCAGCCTGCAAAGGATAAACCCCTTGGTAGGCCTCATAAAACTCGGGTGGAAAGGTGCCAACCAACTTTGTCATAGCAATATCCATTTCTCGGTGACCGTAATAAACAGAAGGATTTAATAAACAAGGTTTACCTTCTGCATTACTCAACACATGCTCTTTCCAAAAATCGCCATGCAAAAATGCAGGAGGCTCTTCAGGAAATGCATATTCTACAAATTCAATAAACTTTTCGAAAAGCCTTAAAGTTTCAATAGATAAATGATATTTATCGGTAACTATTTTGATGTTGTTTAAGAGGCGATACTTTATAAAAAACTCACTCCAACTGCTCATGCGATGGTTTATTTGAACCCCTTGCCTCAAATAATTATCCTCTGAATAGCCAAAATAACGATTGCTCGTTTGGTGCATTTTAGCCAAGCCCTCCCCTAGCTGTGCGTAGAAATCTTTTTGCGGCGCAGCCGACTCTATAAATTCTAATACCAAGAAAGATTGTACCCCCAACTCAAGTATTCCAATGGGTTTACAAACATCTATACACTGGGTTTTGGAAATGGCCAATAAACCATTCCGCTCCTTTTCAAAATACTTTGGAAATTGTTTGCTGGGATGGGTTTTAACATAATAAACCCCCTTATCAGAAACCACCTTGTAAGATTGGTTTACCTCTCCGCCACCCAAATGGTGCAGAGAATATACCTTTACAGGCTGCTGTATGAGTTTTTCTAACAGGTTTTCGAACAGGGTGGTTTCCATAATTAATCAACCAAATATCAACAAGGTTTTTAATGCATACAAAAATTCTGACTTTTACAAGCCAAACCAAAAAAAGTTATGGCCAAGATATTAATAATTGACGACGAAAAAGCAATAAGGAATACACTTCGTGAAATTTTAGAGTACGAAGGGTACCAAATAGAGGAAGCTTCGAACGGCGAAGAGGGCATTCAAAAAATTGAATCGGATGATTTTGACATGGTGTTATGCGATGTTAAAATGCCCAAAATGGACGGTATGGCTGTACTTAACAAGGTAAAAGAAATAGATGAAGACCTACCGATTGTAATGATTTCTGGCCACGGAAATGTTGAAATGGCCGTTGAAGCCACCAAAAAAGGCGCATATGATTTTATTGTTAAGCCACCCGATTTAAACAAATTGTTGATTACCGTTAGAAACAGTATCGACAAAAAAGAATTGGTGGTAGAAACCAAAGTACTTAGAAGACGTGCCTCTAAAACCAGAGACATCATCGGAGAATCTCCTGCCATCAAGAACATTCTTGACACCATAGATAAAGTAGCTCCAACCGATGCCCGTGTGCTGATTACAGGAGAAAACGGCACCGGAAAAGAATTAGTGGCCCGTTGGATACACGAAAAAAGTTTAAGGGCAAAACAACCTTTGATTGAAGTAAATTGTGCTGCTATTCCTACAGAGCTCATAGAAAGTGAGTTATTTGGACATGAAAAAGGCGCCTTTACCTCTGCCATTAAGCAGCGAATAGGCAAGTTTGAACAAGCACACAATGGCACCATTTTTTTAGATGAAGTGGGCGACATGAGCCTTTCTGCTCAAGCCAAAGTGCTTAGAGCCTTGCAAGAAAATAAGATTACCCGCGTAGGTGGAGAAAAAGATATTGAAGTAGATGTGCGTGTGATTGCTGCTACCAACAAAAACTTGTTAAAAGAAATTGAGAAGGGTAATTTCCGTATGGACTTATACCATCGTATCAGTGTGATATTAATTCATGTTCCTTCGTTGCATGATCGCAGAGACGATATCCCCTTGCTGGCTGATAAGTTTATCAAAGAAGTTTGTGAGGATGGCGGATTGCCCAAAAAATCGTTTATGCCGCAAGCACTCGAAGAGTTTAAAAAACTCAATTTTTCTGGAAATATCAGAGAGCTTAGAAACATCGTAGAGCGTTTGGTAATCTTGGGTCAAAACAGAATTACCATTGAAGATATTCAGAAATTTGCTAGCCCAATTAACGCCAGAGACGAGGAAAAATCTATTTACGAAAGATTTAACACTTTACAGGATTTTAAAGAATATGTGGAGCGCATTTTTATCGAAGAGAAACTCAAAAAAAATGGGTGGAATGTGGCTAAAACCGCTGCCGAAATAGACATTCAAAGAAGTCACCTATACAATAAAATAGAGAAGTATAGCCTGAAGCGTGGAGACGGAAACGACTAATAAAACTCTACAATAATATTGGCTCCTTTTCGCAAACCCAGTAATTGAGCTCCTCTTCCTTTGTTCATGGCAATTTCCATCATTCCCATTTCATTGAATAGAATTAAGTCGTCGCCTTCTTGCCCATCATGATAGTGCATACTTATTTTATCAATGAAATGGCGTTTGATATAAAAAACTTTAAAATTCCTGCCTGCTCGGTTTTCTTCAAACAATTCTTTGCTGATGTTGGTAATGCCATTTTGGTAGTTATCAATCATTAAAATGGTACCAATTATTTTTCCTGTAGGTTCTACTACGGGTTCTAATGTTTTTTTAGCGGTTTGAACCGACGCCTTTTCTGCCAAACCATTTAAACTACCCTCTTTGGTATAGCGTGCAATGAAGTCTATAAAGACATTTTTTTCTGGAAACAATTCGTTCTCGGCATACAAATGAGGAAGAATCTTGTAAACCTCTACAGGCGTGTTTTTAAATAATAAACTAAAAATGCCATTGTCTGCTCCAATAAAAAAACGATCTTCAGCTTTGATTACCAAAAACTGTTTATGCAAAATGATGTTGCTATCTATACCAATGATATTCCAGGTTCCAGCAGGAAATTCTTTATATACTTGTTTCAAAAAAAAGGCCGCACCATTGATGTCAAAAGGCTCAATCTGATGGCTAAGATGAATCAAGGTATGAGAAGGCAAGGTGCTAAGTACTTTCCCACTCATAGCAGCTGCATAATGACTTCCTTGTCCGTAATCAGAAATAATGGTGATAACTGAGCTCAATTTTTTATATTTTCGTACAAATTAACAACAAGCAAACATCATTTGAATACAAAAGAAATACTTATTGAAGATATTGAAGCTGCTGAGGCACTTGGCGTCAATAATATCCATTTAAAAACCATTCAAAAACATTTCCAAAATGTAAAGGTAGTGGCCAGAGGCAATCAATTGATGATAACCGGCCCAACTACCGATATGGAATTATTTGAGGAGAAGTTTAATCAGATGGTTCAGCACATTGTGCGATTTGGCAGCATTCAAACCTTACAATTAGATGGTATTTTAGCAGGTTCGGTTCAAACCGAAACAGAAAAAACCGATAAAAAAACCTCCCATGGACACGAAACCGGTGATGTGATTGTTTACGGAAACCACGGCAAAGTAATTAGAGCCAAAACACCTAACCAACGCAAAATGGTAGAAGCCATGCAAACCAATGACATTATGTTTGCCATTGGCCCTGCCGGAACAGGTAAAACTTATACTGCTGTGGCTTTGGCTGTAAAAGCTTTAAAGAATAAAGAAATAAAACGCATTATTCTGGCCAGACCAGCAGTGGAAGCCGGAGAAAATCTTGGTTTTTTACCAGGGGATTTAAAAGAAAAAATAGATCCTTATTTACGTCCATTATATGATGCTTTGGATGATATGATTCCGGCCGACAAACTTAAATCTTACATCGAAACACGCGTGATTGAAATTGCGCCAATGGCTTTTATGCGTGGAAGAACACTAGACAATGCCTTTGTAATTTTAGATGAAGCGCAAAATGCCACCGACCTACAGTTAAAAATGTTCCTCACCCGCATGGGGCCTCATGCCAAATTTGTCATTACGGGCGACCTTACCCAAATTGATTTGCCAAGAAAAAGCATGAGTGGGTTGGTAAAGGCAGTTAAACTTCTAGAAGGCATAAAAGGAATTACCTTTGCCTACCTAAACTTTGAAGATGTGGTAAGACATAAATTGGTTCGCGAAATTATCAAGGCCTATGATAAGAGTGTAGACAACCTGTTGGATCAAACCGAAAAAACAGAGAAAAGATGAGCGCTCATAAACCTTACCTGATAGTCCTAACTCAAGTAATTGAAAGTGCAAAATCTGCTTGGTCGGCTTTGCAATCAAATAAAATACGCACCTTTCTGTCTACCCTTGGTATCACCATTGGTATCTTTTGTATCATCATGGTGCTTAGTATTGTAGACTCTTTAGAAAAGAACCTGCAAAACAGTGTAGAAAGCTTAGGTAAAGATGTAGCCATTATCGAAAAATGGCCTTGGGAATTTGGTGCCGATTATAAATGGTGGAAGTACATGAATAGGCCCAATCCAACCCTTACCGAATTGGATAAGTTAAGTGAAAAGTTAACCCAATACAAAGGTATCTCTTTAAATATAGACCTTAGTTCTATTACCTTAAAATACAAACAGAACAGTGCCGAAAATGCCAGTGGTGTTGCTGTTTCGCACGGATACAGAGAGGTTAGAGATTTTGATTTAACAGATGGAAGATACTTTACCGAAAACGAATCGAGAACAGGCGAACAAGTAGTGATTATAGGCTCTAATATTGCCTCCAATTTATTTCCTAGTTTAAATCCAATAGACAAAGAAATTAGTATCAAAGGAAAACCATTTAGGGTAATTGGAGTATTTGCCAAAGAAGGCGAAAGTATCATTGGTAACAGTACCGATAACTTATTTGTGATTCCGGTTAAAACTGCTGGCAACTTCGTGCGCATCAATAGCAATATGGTCAATAGTCGCATTCAGATTAAGGCCAAAGACGGTGTATCAGTAGACCAACTAGAGAATGAGGTAAAGGGTGTTATGCGCATCATTAGAAAGTTAAGGCCAGGCGAAGAACAAGACTTTGCCATCAACAAAACTACCTTACTCTCTAAACCGCTTAAAAGCCTGTTTGGCGTAGTGAGTACAGCAGGCTGGATCATCGGCTTATTTGCCATTTTGGTGGGTGGCTTTGGTATTGCCAACATTATGTTTGTGAGTGTAAAAGAAAGAACCCAGCAAATTGGTATTCAAAAATCCTTAGGCGCAAAGAACTATTTTATATTGATAGAATTTTTAGTAGAAGCAGTGATACTTTGCTTGGTAGGCGGCGCCATAGGTTTACTATTTGTTTACCTTATTACAGTGGCTGTAAAAGCTTATGTAGGTCTTAACTTATTTTTAAGTGCTGGGAATATCCTTACTGGAATTGTAGTGAGTGTTTCCATCGGTTTAATTTCTGGTTTTATCCCTGCTTACAGCGCTTCTAAACTAGACCCAGTAGAAGCCATCAGAGCAAAATAATTTGCCATGGAAAAGATAAAGCAAATAGCATTACATGTGGGCATTACGGGTTATATACTAGGCTTATTTTTAATAGACGTAGTGAGGGTATTGCCAAGTATTAGCATGATTCTTTTATGCTTATTAGGTATTGCAAATTTTGTTCAAGGAAACCATCAATTTAATCGAAAAAATTTCTTACCCTACCTCCTATTATCTGCTTCGTTTTTGGTGATAGTACCCTCTGTGTTGTATTCAAGCAACCTCAATTATTTTGCCGAAAGAGCACAAATATTATTGCCTTTTCTCTTATTACCCTTAGCCTTTAGCACTTTCCCAACTTTACAAAAATCAACGCTACATCGATACCTTGCACTATTTGTGGCATGGACATTTATAGTGTGTTTAAAGGCATTTATTTATTATCTTTTTCATCAAGAAGAGGTCAATCAATTATACCTAGAAAGTAAGGTTATGCCAACTTTGGTTACGCATCACCCAACCTTTAGTATGATGATTGTAATGGCCATTTATATATGCTACTACTTGCTTTTTAAAACTGAAACAGATCATCAATGGAACCCCCATTTTAAAAAAGCAATAGGTGTAATGGGCGTTTTTCTTTATGTCTTTATACATATCTATTCGGTGAGAAGTGGGCTTATGGCATTGTATGCGCTCATTGCACTTATATTTATTCAATATATTTTTCTGGGCAAAGAATTGAAAAAAGTGTTTGGCGCCATCGCTATTTTTTTGGTTTCGGGCGCTATCATATTAATGGTATCACCCACTGTAAGAAATAAAATTACCAATACCACGCAAGATATTAAAGTGGTACAGTCTAATGGAAGTGCTAACAATCAAAGCTTGGCAAGTAGGATGATATCCTATCAAAATGCCCTTCAAATTGCTAAAGAATCTTCTATTTGGATGGGTTGCGGATTAGGTGATATCGAAGATTTAAACAATCAAATTTTTAAAAATCAATATCCCGATGTAGAAAAGAAAATCCTACCACACAATCAGTTTCTATTCTATTATGCCACCATTGGATTAGTGGGTGTATTACTTTTCTTAACCACCTTTTACGGTCCGCTGTTTGTAAAAAAAATACGCAAGAACCAATTGATGATGACGCAATATGTGATTATCAGTTTATACTTTATGGTAGAGGCTCCTTTAGAAAACCAATTAGGCGTAGGCTTTACACTGTTGTTCTTATTGCTTCCTTTGCAAAGTATTGATAGAGAAGAAACTCTTAATATTATCTAAATACCGCTAAAATTTAAGATTTTACCGAAAGTGAATTTGTTTTAAAACTAAATATGCTCATATTTGATTATTAAGAGTTAATTAACAAACTACTATACTAAACAAAACATGAGAAAAACCTTTACTGCAATGGCCGCATTAATTCTTAGTTCGGCTTCCTTATTTGCACAAGTTACTCAAGAAAAAGCCAAACAAGAATTAAGAGTACAATTACAACAGCATGCTTTTAAAAGCGCTCAAGAAACAGAGGTAGAATTTACCTCCTCTTACCAAACCAAACACAATGGCATTACCCATTTTTATGGCAATCAATTGGTAAATGGCTTAGAGGTATTTAACGCCAATGTTGATCTTCACTTAAATGCCAATGGTCAAGTGGTGGCTTTCCACCATAATTTTGTAGATAATATTACGCCAACATCTTTAAAAGTTGGTTTTAAGTTAAGTGCTTTAGACGCTATTAAAGCAGCCTTGCAAACAGAAGGTATTGCTTTGAGTTCAGATAATTCGTTTAAAGGTTTGTCTTCAGAAAATGGCAAGCAAGTATGGGTTGACCCAAAGGTGTCTACAGAAAAAATGTTTGTGAAACAAGGCATGTATGCTATCAACAACCAATTGCATACGGTTTATCAAGTAGAGTTTTTTCAAGACGAAACCAACGATTGGTTCAACACTATGATTGATGCCAATACTGGTTTAGTATTACAACAAACCTCTTATACTACACACTGTAATCCTAATGAAATTGCCAGCAATTTTGGATCAAACCAACAACAAAAAACCTATGAAGAAAAGCCAGTATCTTTAGGTAAAAGTGGCGTATTAGGTACTTATAATGCCTTCCCTTTACCTTTAGAAAGCCCAATTCATGGTAATCGCGAAATAATTACCAATAAGCATTATATTCCTGCTTCACCATTTGGATGGCATGATACCAATGGAGTAGCTGGACCAGAATTTAAAATTACCAGAGGTAACAATGTTCACGCTAAAGAAGATACCTTGGCTAATAACGGAAACGGTTACAGTCCAAATGGTGGCGACTCTCTCATCTTTGATTACCCATATAGCATTGATGCCAAACCTAGAGCCAACTTAGATGCCGCCATTGCTAACTTATTTTACATGAACAATACTTTACATGATGTATTGTATGCCTATGGCTTTGATGAACCATCAGGAAACTTTCAATTTAAAAATTATAGCGGACAAGGAAGACAGTTAGACCCTGTAATGGCTGATGCGCAAGATGGAAGTGGTACCTCAAATGCCAACTTTGCTACGCCAGCCGATGGAAGCAGCGGTAGAATGCAAATGTTCTTATGGCCTACAGATGGTGCAGCAGCAAACAATAACACTTTACAAATTCTTCATCCTGCTACCATCACAGGTAAGTTTTTTGGCCCACAAACTGTTGCTGGTCCTAAATTAAACGAAACCCCATTTCCTGGTCAAATAGTATTGGTTAGAGATAGTGGTGCCGCCACCAGCAATGGCTGTAATGCCATTGAAAATTTAGCCGAATTAAATGGTAAAATTGCCTTGGTAGATCGTGGTGGACCATGTGGATCACAATCATCATCTAGCAGAACTAAAATTAAGAAATTACAAGCTGCTGGAGCCATTGCCGTGATAGTTGCTCATAATACAAGTGGGGTAACGCCAACTTCTATATCAGGTACAGATGCTGGTATTACCATTCCATCTATCATGGTAAGTTTTGGTACAGGTACCATGTTAAAAAATGCTTTAGCAACCGACTCGGTATTTGCTGTTTTATTTGATTCATCTGCCTTTAACAAAGCCAGAATTTATGACAGCGATTTTGATAATGGGGTAATTGCCCACGAATATGGACATGGCGTTTCAAATAGATTAACAGGTGGCCCTGCTAATTCTAATTGTTTAAGCAACCAAGAACAAGCGGGTGAAGGTTGGAGCGATTTCTTTGCCCTAGCCTTTACCACCAGAGAATGGCATAAAGGCAATAGCATTTCTAGAGGTATTGGTACTTATGTAATAGACGAAGATACCAATGGATTAGGTATTAGACCTTATCGCTACTCACGCAGCATGACTGTTAATCCAGTGAACTACAATAGCATTAGAACTTTATCAATTCCACATGGTGTAGGATTTGTATTCTGCTCTATGTTATATGATATCTTCTGGGACATGATCGACGTTTATGGTTTCGATCCAGATCTTTATGAAGGAAATGGTGGTAATAACAAAACCATTCAATTGGTAATAGATGGATTAAAGCTACAACCTTGTAGCCCAGGTTTTGTGGATAGCAGAAATGCCATCTTAAAAGCAGATTCTATCAACAATGGTGGAGCCAATTACGACCTACTCTGGAAAGCATTTGCTAGAAGAGGCTTAGGATACAGTGCTACTCAAGGTTCTTCTAATAGTCGCACAGATGGTGTTCAAGGTTTCGACTTACCACCAGTAGTTGGTTTACCTTCTCAATTAGTAGAAAGAAACTTTAACCTATTTCCTAACCCAGCTAAAAACGGATTTACAGTAGAAGTTTTTGGTGGTGCTGCCATCGAAAAAACAGAAATCTACGACCTGAGTGGCAAATTGGTTCAAACCAAACAAGCAAGTAAAGTAGTATTTAACAGCGACGAGGTTTCTATTAACTTGCAACCAGGCGCCTACATTGTTAAAATATATACCAATGAAGGAACTGCCAGCAAAAAGTTAATCATTGAATAAAATTTAAGTCATATAAAAAAAGGCAGCCCTTGGCTGCCTTTTTTATTTAATTTTGTATCAAATAAATTATGGCTACACCATTAACCAGAGGACAATTTCAGCGATTTAGAAACAGGTTGTTTCTAATGGATATCCTGAAACTTGCCCTTACGGCATTTGGTGGACCTCAGGTGCATTACACCCAGTTTCAAAAACGATTGGTTGAAAAAAGAAACTACCTCAGTTTAGAGCAACTTAAAGAATTAAATTCGCTCTGTGCCATGTTGCCTGGGCCAACTTCTACACAAACCATCACCGCAGTAGGTTATATGCGTGGTGGCCCTACCCTTGCCTTCTTTACACTGGGTGTTTGGATTTTACCAGGCTGCCTGCTCATGGGGGCCTTTGCTTTGATATTAAGTCACCTTACCCAAGGACATCCCAAACTCGAATTGTTAAGGTTTCTACAACCCATGGCCTCGGGTTTTTTAATCTATGCAGCCATCAAGTTCATTCAACTTTTTGTGGTGAAAAAGTATCACTGGACTTTAATGATTCTAACGGCAGCTGTTGGTATTTTAATTGGCTCTCCTTGGTTAATTCCAGTAATGTTGTTAATTGGTGGCATAAGCTCAAGTTATATTAATAATAGAGAGCGGTTAAAAGCGCCAGAACCCATTAAAAACATACGTTGGGACAACTTGCTTTTGTTCTTATCCATCTTTGTATTGGCTGCCTTTATTGGGGTAAGTACGCATAATAGATATGTGTTGCTATTCGAAAACTTGTATAGATATGGCAGCATTATCTTTGGTGGTGGACATGTGCTAATCCCACTGATGTTTAACCAATTTGTGCATTATAAACATTATATAGAAGCCTCCGATTTTTTGGCTGGCGTGGGCATTTTGCAAGCCATACCCGGTCCTGTATTCTCTATTGCTGGTTTTGCAGGAGCCATGAGCACAAAAGATTTTGGTTTTTTGGGTCAAATCATTGGATGGCTCACCAGCAGTGTGGCCATCTTTTTACCAGGCATTTTATTGATATTTTTTGTGTATCCCATTTGGGATCAACTCAAAACTTACGCCCCAGTTAAAAATGCCATAGAGGGTATAAATGCAGCCTCGGCGGGCTTAGTGGTAAGTTCTGCTTATCTTTTGTTTTTGCCGGTTGAGGTAAATGAAGAAAATATGCTGATATTGCTCACCACTTTATTTTTGTTGCTCTCAACCAAAGTGCCCAGTCCCATTATAGTTTTAAGTTGTATAGCGTTAGGTATAATATGGTAATGAAAAAGATATTTATAACAATCACATTTTTGTTTTTAATTTTCGGTTTGAACCAAAGCCTTCGGGCGCAAACCCAAACCCGCAACGACTCTGACTTGGTTCAGTTTACCGGATTTGTAGTGAGTTTAGATAGCTCTAAAACCATCCCTTTTGTATCGATAAAAATCGAAGGAACACGCAGAGGAACGTACTCGGATATGCAAGGTTACTTTTCTTTTGTAGCCAAAAAAACAGACGTGATAGTTTTTAGTTCGGTGGGTTACGAAGAGAAGCATTATAAATTTCCTGCCGACTTAAAAGGCTCTAAGTTTAAATCGGTAGTAGCCATGGTAGAAGATACCTTTATGCTACCAGAAGCGGTGATTATTAGTCACCCTACCCCCGAACAATTAGATTATATGTTCTCTCGCGTAAAGCTACCAGACGATGGATACAGTTTAGCCATGCAAAACTTAAGGCAAAAACCATTGTCTGAAATGGCATTAAGTATGGAGGCAGATGGGAGCGAAAATGCCCGTTACCGTTTTGGAGATTATGCCAATAAAGCCTATTACAATGGGCAGCCTCAGCCTATTCCTGTATTAGACATAGCTGCTTGGAGCAAGTTTTTAAAATCGCTAGAAAATGGCGACTTAAAGCGTAAATAGCTGTACTTAAAAAAAGTCATTTTGCGTTATGCCTTGTGTAAAGGTGTAGAACCCATAAGGTTCATTGACTGTAAAGCACACTAATTTTACCGCACTATGGCCGAGCAATATTATATAGAAAGAAAAGATAACAAGCACCGCATTTATGGGGCAATAGGTTCTTTTACCATTCATGCTGTGATTGTAGCGCTTTTATTTGTATTTGTCATTCAAGCTCCAAACCCACCTTGGGAATCAGAAGGCATCAAAATGAGTTTAGGAGAAGAAAACATGGGAGGGCCAGCAGATGCGCCAGTTTCAGACCCACAACCCAATGAACAATATACGCCAATTTCTGAGCAAACAGAACAACCACAAGATATCACCGCTGAGGATCCAGAAAGTGAAGCCATCAAAAATGATCCGGTGGTAGAAAAACCAAAGACAGAGAAACCAGAGAAACCAAAAGAGCCTAAGCCTGTAGTGGATAATACCCCCAAACCACAATTAGAACTTCCTAAAAAAGTAAACCAGCAAGCCTTGTTTCAAAGAAGAAAAAATGCAGGTGGAGAAGGTGGTTATGGAGATGGAGAGATTCCCGGAAATCAAGGCAGACCAGATGGCGACCCCAATGGAGACCCTAACGGAACTGGTACTGGCGATAGTGGTTTTGGGTCCGGTAGCAGCGGAACAGATGGGGTGAAGTTTGAATTAGCAGGCAGAAGAATTAAACAAATTCCAACCATTGAAGATAACTCAAAAGCCACAGGTAAAGTAGTAGTTAGGATTGTGGTTGATAGAGAAGGTAATGTAATTAAAGCTGTGCCTGGCCAAGTAGGCAGTACCACTACAGACCCAGCCTTGCTTCAAAAAGCAAAAGAAGGTGCACTCAGGGCTAAGTTCTCTACCAAAGACGATGCTGCCGAAGAGCAATTTGGCACCATGACCGTTTACTTTAGATACAAGCAATAGAAAATATTTTGTGAATTGTGCAGGTATTTAACCGACACAATTATATTTGTAAGGTAAAACCATTGCTTTGAATTACCAGGAAACACTGGACTATCTTTATCAACAGCTTCCCATGTTTACCAGAATTGGGAGTGCTGCCTATAAAAAAGATTTAACCAATACCATCGCCTTATGCGAAGTTTTGGGTAACCCTCAAAAACAAATTAAAACCATTCATATTGCTGGTACCAATGGCAAAGGCTCTAGCAGTCACATGTTGGCTTCTATTTTACAAGAGGCTGGCTATAAAGTGGGATTATACACTTCTCCTCATTTAAAAGATTTTAGAGAAAGAATTAGAATCAATGGTAAAATGATTGCCGAGCAAGAGGTAATCTCCTTCGTAGAAAAGTATAAAGAACCTTTTGAGGCCATTGCTCCTTCGTTTTTCGAATGGACCTTCGCCCTGAGTCTATATTATTTTAAACAGCAACAAGTAGAAATTGCTGTGATAGAAACTGGCTTAGGTGGTAGGTTAGATTCAACCAATATTATTACACCAGAACTTTCTATCATCACCAATATTGGCTGGGATCATATGGATATGTTGGGTGATACCTTGCCCAAAATAGCCTTCGAAAAAGCTGGTATCATTAAACCCCATGTTCCCGTGGTGATAGGTGAGTTTAATGAAGAAACCTATCCTGTATTTGTAGAAAAAGCTAAAAGTGGTAACAGCCCATTTGTGTTAGCCAGCAGCGTGGTAGATTTATTATACTTTAAAAGCGCCTACCGCTTTTCGGCTTTCGATGTATCCTTTAGAAGCGGTATGATTTGGAAAAACCTGTTGTGCGAATTACCAGGAATCTATCAACAAAAAAATATCTGTACGGTTATCACTGCCGGATTAGAATTAATGAAACTCGGATATAAAATTACCGAAAGAAACATTAGAATGGGGCTCGAGCAAGTTAAAAGTAATACCGGACTTTTAGGTAGATGGCAAATTCTACAACAATCTCCATTAATGGTAGCAGATACAGGCCATAATGTAGATGGTTTGAAATATGTAGTTGAGCAAATTAAGCAACAAAAATACCAGCACTTACATATGGTAATAGGCATGGTAAAAGATAAAGATGTAGATAAAGTTTTAGCCCTGCTGCCCAAAGAGGCTGAGTATTATTTTACCAAGGCACAGCTTCCGCGTGCCCTAGACGAAAAAGAATTACAAAGCAAAGCCATTGCCTTTCACTTAAAAGGAAAAACTTATGAAAGCGTGAGCGAGGCCGTGAAGGCAGCTAAGACAAATGCCAAAGAAAAAGATTTTATATTTATTGGTGGCAGCACTTTTATTGTGGCCGAAGCCATCTAAGCCTTATTTCTGATTAAGGCAGCAGCTCTTTTTACCAAAGACGGGCCTTCATAAACAAATCCAGTATATAGCTGAACCAACCCTGCCCCGAGTTTTATCTTCTCTAAGGCTTGTTCAGGGGTATGAATGCCTCCTACCCCAATTACGGGTATAGTGCCTCCTGATTGTTGAATGATGTATTGCATCACCTCGTTTGAACGTTCAAACAATACCTTACCGCTTAAACCTCCTGCACCAATGGCCTCTACCTCCTCTTTTGGCGTAAGCAAATGATCTCTTGAAATGGTGGTATTAGAAGACACTAAACCATCTATGCCACTCTCTTTCACCATTTCTATGACGTCATCTAATTGAGCATGACTTAAATCGGGGGCAATCTTTAACAAGATGGGCTTCGATTGAAACCCTTTCTTTAAGCGTTCGTTTCTAAGTTGAATCAATTTGTTTAATATAATCAGCAAAGGCCCCTTGTCTTGCAACTCGCGAAGGTTTGGAGTGTTTGGAGAACTTACATTCACCACAAAATAATCTACATATTCATACAAACGCTCAAAACAAATGGCATAATCGTTAACTGCCTCTTCATTAGGAGTCACTTTATTTTTGCCAATATTACCACCAACTATCAAGCCCTTGGGACGCTTTTTTAAACGCTCTACGATGATATCTACGCCATCGTTGTTAAAACCCATGCGGTTAATCAGCGCTTGGTCTTTCTTTAACCTAAATAACCTTGGTTGTTCATTTCCAGCCTGAGGCTTAGGAGTAACGGTGCCAATCTCTATAAATCCAAAGCCCAAAGCAGCAAGCTCATGTAAGTACTCGGCATTTTTATCTAAACCAGCAGCCAAACCTACCCTATTGTTAAACTTAAGCCCTAAAAAGTCGAAAGTATTTTCTATTTTAAATGATTGATAACAAATTAGTCTTACCAATGGCAAGCGCATGACCCACTTTAAAGAGTTAAAAGTAAAATGATGGGCTGTTTCTGCGGGCATTAGAAACAATAAACTTCTAAGAATTTTGTACACGTATGAATAATTTTTGTCAAATTTAACAATCTCTTCCTTCTTTGTAAACAAAAGGCCGTATAAATCAGTTGATTTTTAAATTGACCTAACAAATGTTATTTAGAACAGTTATAAATATCAAATTGTGCATAAATGACAAGGCTTTGCAGGGTATTAATCTAAGAGATGTATAAATTCGCACACAAATTTTAAAACTATCATATCAATGAACTGGGTAACTAAAATGTTTTCCTCTACCATTGGCCAGAAATTCATCATGGCTCTGACGGGGTTATTTCTTTGCACTTTTTTAATCGTGCACATGATTGGCAACCTGCAATTATTTAAAGCAGATTTTGGTTTAGCTTTTAACACCTATGCGGTGTTTATGACCACCAATCCACTCATTAAGTTTGTTTCATACGGCTTGTATGCATTCATTCTGTTACATGCTATTAAAGGTTTTATGCTTGTTGGCAAAAACAACAAAGCCAGACCTGTTAAGTATGCTGTACAAAATGGCGCTGCCAATAGCCACTGGACAAGCAGAAGCATGGGTATTTTAGGCACCATGTTATTGGTTTTTATTGTGGTGCACATGTCAGATTTTTGGTTCGAATACAAATTTGGCCATGTACCTTACACCAACTATGCAGTTAACTTAGAGAATGGTGCTGTTAAGGCTACCGCTTTAGATCCAGGGTACACGCAATACAACAAAATAGAAGAATCTATCATGTCTACAGAAGCTGGACAATTTAAGAGCATCACTGTAAAAGACCTTTATAAAGAGGTTTCAGAAGGCTTTAAAGTATGGTGGTTAGTTGCTTTCTACGTGATTTCTATGTTGGCAGTTTCTTTCCACTTATATCATGGTTTCAAGAGTGCCTTCCAATCTTTGGGTATCAATCACCCTAAATATAACGGGTTGATCCAATTCCTTGGATTATGGGTATTCTCTATTCTAATTCCGGCTGGCTTTGCCGCCATGCCACTTTATTTCTTTTTCAAATAATAATTTACTTGCTATATGGCCGCTAAAATAGATTCAAAAATTCCTGAGGGCGCTTTAGAACAAAAGTGGACCAAATACCGTTCAACGGTTCCTTTGGTTAACCCTGCCAACAAAAGAAACTTAGAAGTAATTATCGTTGGTTCTGGTCTAGCAGGTGCTTCTGCTGCTGCTTCTCTATCAGAATTAGGTTACAAGGTAAAAGTATTTTGTTTTCAAGATTCTGCCAGAAGAGCGCATAGTATCGCTGCTCAAGGTGGTATCAACGCTGCAAAGAACTACCAAAATGATGGTGACTCTACTTACCGTTTATTTTATGACACCATCAAAGGTGGTGACTACCGTGCACGCGAAGCCAATGTGTATCGCTTGGCAGAAGTAAGTGCCAATATCATCGACCAATGTGTGGCGCAAGGTGTACCTTTTGCACGCGAATACGGAGGTTTATTGTCTAACCGTTCTTTTGGTGGAACCCAAGTACAGCGTACTTTTTATGCTGCGGGTCAAACTGGCCAACAATTATTATTAGGTGCCTACAGCGGTTTACAACGTCAGGTGGGTATGGGTACAGTTAAAATGTATGCCCGTCACGAAATGTTAGATGTGGTTACCATTGATGGCGTTTGCCGCGGTATTATTGCCAGAGACCTAACCACAGGTAAATTAGAAAGACACTTTGGGCATGCCGTATTATTATGTACTGGCGGATATGGAAACGTATTTTTCTTATCTACCAATGCCATGGGTTCTAATGTAACTGCTGCATGGAAAGCCCATAAAAAAGGTGCCTTGTTTGCAAACCCATGCTTTACACAAATTCACCCTACTTGTATTCCTGTTTCTGGCGACCACCAATCTAAGCTTACCTTAATGAGTGAATCATTAAGAAATGATGGTAGAATTTGGGTGCCTGCTAAGAAGGAAGATGCACTCGCGCTGCGCGAAGGTAGGATCAAACCGAGTGATATTAAAGAAGCCGATAGAGATTACTACTTAGAAAGAAGATACCCAGCTTTTGGTAACTTAGTGCCAAGAGACGTGGCTTCTAGGGCTGCCAAAGAAAGGTGTGATGCTGGTTTTGGTGTAAATAAAACTGGCGAAGCCGTATTCTTAGATTTTGCTTTTAATACCATGCGTTATGGCAGAACAGAAGCCACCAAGCGTGGGTTAACCAACGCTACGGATGCGCAAATCATGGAATTAGGTAAAGCCGTAGTAAAAGAAAAATACGGTAACTTATTCGACATGTATGAGCAGATCACAGGCGTTAATCCTTACGAACAACCGATGATGATTTACCCTGCGGTACATTATACCATGGGTGGACTTTGGGTAGACTATAATTTAATGACCAATGTCCCTGGCTTATATGCTTTGGGAGAAGCCAACTTCTCAGACCATGGTGCTAACCGTCTTGGAGCTTCGGCCTTAATGCAAGGTTTGGCAGATGGTTACTTTGTAATTCCTTACACCATTGGCGCTTACTTAAGCAAAGAGATTAGCAATAAAGGCATTTCAACAGACCACGAGGCATTTGTACAAGCCGAGAAGGATGTACAAAATCGCATCGACACCATGATGAATATCAAAGGAACTAAGTCGGTAGACTTTTTCCACAAAAAATTAGGTAAAATCATGTGGAACGAATGTGGTATGGCCAGAAATGAAGCAGGTTTAAAGAAAGCCATTCAAGACATCCAAGAACTTAAGAAAGACTTCTGGAGCAATGTGCGCATCCCAGGTGACGCCAATGGCCTTAACCCAGAGCTTGAAAAAGCCGGACGTGTAGCAGATTTCATCGAGTTGGGCGAATTAATGTGTACCGATGCCTTGATGCGTAACGAAAGCTGCGGAGGTCACTTTAGAGAAGAATACCAAACCGAAGAAGGTGAAGCTTTGCGCGACGATGAAAACTATAAATATGTTGCCGCTTGGGAATTAAAAGGCGATAGCCAGTGGGAACTACACAAAGAAGAGCTTGTGTACGAAAACATCAAAATCGCTCAAAGAAGTTATAAATAAGCTTTTTGCCTTTGGCTATTGGCCTTTGGCAATCGACTTAGTAATAAATAAATTAAATATCAAGAAAATTAAAGGCTAAAGGCCAGAAGCTAAAAGCATAACAATATGGAAAAGCATTTAAATTTAAAATTGAAAGTTTGGCGTCAAAAAAACGCCAGTGATAAAGGTCGTTTTGAGGAATATCCAGTAAATAACATCTCTACAGATATGTCCTTCCTTGAGATGTTTGACGTACTCAACGAAAAACTCATTAACGACGGAAAAGATCCTGTGGCTTTCGACCACGATTGTCGCGAAGGAATTTGCGGTATGTGTAGCATGTTTATCAATGGTCGCCCGCACGGACCAAAGCAAGGTGTTACCACCTGCCAATTGCACATGCGTAGCTTTAACGATGGCGAAACCATTACCGTTGAACCATGGAGAGCTGCACCATTCCCAGTTATTAAAGATTTAGTGGTAGACCGCTCAGCCTTCGATAGAATTATTTCTGCGGGTGGATTTATCTCTGTGAATACAGGTAATGCGCAAGATGCCAACGCTATTCCAATTCCAAAAGACGATGCAGACGAAGCATTTGCTGC
Organism: uncultured Chitinophaga sp.; assembly: GCA_964443415.1. Taxonomy (GTDB): domain Bacteria; phylum Bacteroidota; class Bacteroidia; order UKL13-3; family UKL13-3; genus B1. The sequence continues at coordinate 8,528 of CAYUDC010000013.1, read as the reverse complement.
TGCTGCTTGTATTGGTTGTGGTGCTTGTGTGGCTGCTTGTAAAAATGCCTCTGCTATGCTATTTGTTGCTGCTAAAGTTTCTCAGTTTGCATTGTTACCTCAAGGTCAACCTGAGCGTCAACAACGCGTTCAAGACATGGTAGCTCAAATGGATACCGAAGGTTTTGGTGCTTGTACCAATACAGGTGCTTGTAGCGCAGAATGTCCTAAAGGTATTTCTTTAACTACCATCGCTAGAATGAACAGAGATTTCTTAGTATCTGAGCTTTCTTCTAAAGCCTAAGAATATCTTTTATTCGTCATACTTTAAGGCCGAAAGCAAAATGCTTTCGGCTTTTCTTTTTTTGTGCAACCATTATCCTTATTTTAGCGTCTGTTTAAAAGTGAAGCAATTGCCTAAAAATCCTACATATTTTCTGCTGGTGTTTATGACCTTTATTTCATTCCTAGGCCATGCCACACACTATAGAGCTGGAGAAATTACCTACAGGCAAATAAGTCCAAGAACTTACGAAATAACTGTTATTACTTACACAGACCCTACCAATAGTGCAGCAGACCGAAGTGCCATTGATGTTTTTTGGGGGGATGGTAAAAGTGATATCGTGCCTCGCGTAAATGGAAATGGCGAAATCATTAATAACGACCTCACCAACCGCGTTAAGAAAAATATCTATACCTACACCCATACTTATCCTGGTGCAGCGAGTTATATCATTAGTATTGCCGACCCAAACCGAGTGGATGGCATTAGAAACATCAACAACGGAACCAGCGTAGACATTCAGTTTTATGTAGAATCGATGCTCACCATCAATGATGCTTTGGGCAATAATCAGTCGCCCATATTATTGCTGCCGCCCATCGATGAAGGCTGTATCGGAAGAACCTATACCCATAACCCCGCTGCCTACGACCCAGACGGCGATAGCTTGGTATATACCATCGTTCCTTCTAAAATGGATAGAGGCATTCAAGTGCCCAACTTTACCATACCGGCTCACTCCGACTCATTTGCTATTTCTATCAATGACGGTCAACTTACTTGGGAAAGACCTGTTAATTTTGGCCACTATAATTGGGTAATTAGAATTAGCGAATACAGAAGAGGTATTTTAGTAGGTTATGTAGAAAGAGATATGCAAGTGTATATCAATACCAATTGCGATAACCAACCACCTTTGATTGCCACGCAAGATTATTCTTGTATAGAAGCACTTACTACCTTACAAAAAAACATTACTGCTACAGACCCTAACTCTACACAAACCATTACCATGACCGCCTATGGTGGCCCATTTGCACAAATTAACAGTCCGGCTACCATCACCCCCAACCCAGTGGTTGGCCCTGCCACAGGCATTAGCGGTTTGTTTAGCTGGACCCCTTCTTGCAATGCCATTAGATACGAAGAGTTTGCTGCAGTATTTAGAGCCGTTGACAATGGCGCTGTTAAAAAGCTAACCCATATTAATTATTGGCCTATCAAAGTAATTGGCCCAGCCCCCAAAAATGTGCGCATCGTTAAAAAAGACAATGGCTTTTTAATTTCATGGGACAGAGATACCTGCCAATTGGCTTTTGGATATAGAATTTATAGACGCATTGATTCGTCTTACTACAAACCTAAATCTTGCGAAACAGGCGTACCTGCCTATACAGGCTATACCTTGTTAGATACTACACAAGGCCCCAATAATGCTAGCTATTTCGACGACAACTTTGGCAAAGGAATTTCGCCCCTCATCAGATATTGCTATATCATCACTTCGTTTTACCCACCAAGAAACGAACAAGGCACCATTGTATTTGGAATTCCAGTAGAAGGTTATGCCTCAGAAGAGGTTTGTGATATGTACCTTAGAACAAAGCCAATCATCACCAAAGCCAGTGTATTGGCCACTGATAAAGCCAGTGGCAAAAATCAAATAGAATGGATCGAACCAAACATTTTGGATACCATCGAATACCCTGCTCCTTACATTATGCAATTGCAAAGAAGAGCTAAGAGTTCAGATGCTTTTCAGGTAATAAGAAGTTTTAACTATAGCACGTTTGCGCAGCTAAAACCAGAATCTGTGATAGATTCTTTGCTAAACACCACCGATTCTGTTTACAGTTACCAAGTTGTTTTTAAAGAATTAAATACCAATAGAAAAATAGAAGAAAGTGTGGCCGCCAGCACCCCAAGACTAAGCGCCACCAATACCAATAGAACTGTTATTTTAAATTGGACAGCCGATGTGCCTTGGAACAATAAACAAGCCATTGTTTATAGAAAAAACAACCTCAATGTATTCGACTCTATTGGCATAAGCAATGGCAATCAATTTAATGATACTGGCTTGGTAAATGGCACTACGTATTGCTACCGAATAGAAACCATTGGAAATTATAACCCATTAGAATATCCCAATACCCTCTTTAACTACTCGCAAGAAATTTGTGGTGTGCCTGTAGATACCATTAGACCATGTGCCCCCATTCTTAGCATAGATACACCATGTAATCAGTTTAGCACATTTAAGGTTGGTCTCAGCTGGAATTATCCAAGCACTTGCGACCAAGATTTGGATGCCTTTAAAGTTTATTGGAGGAAGAATAAAAAAGAAAAATGGACGCTCTTAGCCACCCTTCCTAAAACAGCTAACAGCTATGCAGACGAAAGAGAGCAGCTTAAATTTACCATCGCCGGCTGTTACGCCGTTAGCGCATTGGATACTTTTGGAAACGAAAGCTTTTTAACCAATGAACGCTGCATAGACAACTGTCCTTATTATGTGATTCCAAATGTATTTACCCCAAACAACGATGGCACCAACGACCAATTACAACCCTTTCCGTATAGGTTTATAGACCGTGTAAATGTTAAAATACTCAACCGTTGGGGTCAAGAAGTTTTCCATACAGACAACATCAATATTGCTTGGAATGGCAAGGTGCAAAATACGGGCGCCGAATGTCCCGAAGGTGTTTATTTTTATATCGTAGAAGTTTTTGAAAGTTACCTAGAAGGCACGCAAAGCAGAGTGCTCAAAGGAACTGTTACCATTATCAGATAATATGTTTACCGGAATTATAGAAACCACAGGCCAATTGATTGAAAAAATAAAAGATGGCTCAAATATTCATTTTACCTTTCAATCGCCCATTAGCCAAGAGTTAAAGATAGATCAAAGCGTGGCGCACAATGGTGTTTGCCTTACCGTGGTAAAGCTTGGATCAAACCAACATACGGTGACAGCCATTGACGAAACACTGCAAAAAACCAATTTAGGATTGCTGCAAACTGGCGATACGGTAAACCTCGAACGCTGCATGCCAGCGCATGGAAGATTTGATGGGCATTTGGTACAAGGACACGTAGATGATACTGCTATCTGCACCCAAGTGATTACCCACGATGGCAGTTGGGAATATCATTTTAAACTCAATCAAGCCCAACAAACTTTATTGGTGGTGGATAAAGGCAGTATTTGTATCAATGGCGTGAGCTTAACAGTAGTGCAATGCAAAGACCTGCACTTTCATGTGGCCATCATCCCTTACACCTTCGAGCATACCCAATTTAAGCAATTAAAAGCGGGTGACACTGTTAATTTAGAATTTGATATCGTAGGAAAATACCTGCAAAAGCACTTGGCTTTTATAAAAGTGTCGGGTTGACCCAAAGGCGCCACATACAGTTTTTTATCTCCCCTACTTTTTTAGTATACTTGAACCCATGAAAAAAGCATATGTATTTCCTGGTCAAGGTGCCCAATTTGTAGGCATGGGAAAAGACCTTTATGATAACAATCCATTGGCTAAAGAACTATTTGAAAAGGCCAATGATATTTTAGGATTTAGGATTACCGATTTAATGTTTGCCGGTACCGACGAAGATTTAAAGCAAACCCGCGTAACACAACCAGCCATCTTTTTACACTCGGTTATCAAAGCCAAAACCCTTGATAACTTTGCGCCAGACATGGTGGCTGGACATAGTTTAGGAGAATTTTCGGCCTTAGTTGCCAATGGCACTTTGTCTTTTGAAGACGGCCTAAAATTGGTTTATGCCAGGGCCATGGCCATGCAAAAAGCCTGCGAGGTAGAACCCTCTACCATGGCAGCTGTATTAGGTTTAGACGATGCCAAGGTAGAAGAAATTTGTGCCTCGGTAAGCGATGGTGTAGTGGTGGCAGCCAATTATAATTGCCCTGGACAATTGGTTATTTCTGGCAGCATTGCAGGTGTAAACAAAGCTTGCGAATTATTAAAAGCAGCTGGTGCCAAAAGAGCCTTGGTATTGCAGGTAGGTGGAGCCTTTCACTCACCCTTAATGGAACCTGCGCGTGTTGAGCTAGAAGCAGCCATTAAGGCTACCCACTTTAACCAACCAAGTTGCCCAGTATACCAAAATGTAAGCGCCTCTGCGGTTTCGGATGTAGAGCAAATTAAACTTAACTTGGTAGCACAACTCACAGCACCAGTTAAATGGACACAATCGGTTCAAGCCATGGTAGCAGATGGTGCGTCGCAGTTTGTAGAATGCGGACCAGGAAATGTATTACAAGGCTTGGTTAAGAAAATTCATAAAGAAGCAGAAACCCTCAGCGCCTAAAGCGCTGTAGGTTTTATGAGCATTGGGTCAAACCAAAAGCTACTAACGCTCTCCTATTTGCTGGCGCCACATGGCGTAGTATAATCCCTTCTCGGCTAATAAAGTCTCGTGTGTGCCAGTCTCTGCCATCCTGCCTTTTTCTAACACATAAATTCTATCGGCATGCATGATGGTGCTCAAACGATGGGCAATCATCACCGTGATTTGCTCCTTCTTATCGCTGATGCT
>CAYUDC010000013.1:0-3597 GCA_964443415.1 uncultured Chitinophaga sp. | reverse complement strand
ATATCTTGGTCGCTAGCACCCGGATTCACAAACAACAAATTCTCTTTAATAGTGCCCGAAAACAGTTGCGTGTCTTGCGTTACAAAGCCAATCTGACGCCTTAGTTCATCAAAATTTATATCTTGTGCAGCCACACCATTAAACTGAATATTGCCTTGCTGTGGCAAGTATAAGCCCACCAACATTTTTACCAAGGTAGTTTTGCCAGAGCCCGATGGACCAACAAAGGCAATGGTTTCGCCCTTTTGTGCTTTAAAGCTAATATCTTGTATGGCATGCTGAGAAGCTGTTTTATGTTTAAAACTAACCTGCTCAAAGGCCAACGAATCTAGTTCATTTAAGCAAACCGGATTAGCAGGCTTCACTTCTAAAGGCCTATCCATAATGTTTTGAAAGTTTTGCAAAGAAGCTTCTGCCTCTCTAAAACTTAAAATGACATTGCCCAATTCTTGTAATGGACCAAAAATAAAGAACGAATAAAATTGTAAAGTCATGAGTTGACCCAAACTCATTTGCTTATGAAAGATCATATACAAAAGCATAAATAAAATGCTTTGACGCAACAAATTCACAATGGTCCCTTGAATAAAGCTGATGCTTCGAATGCTCTTTACCTTATCTAATTCTAAACGAAGTATTTTTTGCGTGCTGAGGTTTAATCGCTTCATTTCTTGTTGCGTTAAACCTAAGCTTTTAATAAGCTCAATGTTTCTAAGCGACTCGGTAGTAGAACCTGCCAACACCTTTGTTTGCTGCACAATGCGCTGCTGTACCTTTTTTACTTGCTTAGATAAAAAGCTGGTTAACCATCCCAACAACATACTGGCGCCAAAGTAGATTAAGATGAGTAAAGGTTGAACCTGAATGGCATAAATAATCACGAAAATGATTCCAACAAAAGAGGTAAAAAATATGTTGATGAAGTTGATGATAAACTTTTCTGAATCGGTTCTTACCTTTTGCAAAACATTGAGCAACTCGCCAGAGCGTTGGTCTTCGAACTCCTGAAAAGGCATTTGCAAAGCATGTTTTAAACCATCGGTAAAAACAGCTGCACCAAATTTTTGAATGATGAGGTTAAGGGTATAATCTTGAAAAGCTTTGGCAATTCTAGAAACCATGGCTACACCAATGGCTGCACCAATCAACCAACTAATGCCTTTTAAAAAGGTGGCCTCATCATAATCTGCTGGATGAGTAGCAAAGCGGTCGATGAGTTTACCGTAAATAAACGGGTCGAGTAAGGAGAACATTTGGTTAAGAGCGGCAAACAACAAAGCCAGCGCCACCAATCCCTTATAATTTTCTAAGTAACGGAGTAAAACTTTCATAATCTAAAATGTCCTACAAAGAAAAGCATAAGTTTATAGAAACAAACCTAAGGAATTAATCCTTCTTAGGTTCAACCAAAATTACCTCTTCTTTTTCTACCAAAACCTGTCCAACATTTGCCCCTTTGGGCTTTCTCACAAATTTTTTAGGCGTATAGATAACGGGCACCAAGCCACTGCCTTTGGCTTTTGAATAATAGGCTGCCAAGCTAGCCGCATGTTCTATTAAGGCCTTTGGAAAATCTTTACCCGGCTTTTTCTTAATCACCACATGACTACCGGCCACACCACGGGCATGAAGCCATAAATCATCTTTCTTGGCAAAGCGCTGCGTGAGCTCGTCGTTATTTTCTGAGCTTTTGCCAATATAAATATCAAAGTCCAAATAACTAAAATGCTTAAATTTTTCGGGTTGAACCGAACGCTTTTGCTGCGATGATTCCTTTGGTTCAAACCGTTTTAACTCTTTTAACTTTTGCGCAGATTGAACTTCTAAGAGTGAGGCTTGTATGGCTATCACTTCTTTGCTAAGTGTTTCTACTCGCTTTATAAATTGTTGCTTCTCGAGGATTCTATTCTTGGCCTTTTTATAATAATAAGCTGCATTATCTGCCGCCGACAAATCTTTCTTCAACGCAATATCAAGTGGTTGATTTCTATAAAAATCAAATAAGTTTACACTCGTCATCCCTTTTTTAAGATGGTGCAAGTTTGCCATAATGATATGGCCAATTTCTTCGGGTGGAATTTCAAGCTCTAATTGTTGCACCCTATTTTGAGCAGCCAATAATGCTGCTTGTTTCCCTTTTAATTGTCGACTAAATTTTTGTTCGAGACTCGCTTTAAGATGCGTGTATCGATACAATTGCAAATACTGTGAGCCAAACTCATGCAAGGCCTCTAACAGATAATTACCTTGCCAATACACCTCTCCTTGGGCTTGGGTTAGCAAGGCTAAAATGCCCTCTTCTTTGTGGGTTGGCTTACAAATAAACAAAGGGGTGTCTTCTGCCAAGGCCTCTATGGGATAGGCTTGCGCTAACTCATTAGGATTTGTTTCTTTATCATTTTGTATGCTCGACCTAAACATGCTTAGCACCTTGTTTTCGTCGGCCAATAGCACATTGCTTAAACCACCATACAGCTTAAAAATTAATTGCAGGTTGTTTTCGAAGGCTATGGCAAAAGAGCGATTGTTTAAGTGATGACTTACTTTTACAATACATTGCCCGATTAATATTTTAAACAAAGGCATGGCCCCACCTTCTCTGCTAATGTCGTGTTCATAAAAAAGTAACAAGCCAGTTTTGGCTTCTACATTTAGACAAAGACTCAACTGTTCTTTTTCTTTTACAAACACCAATACCAATTCATCTTTGGTAGCTGCAAAGGCATCTTGTAGGTAAAAGCCAACTAAAATTTCATTTAAACTACTTGCCAGCCAAGGGAAAATGGCGGCATGTTGATGCAAGGATTTCATGAGAAGTTTAACTCCAATCCATCATAAGCCAAGAACATATTCTTTGGCAACTCAAGTTCTACTGCATCATGCAAACCCAATTGATGGCTGATATGGGTAAAATAAGCCGCTTTAGGCTTTACTAAGTTCACAATTTCTATGGCTTCTGCCAAAGTAAAATGAGAGATATGGGTTTCTTTTCTAAGCGCATTTAACACTAATACTTCACAGCCTTTTATCTTTTCTAACTCATGCTCTTCTATTCTATTGGCATCGGTGATATACACAAAGTCTTTAAACCTAAAACCAAACACAGGCATTTTATGATGAAAGGCACGTATGGGAATAATGCTGATGCCCCCAATCTCAAACTCTTCATTATGTATCGTATGAAGATTCATCTCAGGAACACCAGGATACTTAGGCTCTTCGAAGGCATAATAAAACTCTTTGCGAATGGCATTCTCTACCCACTTTTCGCAATACACATCGATGGCCCTTTTCATTCTAAAGTTAAACCCTCTGATATCATCTAAGCCCGCCATGTGGTCGCGATGCGCATGCGTAAACAAAATGGCATCGAGTTGTTTGAGCTGGCATTGTAACATTTGCTCTCTAAAATCTGGACCAGTATCTACCACAATGTTAAATCCTTGATATTGCACCAAAATACTGGAACGAAGCCTTTTATCTTTGGCTTGCCCAGAGCTACATACCACACAATCACATGCAATAATGGGCACTCCTTGCGAGGTACCTGTTCCTAGAAAAGTAACTTTCATTTGAGGGCACAAATTATTAAGTTTG
>CAYUDC010000012.1:13029-42974 GCA_964443415.1 uncultured Chitinophaga sp. | reverse complement strand
AATATGTGGGGCCTAACAGGCTCTGGTAAAACAGCCTTGGTGAACAGAATGATTGAATTGCTAAATTATCAAAGGTTGTTTGTGCAAATGGATATGGGCGAGTTTGAGTCGGACTCTGCCTCCTGGATAAAAAGTATGTTTACAGACGACCTAGAGTTTTTTCATGAGCAAGCCGGCGTGATATGCTTTGATGAGTTTCAGTTTGCTAGAACCATTAAAAAAGATGGGGAAGAAATGGGTAAAGACAAGTTGCGTGTTATTTGGGAGATGTTAGACAGTGGTAAAATAAGTTATATCCCTTACCAGAACTCGTATTATTTAATGCGTGCCGACTTATGCCTGATGTTATTATCTAAGTGTATAGACAAGGGTGTTGTGATGGCAAATGGGGTAGTGGTAGAGCAAGAAGCTGTTTTTATGGAAAGCTTTGAGGCATTTTATTTTGAAGAGAAAGAAAGGTTTGGCAAGGCAGTAGATGCCTCTTACTTTTTGTCGCAAGATTTTATTGAAGGCTTGTTGTATTTGTATCAAGACGATACCTTATCTAAGCCAGTACTCACGGCAAGGGTAGAAAAAAGTGATGCCCTCGAACTACGTCGGATGATTTTAGAAGGGATGAGTAGGCGCTCTGCGGTAAAGCAATTAGATCTTTCTAAGTCTTTGATATTTGTACTGGGAAATCTAGATGAAGCCTATTACATGAGCAACAGTCTTAACCCAGATATACACGCAGACGAATTGTATGAAGCAACTCGAAAAATTAACCTAGGTCACATCAAAGAAGCTTTAAAGAAAAGATTTAGGAATGAGCAAATCGCGCGGCTGGGAAATAATCATATCATTTATACTTCTTTTACACAGCAAAACTTTAGAGATATAATAGTGCAAAAACTAAATGAGCTTAAGGCCTTTGTATTGGATCGCTTTCAGCTGGAGATAGTGTTTGATACCAGTGTAGTAGAAATAGTATATGCCGAAGGGGTTTATCCAGCACAAGGAACAAGGCCAGTATTCACTACTATCAAGAATATTATCGAAGGGCATATTAGCAAGTTGTTATTAAAGATGATGGAAGTAGGCATACAAGCCAAGTATGTGTATTGGTCTTATGAAGAAGAAAGCTTTACCTTTTGTTTTAAGGATCATCTATATCAAACATTATTTCAATACCGCGAAACTTTGGTGTTAAAGATGAGTAACCTTAGAAAAACAGAAAATATCCATCATCAGGCGCATACAGCGGTTCATGAGGCGGGTCATGCCATTGTTGCTGCGTTAGCATTGAGGATTATCCCATCTTTGGTAGTGTCTAAAACTGCTGCAGCCGATAGCGAAGGGTTTTGTATGGTAAATATGCCAGAGGGGCCATTTACTTACGAGTTGCTAAAAAAAGAAATGATGATAGGCTTGGGAGGCTATGTGGCAGAGAAGTTGATTTTTGGTGAAGAGAATACTTGTTCGGGCGTATCGAGTGATATCGAAAGGGTAAGCGAAATGGCCAATAGGGCAGTAAAGGAATATGCCATGGGGGCTGATCCTATTTTTATACGCCTTGCCGCCACGCGGGATGATTTGGCCATGGTGCATCAACAAACCCATACGCAAGAAGCCATTCAACTGATTAAGGAGTGCGAAGTTTTAGCCTTCGAGATCTTGTCGCGCAATAAATTATTGCTGCTAAAAATGTCTTCCTTTTTAACTTATCAATCGCGCATGGAAGAGCCACAGATTCTTGAAATGGTTTGCGCTTATGCACAAGAAGAATGGGTTGAAAAAGATGCCTTTATTAAAAAGCACAATTACTTTAGGTTTGCCGATGCGGTGGAGAAGGAGTTAGAGGCATTATTGCAAACAAATCAATTACTTGGAGTTGTCTAATTTCTAAAGATGATGTATGTTTATCACATTAAATTATTCGATTTTAATTAATGCTATGCCATGGCCTATCAACTAAGAATTAAAGATGAAACCGCAGGAGGAAAAATTTTAAATGAAATTATCATTTCATTGCAACATGAATTGGTGAGCGTAAAAGAAATTATTTCCAGTAGGGTTACTTCTGAAGTAGAAACGTATAATCAACGCTTGCCTCAGTATTTTCAAGGCTTGGTTCAACCCGAAGCTACCGAGAAAACCATTAACGGGTATAAAATGCCTAAAAGAAAGTTGATTGATGCCGAGCAACAAGTGTATATAGCTTTAGATGCTTTTATTCGAAATGCCTACTTTGTATTGATAGACCAAAAACAAGCTATGTCTTTGGATGAAATGGTGTTGCTTACGCCCGAAACAGAGGTGAGTTTTGTAAAATTAACCCCGTTAATTGGAGGATAAGTACAGATGTCTTTGTTAGATTTTTTTAAGAAAAAAGCACCTGAGTTTTCTAAACAGCACGAGAAAGAATGTCTTGCCTTGTTGAAGGACTTATTAGAGGAAGCCATTGCTAAAAAAGAGAGTTACAGGCTGCCTACTTTGGGAAACTTAATGGTCTATCAATCGATTAAAACCAGGGAAGATGATTTTATTAAATCCTTCATTTATGCCTGCATCGACGAGTTGTATCAATTTAAGAAAAACCGCAAAGAGTCTAATGTGTATGGCTCTACTGTTTGGGATGGCATAGAATTATATACCCAGTTAAGCAGCCAATTGCTTAGAAGAAAGATAGACTATTCGGATGAAGAACTGTTAGATTTAGTGAATTTTATCACTCAAAGACTCAATAAAAATCAGTTTTATTCTGGAATTCCATTTAAGCCTTTGCTTAGTAAAATAGAAACAAACATTCGAAACTCTGGTTTATCTAAGCCTTTAAAATCTGCGCTACAAGCTTTGCACAGCGATAGTTCCTCCGAGAGTTACACCTATGCGGATACCATTCAAATAAACAAGCAAATAGCATTTTTGCTGCAAGGTGCTCCAGAAATGGGTGCAGATGCCTCAGATGCCTTGGGCAAATACATGCTTGAATTTATATCTTCCCTAACAGACCCAACACAACAAAGCGCCTGGAAGACGCTCATTGCCCAATTGGTTGAAGTGCAAGGCAAAGCAACGCCCTCCGAAAAATGGATAAAAGAAACGCATAAGGTTATCGCGCAAATAGAAAAAGAAACCCTTGTTATTGCCTATCTTCACTTTTTAGAGATAAGCTTAACACTTTTAAAAGACATTCATAAAAGGTCGGATCAAAAAATAGCCTTTTTAAGTGAGGCCAATCATGATATTTTAAAGGGAGTTATCTGGACTTGCGGCTTGATAAACGATACACGATTAACGACAAAGTTGGATGAATATGGCCTTTGGGCTTTTAAGAAATTGCCTGGCGTGGGAGCGGTTTCTGTAAGAACAGGTAATGCGTGTTTGTATGCTTTTTCTATCTTGCCGTTTAAAGAGGGCATTGCCACCTTAAGTAAGTTTAAGGTGAAGATTAAATATCCCTCGGTGCTAAAAATCATTGAAAAATATATCAGTATAGTAGCGCTCAAAGAAGGGTATACCAAAGATCAATTAGAAGAAATATCTGTGCCAAGTTTCGGGTTGAACCAAGGCCGATTAGAAAGCCCAATAGGCGATTATACTGCTATTGTAACCATCAACTCCTATCAAAGTGTAGCGCTTGTTTGGGAACAAGAGGGTAAACAGCAAGCTTCGGTTCCAACCAAAATTAAAGAAGGACATAAGGAGGAATTAGCTGCGCTCAGAAAAAGAATGAAGGAAATAGAAGCTACGCTTCAGGTACAAAAGGATAGGATAGAGCAATGTTATTTAAAAGCAAGAGAATGGGGCTTAGAAGAATGGAAACAATCGTATCTTCATCATCCATTACTGACTTTTGTGAGCAAACAGTTGATATGGACATTCACCCATCAAGACCAGCGCTGGAGTGGTATTTACTTCAATGAAGTATTGGTAAACGCCCACGGACAGCCTTTGCCCAATTTGCCTGCCGAGCTTAAAGTGAGCTTGTGGCATCCCATTTACGATACGGCGGATGCTGTAAGAGATTGGCGTACTTTTTTAGAGCAGCATCAAATAAAGCAGCCCTTTAAACAGGCATTTAGAGAAGTGTATGTGTTAACAGATGCAGAACAAAATACCCATACCTATTCTAATCGTTTTGCAGCCCATATTTTACGTCAACATCAATTTGCTGCGCTTTGCAAACAGCGTGGTTGGATATATCATTTAATGGGGTCTTGGGATTCTCACAATACCCCTAGTGTGTTGATTGCTCATCATCAGTTAACTGCCGAGTTTTTAGTAGATGCCGATTGGCAAGGAGACAATACCAATCAAATGGGTATTTTTAACTTTGTGAGTACCGATCAGGTAAGGTTTTATAGAGACAACCAAGTAATTGCTTTAGAAGAGGTGCCGGCTTTGGTGTTTAGCGAAATCATGCGAGATGTTGATTTGTTTGTTGGAGTAACAAGTATTGGTAATGATGTAAATTGGCAAGACAATGGCAATACCCGTATGAATGAATATTGGTATAATTATTCTTTTGCCGAGTTATCAGAATCATCCAAAGTAAGAGAGGCCGCTTTGCAACGGCTTATACCCAGGTTAAAGATTGCCCCACAATGTACCTTCGATGGAAGATATTTAATGGTAAAAGGTACCTTTAGAACTTACAAGATTCATATCGGCAGTGGCAATATTTTAATGAGTCCGAACGATCAGTATCTCTGTATAGTTCCGGATAAAAGTAACAAAGCTTCTGACAAAGTATTTCTTCCATTTGAGGGAGACGCCTTGTTGTCTATTATCCTAAGTAAAGCCTTTATGTTGGCTGAGGATGATAAGATAAAAGATACAAGTATTCTAAGTCAGATTCATCAAGCCTAGCAAGTGGAGCGGTATTTAGCACAAATCAATATGCCCGAAATTGGGCCTTTGGGTCAAACCAAACTTAACCAAGCCAAAGTTTTGGTAGTAGGAGCAGGCGGCTTAGGTTGCCCAGTATTACAATACTTGGCAGCGGCAGGTGTGGGCTATATAGGGGTAATAGATAATGACGTAGTGCAAGAACATAACCTAGCCAGACAAACCTTATATAGCCAAGAACATATCGGAAAATCAAAGGCTTTAATGGCAGCAGAAAACCTGAGCCGGCAGCACCCACATTTGCAACTTACAGCACATCCCAACAGATTAGAAGATGCTAACGCCCTAGCATTTCTATCAACCTATGAACTAATCATAGATTGCACAGATAACATCGAAACTAGGCACTTATTAAACCAATGGTGCAGCCAACTTCAAAAGCCTTGGATATTTTCGGCAGTGATGGGCTTTGAGGGAATGGTTTCTGTGTTTAACTACCGCAAAAAAATAAAGTTCGATCACTTTTTTGGTTCTACCAATTTTAACTCAGCAATGTTGTCATGTGCGGCAAATGGTGTCTTAGGGTCAACTTGTTCTTTTGCTGCTTCTATGCAAGTTTCGGAGGCCATTAAAATCATCACAGGCATTGAGCCCGTGCTAGAGGGAAAGGTGTTTAGCTTTAACCTGCATGAGCATGTATACCGTGTATTCAGTTTGAACCAAACCGAAGCCTCTTAACGCTTTAAGAGTTTAAACCCAATTTCTCTGCCTTGTCCTTGAAACATGGCAAGGTTAATCCAAAACCAAGCAAACTGTTCCATTAAGCTAAACTTGTCGTTGCCGCCAATCCAATAGCATTGTGCAAACCCAGCATCTAAGGCCAATTGCATGGCCGCATTTTTTCCAAGTTCGCTGTCGCCAGCCACAAAGGCGTCTAAAGATTGCGCACCATATACAGGATTCATCATATTGTTAAATCCAGTGGTGTTAAAACATTTCACTACCTCTTTACTTTGTGTGTGGGCAAGGATGGCATCGGTGGTATTTTGAAAACCTTGTGGTCCGCGTCCCATGACAATGTTCATGGTGTCGATGATGATTTTACCTGTGGTATCACCAAGGCTTTGGCACACTTCAATGGTCATGGGGGCAGGTGTAGCCAATACAATTACTTCGGCATTTTTAACGGCTGCTGTGATGGCAAGTGCATGGGTGTTGGGATTGTTAAGCAAGGCTTTGCCTTTAAAATTTTCGGTGTCTCTAACGCCTAAATAAATGTCGTGTCCGGCCTTGGCCCACTTACTGGCTAAGGCGCCTCCTACGTTTCCTGTTCCTATAATGGCAATTTTCATCAGATGTAAAATTAAGTGAAGGCTAAAGTAAGTGAAATGCAAGAATTATAGAATAGCCTGAGGGAGACTTGAGTGAAATTCTTTTAAGTTGTTTCTAAGCCCAGCTTAGCCGCTTCATCCCAAAAGTGAGGGAAAGATTTTACCACCGATTTGCCTTCGCTCAAACGCACCACAGATAAGAATAAGGCTAGCATGCCATAGGCCATTGCCAGTCGATGGTCTTGATGAGTTTGTAGGATTTCGCCATGGTAAAAATGCCTTTGCAATCCATCATGAGCAATAAAATTTTCTTGATCGCTTTCTGTTTTTATATGCAAGGTTTTTAAAGCATTTATCAAAGCCAATACACGGTTACTTTCTTTGTGCACCAAGCTTTTTAGTCCGCTTGCCTTAATGGCAATGCCCGCCCCAGCACAAGCGCAGATAATGGCAGGCGCTAGATCGGGGTAATGGGTAAAGTCTAATGCTACAGGTTTTGTGCTTACTTCCTTGGCTTTGGTTATGGTTATTCCGGTTTGACCCAATTCGCTGGTTACGCCAAGTTGTTCAAACCAATTCGCCAGAATTGAGTCGCCCTGCATGGATGGCAAGGTTAAGCCAGATAAGGTAAGTTTGGCTTCTTCGGCAAGTAAGGCTGCTTCATAAAAAAAGGCGGCACTGCTCCAATCGGCTTCAATTTCGTAATGGTCTATCCTAGCAGGTTCTGTTTGTTGTGGGCAGGTAATAGTTAAATTGGCTTCGTCCCAGCTTGCCTTAAACCCAAAGGCATTCATTACCCCAAGGGTCATGGTGATATAAGTTTTGCTTACTGTTTCTTCTGGCAAGGATAGGGTCAAACCGCCATTAAGCATAGGCGAAATAAGCATTAAGGCAGAAACAAATTGGCTTGATGTGGTGGCATCTATGTTTAGCTCACCGCCATTAAGTTGTTTTCCAATAATGTGTATGGGTAAGAAGCCAGGATTGTCTAAATAGGTAATGTGAGCACCCAATTGTGTTAGGGCATCCACCAAAGGGGCAATGGGTCTTTGGTGCATTCTTGCTTCGCCTTCCAAGATGATATCGGTGCCAGGTTTGGCCGCATAATAGGCGCATAAGAAACGGGCGCAGGTGCCAGCATTTTTGATGTTTACCTGGCCTTGAGTAAGTTGAATGGCCTTTGTAAGAATTTGGGTGTCGTCGGCATCCGAGAGGTTGCCAAGGGTAATGGTTTTATGGAATAGCTGTTGCGAAACAGCCTGTAAAATAAGTGCCCTATTGCTCATGCTTTTAGAAGCCGGCAATTGAATGTTTCCTTTGAGATGGGTGCGATACGACTGAACTTTTAACGATTTCATTGGCTCAATTGTCTATAATAGGCAAGAGACTTCCTAATTAAATCTTCGTGACAATTGATATTAATTTTGGCTTTACCAATCTTTTTTAGGAGGGTGAAATTAATCAGGCCATCCACATTTTTTTTGTCATGTTGCATCAAGGCAATGAGTTTATTTTCATCCCAAGGATGTTTATAGGTGGGGTATCTTTGGGTAAAGTATCGGGTTATTTGCTCCAACTCTGAATTAGATAAACCCAACAATGTTTTGCTAAGATAAGATTCGCAAATCATGCCAATGGCAATGGCTTCGCCGTGTTTAAGCGGAATGACGTCATTTAATAGCGACCATGTTTCGATGGCATGGCCAATGGTGTGACCAAAGTTGAGCGATTTACGTAAATCTTTTTCGAAAGGGTCCTTCTTTACAATTTGGGCTTTTATTTTGATGGATTGAAAGATAAGGTTTCCGGCTTTTTCGAGGGCATTGCCTTCTAGTTGGGCCAGTTTTTCGAATAGCGATTTATCTTCAATTAAACCATGTTTAACCACTTCTGCCAAGCCATTTCTGGTTTCTTCGGCACTTAAGGTTTTAATAAAATCGGGGTAAACAATGATGTATTTGGGGTGCTTAAAAAGGCCAATGCTATTTTTAAAACTCAGAAAGTCGATGCCTAATTTACCACCCACAGCGGCATCTACCATTCCTAATAGAGAGGTTGGAACATTGATAAAGTCGATTCCCCGTTTATAGGTGGCCGCACAAAATCCACCAATATCGCTTACCACGCCGCCTCCTAAGTTAATGAGTACGGAGTTTCTGTCGGCAAGGTTTTGGTGCAGGGCAGCCCATATTTTTTCGGCTTGAACCAAGCTTTTGCTCGACTCGCCTTCTGGAATGACAATGGGATGGTAGTTTACCAAATACGGACTCAGAATAGGCCAGCAATGGCGCTGGGTATTGGTGTCCATGAGTACAAAAATTTTGGAATAACTGAGTTCTATTAAAATTTCTGCCAGGTGTTCCAATACTTCCTCACCAAGAAATATCTCAAAATCCTTATGAATTATTTCTTTCATCTAACAGAGATTGGTCTTACTTTCGTAGCGCAATTATAGTTAATCATTTGTTAACAAGCATTAGGTAAAGAATAAATAACAAGTATGACACATACAAAGGTTGATTTTTCAAATACACAAATTGCCTTTCAGGCCAGAAATAACAAAGAGCTTCGCAATTCATATTTACTGTTTAAAGCCATTGGGTATAATTGGTTGGTTCAAACCGGCCCCGCTTTGGTAGATTTTGGTTTTAAGATAGGTTTGCCTATCAAAGGAATTATCAAGAAAACGGTTTTTCATCAGTTTTGTGGCGGAGAGAGTGTGAGTGATTGTGAGACTACCATTCAGCAGATGTACCAGTTTGGAGTGGGCACCATTTTAGATTATTCGGTAGAAGGCGAAGAAAAGGAAGTAGTTTTTGATGCCACAGCCAAAGAGATTATTAAAACCATCGAAAAGGCGCATAACAATCCGGCCATTCCATTTAGTGTTTTTAAAGTGACAGGTGTTGGAAGGTTTGCATTATTGCAAAAGGTGAATGAAAAGCAAGCGCTTAGTACAGATGAAACTGCCGAGTTTGATCGAGTGAAAGCGCGTATCAATGAAATTTGTAAGCGGGCATTCGACTTAAATGTGCGCTTATTTATAGACGCCGAAGAAAGTTGGATTCAGGATGCCATTGATCAAATGGCAGGAGAAATGATGCAGCAGTATAATCGCCAGCGCACCATTGTATATAATACCATTCAGTTTTACAGACATGATAGGTTGGCCTTTTTACAAAAATCCATTGAAGAGGCTGCAGCAGGTAATTACTTTTATGGCGTGAAATTGGTGCGTGGGGCGTATATGGAAAAAGAAGCAGAGCGCGCTAAGGGAAAGGGGTATACTAATCCCATTCAGCCTAGCAAAGCCGCCAGTGACCGCGATTATAATGAAGGATTAAGGATTTGTTTGGAGCATATTCAAAGGGTTTCTATCTGTGCAGGTACGCACAATCAAGAGAGTTGTGAGTATTTAATAGATTTAATGAAAACCCACGGGCTGCAAGCAACGGATGAGCGGGTATATTTTTCGCAGTTGTATGGCATGAGTGATAACTTGAGTTATAACTTAGCCAATGCAGGGTACAGGGTGGCTAAATATTTACCTTACGGTCCGGTGAAAGCGGTATTGCCTTATTTGTTTAGAAGGGCACAAGAAAATACCAGCGTACAAGGTCAGGCAGGTAGAGAGTTAAAGCTTATTACCACCGAGTTGCAAAGAAGAAAATAAGCGAGTTTGTGCTGCGATATGCTTTAGACACCTTAGAACTAGCCAGTGATTTTTTGCAAGAAGCTGGAAAAAACCATACCCTATGGTGTTTTTATGGGGATATGGGGGCAGGCAAAACTACCTTAATCAAGTATTTGTTAACCCAAATGGGCGTGGAAGAAACGGTAAGTAGCCCGAGTTTTTCTATAGTAAACGAGTATCATACTAGCAGTGGCAAGCCTATTTACCATTTTGATTTTTATAGAATTAAATCGATAGAAGAGGTATACGACTTAGGATATGAAGATTATTTTGATTCGGGCCACCTTTGTTTGATTGAATGGCCTGAGAAAATAGAAACCATCCTTTTACAAGAGCCACATTTAAAAATTCATATTGCCTTATCCGAAGATGGTGGCCGAAACCTTTGGGTATAGTTTATAATATGTTTTATTTTGTTTAATTTTGAGCATAACCTATTTAAACCCTCATGTCTGAAAGTAACACTTTTGGTTTTAGTGATTTAGCGCGTCAGGCGAGTTTACAGCCTAAGGAAGCTGTATTAGAAATGAAGCAGCCTAACCAATCTTTGTATATTGGTGTTCCGAAAGAAATTACTTTACAGGAGCATCGTATTGCGTTAACGCCATCGAGTGTGCAATTGCTGGTAAATAATGGTAATGAGGTTTGGTTAGAGACCAATGCGGGGAAGGATGCCTCATTTACAGACAAGGAGTATAGCGATGCAGGAGCTAAGATTTGTTATTCGAGGGAAGAAGTATATAAGGCAGATATTATTGTAAAAGTAGAGCCACCCACCAACGAAGAAGTAGGGTGGATGTCGGCAGATAAATTATTGATATCGGCCTTGCAACATGGTGCTCGCAACGAGGCTTACGTGCGCAGTTTAATGGCCAAGCGCATCAATGCCATTGGGTTTGAGTATTTAAAAGACGAGAGTGGCGTTTATCCTATTGTAAGAAGTCTGAGCGAAATTGCAGGCATTAACGCCATTGCAGTAGCTGCTCAATTGTTAAATGCCAATGGGGGAGGCAAGGGTGAGATGTTAGGAGGGGTTACGGGAATTCCACCCACCGAAATTGTCATTTTAGGGGCAGGCACGGTTGGCGAATTTGCAGCCAGAGCGGCATTGGGAATGGGAGCCTGCGTTAAGGTTTTTGATCATTCATTGGCCAAGTTAAGACGCTTACAAACCAATTTGGGTCAACCCATATTTACCTCTTTGATACATCCTAAGATATTGCAAAAGGCCATTGTAAATGCAGACGTTTGCATTGGATGTATTAGAAGCGAGGAAGGCAGGTCGCCAGTGATTGTAAGCGAGGAGTTGGTGTCGCAAATGAAACCCAATAGCATCATTTTAGATATCAGCATCGACCAAGGTGGGGTTTTTGAAACTTCCGAAATTACGAGTCATGCGCAGCCAACCTTTAAAAAACATGAGGTAATACACTATTGTGTGCCCAATATTACCAGCAATGTTTGTAGGACAGCTAGTTATGCCTTAAGTAATGTGATTACGCCTTTGTTATTAAATATTTCGGAGTCGCCCAACTTTGGGAAGTTTTTGTTTGATCATCCAGAAATGCGTCCGGGGGTGTATATCTATAAAGGAAATTTAACCAATAAATATTTAGGTAAACGCTTGAGTATCTACAATAAGGATTTAGACTTGCTGTTAGCAGCGCATGTCTAGAATATTGCAAGTTAAATTTTACAAAGTCCTTAAAATCATAATTTAAAGTAATCCACATGCCTGTTGATAGAGGGTGGATTAGTTGCCAAATTCATTAACGTTATTTGAAAACATGGAATTCGTTTCACGCTAGAGTGAAAAGTGTTTCACGAACTTTTAGGAAGCGCATATTTGCAGAAATGTGCGCGGGCAAAGGGAGATTAGAATTTGTGGATAAGTGAATTTATGGAAATAAAGTTTTTAGGACATTCTTGTTTTACCATACAAACGCAGGGCAAAACCTTGTTGTTCGACCCATTTATTGCTGGCAATGCCTTAGCAAAGGACATCGCTGTGGAGCAATTACAGGTAGATTATATTTTGGTTTCGCATGCCCACGAAGATCATACCGCCGATTTATTATCCATCGCTCAAAGAACAGGGGCATTGGTGATTGGCATTTGGGAGGTGCATGCTTGGTTACAAAAACAAGGGATTGCCCATACCCATCCTATGAACATTGGTGGTAAAAGAGACTTTGATTTTGGCAAAGTAACTATGACCTACGCCATGCACAGCAGTAGTTTTGCCGACGGAACCTATGGTGGAGCAGCAGCTGGGTTTATGTTAGAGATAGAAGGTAAAACTATTTATTATAGTGGAGACACTGCATTAAATCAAGAAATGAAATTATTGGGAGAGCGGTTTACCATAGATTGGGCATTATTACCCATTGGAGGCAACTTTACCATGGATGCAGCAGATGCTGCAGAGGCCGCCAATTTTCTAAGAACCAAAAATGTAATAGGCTTGCACTACGACACTTTTGGGTATATAGTGATAGACCCTATTGCTGCCAAATCGGCCTTTAGTAATTCTGGAGCAAATTTAACTTTATTAAAAATCGGCGAACAAATAGCCATCTAAACAGATATGACAAAAATAATTTCAATCGTAAATCAAAAAGGCGGTGTAGGCAAAACTACCACTGCAATTAACCTTGCGGCTAGTTTGGCAGTGCTAGAATTTAAAACATTGGTAATTGATGCAGATCCGCAGGCTAATACCACTTCTGGTTTAGGGTTTGACCCAAAGGATATCAGAACAGGGTTATATGAAGTATTGGTAAATGAGGTACCGGCTAAAGATGCCATCATTAAAACTACCTTCACCTATTTAGATATTTTGCCATCTAATATCGACTTGGTGGGTGCCGAAATAGAATTAATTAATGTGCCCAACAGGGAGCGTTTAATGAACCATGAATTGCAAAAGATTAAGGATGCTTATGATTTTGTGATCATAGATTGTTCGCCTTCTTTGGGTTTAATTACCACCAATTCTTTGGTGGCAAGCGACTCGGTGATTATCCCAGTGCAGTGCGAGTATTTTGCCTTAGAGGGATTGGGCAAGTTGCTAAATACAGTTAAAATTATTCAGAGTAATCTCAACACAGATTTACAAATAGAAGGGTTATTGCTCACCATGTACGATATGCGCACCCGCTTGAGCAATCAGGTGGTGGAAGAGGTGAAAATGCATTTTCAGGACTTGGTGTTTGATACCATCATCCAAAGAAATACTAAATTAAGCGAGGCACCTAGCTTTGGTTTAGCAGCTATTTCTCATGATGCAGAAAGCAAAGGGGCAATTAACTATTTAAACCTAGCCAAAGAATTACTTCATAAGAACGGCTTAACAAAGTCGTCTAAAATGGAATCGAATCACGAATTGAATTAAAAGGAAAAACAGAGAGAGCATGAGCAGCAACAAACAAAGAAACGCATTAGGCAGGGGTTTAAGCGCCTTATTAGAGCACAGCAGCACCGATATTACGGCTAACGAAAGCAAGCCATTACATTCGATTAGTGAAATTCCAATTTCGCAAATTCAAGCCAATCCTTTTCAACCTCGCGAAGAATTTGAGGAAACGGCCCTTAATGAGTTGGCCGAGTCTATTAAAGTACATGGCATTATCCAGCCGATTACGGTTAGGAAATTAGGATATGATTCTTACCAAATTATTAGTGGTGAGCGTAGAACCCGTGCCAGCAGATTAGCGGGGCTAACCTCTATACCTGCTTTTATTAGATTGGCAGACGACCAAGGCATGTTAGAAATGGCCTTGATAGAAAACATTCAAAGGGAAGAGTTAAACGCTATGGAAATAGCCTTTAGCTATAAGCGTTTGGTGGATGAATGTAGTTTAAATCAGGAGCAATTGGGCGAGCGTGTAGGTAAAAATCGTTCTACCGTAAACAACTATTTAAGGTTATTAAAATTGCCTGATAATATCCAGGCGGCCATCAGAGATGCCAAAATTAGCATGGGTCATGCAAGGGCAATCATTTCGGTTGACAATCCAGATGAGCAGCAGTTTTTATTCCATAAAATGATGGATGAAGGCATGTCTGTGAGGCAGATAGAGAACTTGGTGCGCAGCGCTCACGAAAGAAAAGAGGGCGATGAGGAGGAGAAATCAACAGAACCAAGGGCCAAGAAAGCAGATCTTCCTTCGGCGTTTGTAGAGATACAAAAAACCTTAACTAGTAAGTTATCTGTAAAGGTTAAAATTAAGGCAGATGAGCGTGGTAGAGGAAGTGTGATGATACCATTTAAATCTCAACAAGAGCTCAAGAAAATCATGGAATTGCTTTAATGTTTAAAAAGTATTTTCTTATTGTATGTTTGATAGCGCTGGGCCAATTAGCCGGCGCTCAAGCCGTTGAAAAGAAGCCAGAAGAAAAGTCTTCCGTATATCCTCCGGCTAAGAAGGCCGCTTTGTATGGGTTAATTCCGGGGGGCGGACAAGTATATAACAAAAGCTATTGGAAGGTGCCTATTGTTTATGCAGGTTTTGGGGCATTAACCTATAGCTTTATGTTTTATAATAAAGAATATGGTGCCGTTAGGCAGGCATATATTCAAAAGATAAACGGGCAAACGGTTACCAATCCAGAGTTTGCCAATGTGCCAGAGAATATGTTGTATAATGTGAGGGAGAGCTATAGAAAGTCGAGAGATTTATCAGCCATTGGGATGGTGGGTTGGTATGCATTTGCCATATTAGATGCCACGGTGGAGGCTCATTTAAAAGGTTTTGATGTGGGTGATAACCTATCATTTAGGTTCAAACCAGATTACCAATTTAATCCAATGGGGCATTCGATGGGCATTAAATTGCAGGCGAGATTCTAAAAAATATAAGGGTCTTTGGCTAATTTCACTTATTTGTTTTATCTTTCCTCAATTAATATCAAATAACAAAAAACATGAGAATTGCATTGCTGGGTTACGGCAAAATGGGAATGGCAGTTGAAAAGGTTGCCATCGCCAAAGGACATGAAATTGTGTATAAGGTAAATCTTGAAAATGCCTATGATTTTATGCCAGTTAGCTTAAAGAAAGTTGATGTAGCCATTGACTTTAGCATGCCAACTGCCGCAGTGGATAATATTCTCAAATGTTTCGAGGCTCAAATTCCGATTGTAGTAGGTACTACAGGCTGGTACGATCAATTTGATTTTATCAAAGAAAAATGTGAAGCAGAAGGGCAGTCATTGGTGCATAGCACTAACTTTAGTATTGGGGTAAACTTGTTTTACAAGATAAACAAAATTATGGCCTCTATGATGCATCATTTTGATGCGTATGATGTGAGGATAGAAGAGGTGCATCATACAGCCAAGCAAGATCATCCGAGTGGTACAGCCTTGAGTATGGCAAAGCACATCATGGATGAGTTTACAGACAAAACCCATATTAAAGATCGTCTTATTTTTGGTAAAGAAAATCATACACCTGGGCAAAGTGCTAAGCCACATGAGCTATTAATTGAATCTTATCGCGAGGGCGAGGTAACAGGTTTGCATAAAGTAATATATGAGTCGGTTATTGATACCATAGAACTTACCCATGATGCCAAATCGAGGTATGGATTTGCCAAAGGCGCAGTAATGGCAGCCGAGTGGATTCAGGGTAAAAAAGGTATTTTTACCATGGATGATATTTTAAATCTCGACGAAATACTTAAATCTTAATTCAACCCTTTATGATGGTTAATTGCCTTTCGATGCATATGTTTTGCAAATGGGAGGCGATACTAATTTTCTTTGTTTAAAGCAATCTTATATATGTCTACAACAAGCGTTTCGGGTCAAACCAACCCCATTAATTTAAAAGAAACTTTTTCATACTATTACAAAAGTCCAAAAGCCTTTAGCAAAAAACAATGGGTGATTATAGCCATTTGGTGTTTGTTAAATGTGGTGATGGGTGGCCTATACCTGAGTGCAGGCGCTAGTTTTGGTTTAGCAACCTTAAATGTATTGTATGGTTGTGCCCTCATTTTTTTATACTTTACTAGGTTATTGGCTTTTTTGGTTTCGCCATTGATTTTTGTGGTATTGTATCTACTGTATTCGGTAAAATATACCGCCGATAGATTGCTAAAGTTTGGCAAGGCCAAAGATAAAACTGATTTTATAGCCATTGTCTTTACTATTGGTCTCGGCTTTGCCTTGGCGTATAACTTTCCAACCTGGATAAGCTTTTCTATTTTGACAGTTATTTATATGTTGGGATTTGAAAAGCCAGAGAATAAGTTGGTATATGAGTGGTCTGATGCCTTATGGTTTGCTACATTAGCGGCAACGGTGATTAGGTCTTTTTTCATTGAGGCTTATACCATTCCAACGCCCTCTATGGAGAAATCTTTATTGGTAGGAGATTTTCTATTTGTGAGTAAATTTCATTATGGTAATCGTTTGCCGGTAACACCTTTGGCATTTCCGTTTGCACATAATATGATGCCTGTTGGAGATTCGATTCCGAGTTACCTTACTTGGATGCAAATGCCATATAAGCGTTTACCAGCTTTTAGCCAGATTAAGAACAATGATGTGGTGGTATTTAATTTTCCATCTTATATCCATCCATTTGAGGAGACTCGTCCTTTTGATAAGAGAGATAATTACATCAAACGTTGCGTGGGCATTCCGGGAGATAGCATTAGAATAGAGGAGGGAGAGTTGTATGTAAATGGCAAGTTAAATGATAAACCAGAGCGCATGCAATATGGTTATTCTATAAAGTTTGATCCTGCCTATTTAACAACTGAGACTGGTATGTTGGATCAAGAAAAGTTACAAGCCTTATTATATCAGTATGATATCAATATGAATGATATCATAGAGCAAGCCCATTCAAACGATCTAATTTTGATTTATCCTACTACACCAGATAAAATAGCCAAGATTAGGGCCGATAGTAAGATTTTAGCCATCGACTCTTTTAGGTATAGCAAAGGTGGCAGAATGCCAAGGATGTTCCCTACAGCCAATTTGCCTCAATTAAGCTGGAATTTGGATAACTATGGTAGTTTGTATATTCCTAAAGCAGGAGATGTGGTTACTTTAGATAGTTTAAGCTATGAGTTATACGAAAGAGTCATTACAGTGTATGAGAACCATCCAGATTTTAGAAGAGAGAACGGTAAGTTTTATTTAGATGGCAAAGAAATTACCACTTATACCTTTAAATACAATTATTATTTTATGATGGGGGATAACAGGCATAATAGTTTGGATAGCAGGTTTTGGGGATTTGTGCCAGAAACCAATATAGTAGGCAAGGCTCTATTTGTGTGGATGAGTTGGGATCAATATGCACCTACTATCTTAAAGAAGATTCGTTGGGATAGAATTTTTATGGGAATAAAATAGCATGGTTGAGTACCATGAATTGTTTTAGAATCATTTAACCAAGAGGGTAACAGTGAAGTTTAATAAACAAGCATATTACTTGTTATTGATTCAGATGCTGTTTTCCATCATGGTTTATGCACAAGAGCCATTTTATACTGTCATTGATAAGAGTAAGGGCCTACCTTCTAACTCGGTGTATTGTATAGCCCAAGATAAAAAGGGTTTTATTTGGGTTACCCATAATGAAGGTATCAGTAGTTTTGATGGATTAAATTTCACCAATTATAGCTCAATAAATCAATCTTCTAGGGCAGGAAGTTATATCAATGAAGATAAGTATGGTAGGATTTGGTATAGCAATTTCGATGGGTATATTTTTTACATTGAGGCCGATAGCTTAAAGGCTTTACCCATGCGAGAGCCTTTTGGTTATACACGTTATGGTATTACAGAAGATTACCTTTACGTGGTATTAAGAAACGGAATTGATGTTTATGGTTTAAAAGATCTTAGAAAGTTAAAAACCATTCCGCTCGATGCTCATTACTTTTCTGGATGTATTAGCAGAGGAAAGCGGTTTTATATTCAACTGTCTAAATTATACATTATCGAAGGTTTGAGTATTATTGGTCAGCATGAGTTATTAAAATCTAAAAACAATAAAGGTGTTTATGTTCCCATGGCTACCACAGAAGATGGGATATTATTTGGGGATAGGGCAAACAATGAGCGAGTCATCTTTGAAAAAACCGATCAAGAATTGAAGAAATATGATTTGCCTTACAAGTATTTTTTTCAGAATTATTCTTATGCTGGCGGATATTTTTGGGCTTGTTCGCCCACTGGTGTTTATGGGGTAGGGAAGGATGGTGAATTGTTAAGTAACTTTGGTAAACCATTTTTTAAGAGCTTTAATATTTCAAGTGTGTTTGAAGACAGAGAAGGAAACTTTTGGTTTAGCTCTTTATCAGATGGTTTATTGTTTGTGTCGGATATTAAAACTAGCTATTATGAGATTCCAAATGAAAAGCCAATAAAGTTGGATGCCTACGGCAAGGGGTTTTATGTAGGTACTCGAAAGGGAAGTATTTTTGAGTTTGATCATCGTACGCTTCCAAAGAAGATTTTGCAGGGAAGAGACCATGAGATTTTAAACCTTAAATACGATATTAAGTTACAACAGCTTTTTTATACCGACTTTGAGTTTAACGTGTTAGATAAAAATTTAACTCGTATTCATTATAGAGGTACTTCCGTTAAAGAAGTGGCTAAAGTGGATGACAAGTATTATGCCTATGCTTCGTCTGGTAATTTATGCATGGTAATGGTTAATAAAAGAGCGGGTAGCTCTATCTGGGATTCGATATTTAAGGCCAACCTAGATACGCTGGCCACTAACGAATCCACTCATTTAAGCTACGCTGTGAGAGGGAAGTCAGTTACAACATTACCCGATACCCAATTGGTTTATTTTGCTACCAACTTGGGGTTATATGAATTATCTCCTTATTCATTTACAAAGATTAAAGACAACGGCAATGATTTTTTTGCCAGCAGAATTATCGGTTATAAACAGAGTTTGTATTGCTTAAATGGCAATGGTCAGGTGTTTGTAATGAGCAAGCAAAAGGTGTTTAGCAAGCTTAATCTTCCCTTTAATGTAAAGGATATTAAAATATACCAAGATAAGTTGTTTCTGATTGGTGAGAACTTTCTGTATGAATTGTCTTTGGCTCAACAAAAATCTAAACATATTCAGCTGGCTTACCTTGCAAAAGGCCAAGAAATAAATGATGTGTTATTTCATCAAGACGAAATCATCATGGCCATCAATAGTGGCATAGTAGTAGCCAAACCCAAAAGCCATTTGCAAATTAAACGTAAAGCACCGTTTTACATCACTAGCTGGCAGTTGGGTGGAATTGAGCGTCCTTTAAAAGACATAGAGAATGTTTTGCCAAAGGATAATAGAGTGGTGGTAAATTATGCCTTATTAAATTATAATTCTGCTAATGATATTGATTTATACTATAAAATTAATGACGGTGATTGGATTCTTACCTACCCTGGAAATCGCAAATTAGAGTTGCCCTCCTTGTCTCCTGGGTACTACGAAATTCAGTTTAAACAAGGAGATTTTGAACCAGAATCACAGAAATTAAGATTTTCCATTACAGCTCCATTCTATCAGCAATTTTGGTTTTACATTATTTTAATTACTGTCACACTTTTGCTTTTAATTATTTTCTACCAACTAAGGGTGTTTAGGATTAAAGAAAGTAATAGACTTCAAATGGAAAAGGTTGAGTTAGAAAAAAGCTTGGGTCAATCTATGCTTACTGCCATTAAATCGCAGATGAACCCTCATTTTTTTTACAATGCACTTAATACCATTCAATCTTATATTTTAACAAACGACAAACAATTAGCATCTGCCTATTTAAATAAATTTTCGCGCTTAACCCGCATGATATTAGAAATGTCGGGCAAAGAGATGGTAAGTTTGGATGATGAAATAAAAGCATTGCGATTCTATTTGGAATTAGAGCAAGCACGCTTTGCAAATGACGATTTTCAATATGAGTTTATCATAGATGAGCAATTAGAAACCGAACTCATAGGGATACCTTCTATGATGATTCAGCCTTATGTAGAAAATGCTATTAAACATGGTTTGTTGCATAAATTTGGTCCTAAACGCGTTTCGGTAGAATTTTTGCGTAATGAAGAACTATTGTTTGTCATTGTAGATGATAATGGTGTGGGTAGAAGAGAGTCGTCTAGAATTAATAGTTATAAAAAAGAAAAATGGAATTCATTTTCCACTTCTGCCAACGAAAAGCGAATTCAAATTTTGAATACAGGGCGCGAAAAATTAATTGGAATAGAGTACGTAGATAAAATAGATACCATGGGGCAAGCTACAGGAACACGAGTTAGAATTACCATTCCGCTCGATGCTTAAAAACTTACCATTACCAAAGGTAATTCTTTTCTGATTCGGTCTTTCTCTCTTTCTGATAAAGGGTTTCCGGCAAGTTTAAGTACTTTTAATTTTCGTAAACGATACAAATAAGGAGGTAGTGAACCCAATTGATTATTCTCTAAATTTAACTCCTCTAGTTTGTTCAGTCCAACAATACTTTTAGGCAATGAATACAATTGGTTGCCCGATAAGTCGAGTACCAACAACGATTTAAGTTGATTGATTTCTATGGGAACTTCCTTGATTTGATTACCCGAAAAATCTAATGCCTTTGCGTTTTTTAACTGATTGATGCCTTCTATTTTTGTGAGTTGATTATTGGCAACAAATAAGGTTTTCACATAATACATAGAAGGATAAAATTCACTTAAATCTTTCAGTGAATTATGGCTTAGGTTAATAGCCTCTAACCCTTTTATTTGTAATACCGATTTAGGTAGAGAAGATAATTGGTTATTAGAAAAATCTATGCTTTTTAATTGAGATAACCTTTTGATGTTCGACGGAATTTTATTGATTTTATTCCCAGATAAGTTGATGTCGTATATGTTTTTTAATTTTAAAATATCTTTTGGAAACTTATCATAACCTTGTTGCTTGAGCGCTAATTTTCTTACTTGTTTTGGAAATAATAGGGCACTGTCTAAATCTGTAAATACTTTAAAAGCTTCTTTTCCAAATTTAACATCTGCAGGGTTAAATGGGGTGCAATTCATTAAGCTTACAACAAACCTTTTATCATGAAAAGAGGTAATTTCTCCTTTCTCATCTATCTCAACTTTAATCTCTTCAAAATCGTTTTCAAGCGTATGCAAACTCCCTCCGGTGGCTTTTGCCAAATAAATTAAATGCGGATTGATGCCTAATTCTTTGATATACCCACATACCAAAATTCGGATGGGTTTGGTCACTTTTTCAACCATTTCTATGTCTCTGATGCAAGCATAGTTGTCGGCAATTAAAATTACTTCGTTGGCCTCGGGATATTCTTTAATGGCTTGAATTAAGGCTTCTACGTCATTTTCTGGTCTATCGCCCCCATGGCCATTGATGCGCACCAGATTAAAGAGGTTCATGATTTTGGGAATATCCGATGCGTCTGAGCTATAGATACCTCCTGTTTCACCAATCACTTTATCAAACTGTGTTTTCTTATCACCGTCGTTAAATAAAGTTATTCTTTTGATTCCAGATTGCTTATAATTATTAATATGCCAATGCACTATTTGGGCGCCATAACCATACATAGAGCCTGTCCAATCATTAATAACGATGGCATTTTGCCAATTCCTATGTCGGTCCATTACCTTCCACACCACTGAATCAGAAAAGGGATTAAACTTTAAAAATTCATTGATTTGCTTCTTATACATTTGAATTTCGGCAGGAGACCGCTGCATCAAAGGTGTATTGTTTTGTTTGGTAATTTCTTGCTCTAAATGTTTCTTGATAATTTGTTGTTGAACATCTACTGGTTTGCCACTGAGTGCACCTCTAATTGAGTCGTTAAGGTCTACTGATTCTTTGGCTGTTTCTATCGCCGATAGGTAGTCTTTATAGGTTCCTTGCACACTTTTTTCATCAGTTTTCTTTGGCGCAGCGTCTTCGTCTATTTGTGCAGTACTATCTGTTTTTCTAGAGGCTAATTCTTCTGCGGTGGTTCTATACCATATCACCACGCCATGAAAAAGCGTGTTTACTTGTTCGTCTGTTTCGCAATGGGTTTGTAGTACTTTGTTAAATAAAATATCTTCGGTGTTTAAATCAGGGTCCATTTCAAAAGTGCGAATGAGTCTATTGCACAATAAACCATAAAACTCCTTGTAAACACTATCTATTACAGGGTATCTAGAGTAAACAATGTCTACCCGATAGGGGAAAATGCTATCCTTTTTTCTTAAATAAATATTGGGGTCTATAAAATTAGCACTTCTTAATCCATTGGGTAAATAAACGGCATGTTTACCTTTTGGAACACGGTATTCATAGACTCTTTTTTCGTTGAGTTGGGTAGCAATTTCTACCCCATATTTCTTGGGATATTTTAGTTTTTGCAGGTCAAATTTTTGCTGAGCAAACAGCAATTGAGGCACAAAAAAAAGCAGCGCAAAAAAGTGTTTCATAAATTTATAACTCTTTTGCACCGCTTTTTGGTATCGAAAATAGATTACTGCAAATAAACCTTTTGGGTACTTAACTTGCCATTTAAGGCCAGGTTAACTAAGTATATTCCACTGTTTAATTGAGTTAATTCTTCACTCATTTGTTGGGTTCCGGTTTGAACCAAATACGTATTACTCCAAAGTTTTTGTCCTTGTAAATTGTAGATGTCTACTTTCATATTTCCTGCTTCTAGGCTTTCAAAATCAAAGGTTACTCGGTTCGAACCAAAGGCACGGAAAATACGAACATTACTCAAGCTGGCTTGGTTTTCTTTTACAGAAGTAAAGCCTTGTCTAAAAACCCTTAGGTTAGAAACAGTAGTTTTGTCTGAAAACTTATGGCCATCCATGTTTGAGTTAAACGCACCATAAAAAGTTACTTCATTTACGCTAGCATCTGGCGCCTTCCAATCAAAGCTCCAGCTTTTGCTGTTTTGTCCATCTACCCCAAAAGAAGTATAGGTAATATATTTATTGTTACCCACCAGTTTGGTTTCATTGGTATTGGTTAGGATAATTTCACCTAATAAATTTCCTTCTTTGTCTTGTGGGGATACCTGAAATCCAAAGATATTATACCCTGGGTTGGTATTGGTAGCTGTGATGGTGTAGGTTTTTCCGGGTTCGAAACCTGTTTCTGGAATATTAGAGGTGATCCATCCAGATTGCCATTCGTTTACTCCACCATGACAAACAATACATGTTTTTAAGCTATCTCCAGGCGATCCTGTATGTCCAGGGTCTGTGCCGTCGCGTCTTTTGCCAAGTTCAAAAGATTCAAAACTTACCAATGCTGTAAAGGCGATGGCCGAAATAAGTATAGATTTTTTCATGTGCTGATAATTGTTGCTAATATATCAATAAACAATTAATTGTCAAATTGTTTGTGTTTCATGGGTTTGTCGGTTCAACCCGATACAAAGCCACCCAACAGCTTCCTTGTTCAAACTTTTGTTGAAGCTTGGCTTGTTTAGAATAGGCGATAGAGTTTAAATCCTCGTCTATTTCAATGTTGCTAATGAGTATCCATTGGGTTTGCGGCCCTGCAATCAAATGCACTTGGTTATATTTTTCTTTGAATGAAAGGTAACCAATTTCTGGTATTTCTAGGTTGGCTTTCATTAAAAAATGGGTGGCAATAGAAGCATTTTTGGGGATTTCTTTTTCTAGGTAGGCACCCATTTTTTGGTGAACTTTTATCATGTTTCTATACCCCAAGGTGTGATCGTTTGGTTCGAACCGAAAAAACGTATAATAGACATTGTTGCCAATGACTATTAAAATAAGCAGGCTCATTACTTTTTTATAAGACAAGAAGGTTTGAACCAACAAGAAACTAAAGATCATTACTACAGGTGGCAATACTGAAAGAAGATACCTTGGCGAGTAGAAGTTTAAGGCGGAGAATGCCATATAGCTTACCACAAAAAATGTCAATCCGCAAAGGATGTTCTGGTATTGTTTTAGGAGGTCTTTTTGTTTAAAGAAAAGTAGAATGAAGCAAGCGATGGCGCTAAAACTTAAAAGGTTTCTCCCTCTAAAAATAAACAAGTATCCTGCATACATATTTGCCTTGTCTAGAAAGCTGCTTAGGCTAATATAACCTATGTGTTCGGGAAAAAACACCCAGCCAATCCATCGTTTTTGAAGGATAAAAAACACGCTGATAAAGGCAAATGGCAGAAATAAATAAAAGGTATTTAAAAACGGTTGGAGTTTAAATCTATATTCATTTTGAGCAAAACTATTAAACCATTGCCAACAAATAAGTGCAAGGGCCAAAACCAAAGCACTTTCTTTGGTATATAAGGCAAGGCTTACCCATAATACGGTTTGCCATTTTTGTTTTTTAAGAAAGGCGTCGAGGGCCAATAGCGTAAATAAACTCAACAGCATTTCTGGCAGTAAAAAACTTGCCTGTGCAACAAATACAGACTGTATCAATAGCAATGAGCTGGCTAATATGGCAGTGTATGTATTAAAATGTGTTTTAGTAAATTGAAAGGTTTTAAGCAGTAAAAGGCAGCTAATGAGGAGCGGAAAAGTTTTAGACCAAGCGATAGATCCTGGAAAAACAGACATAAAGCCACTGCTTAAAAAGTAAAATAGCAAGGGATGTCCACGGTATAATGCTGGGTCAATGGCACCAGGTAATAAAGAAGGGCCGGCATCTCGCATGGCTTTTAGGGCTGGGAAGTATGACCATGCTTCGTCCCAAAAATAGGGCAGGGATAGATCGGGGATTTTATAAAGGCATAAGAAAACCACCAATAGCCATGGAAAATATGTAAGCCATTTTTGCATCTTAAAAACTAAACTTTGCCTTTATAAAGAGTTTTAAGAAATTAACAAACTCTTTAGAGATTACTCTAAGGTTCATTTTTCTCACTTCGGTTTCATCCCTTAATTCGATGGTTTGTATGCCAATGGATTTTTTTGCTTTAGAGGCTAAAAAAAGAAATTCGAGGTCGAATAAATACCGGTTTATTTCTGTACTTAAAAAAAGTGGTTTTATTTCTTTGCGCATGCCTTTGAGGCCTCCTTGTGTATCCGAGGTGGGCAAACTCAGGCTGGTTTTTATCATAAATTTTAGGAATTTAGAAATAAAAGCGCGGTGTTTAGGAATAGTATGAAAGTACGAGTTGTCTCTGGTACCAATAGAAATTTGATGCTGGTCTAAGGCAAGGGTAATGTTTTTAAAGCTTTGTGGGGTATAGGGGAAATCAATGTCTGTATATACAATATAATCGCCATGGGCAGCAGCTACACCGGTTCTAATGGCAGCCCCTTTTCCTTTGTTTTGGAGGTTGTGTATGTAGTTGAAATTTGGTATTTGTGAGGCTAGAAATTTGGTTTCAGAGGCATAATCCTGTTTGCTGCCATCATTCACTAAGATTACCTCGATGCTAAATTGAGGCAAAAGGGTTTGAACCAATTTAAATTGTTGCAATAAGTTTTGCTCCCAGTTTGTTTCTGGATTATAACAGGGTAGAATGATGGTTAATGTTTTGCCTTGCATTGTTGCAATTATAAGGCAAATTTATCCATTTATTAACTGGTATGGTCTTGCACAATCACCCATTTTCTTTTGATTTTTTTGAACCAAAGCGTAAAATATCCTTCAAAAGTACCGGAGGCATTCACCACTTTCCAACTACCAGTAACCATCGCATTTTTTCTATTGATGGATTGGATCTTAAATATTTGAAAAGTTAGCACACCCATTTCTCCTTTATCGGCATAACTTTTTTGATAGCCATCATAAACAGCTTGCCATCCTTTTTTGATGCCTTTTTTGCTCACAAAAGTGAGTGAATCGCTTTTCCAGTAATGGGCCATAAAACCGCTTAGGTTGGCTTGGTTCCAGGCTTGTTCTTGGGCTGTTAAAACTTTTTTGATGGCAAGTTGGGGGAGTCTTTGTCCATTTGCCATATTGGTGCACAAGCCCAACCATAGTATGATTAAATATTTTTTCATTAATTTATGATTAATACCACATCATCTTGTTCTATCAACACATTTTCTTGAAGCAATATTTCTGTCACTACTCCTTCGCTTGTAGCTACTACAGTACTTTCCATTTTCATGGCTTCGATAGTAAATAAAGGGGTGTTTTTGCTTACTTGTTCTCCTACTTTTACTAAAATCCTTGAAAGTTTACCTTGCAAGGGAGCGCCAATTTCTCCTGGTTTTGAAGCTTTTTTATGAGATGGCTTGTTGCTCACAAAATTTTTGTCTTTGATTTCGATGCTTCTGGTTTGACCATTTAATCTGAAGAATACAGATTTTTTACCATCGCCTTCATCAATTACATTAAGCAATCTTACCAAAATGTTTTTGCCAGGAGCCAGCTCAATAAGTACTTCCTCATTAGGTTTTAAACCATAAAAGAAGGCTGTGGTGGGTAAATGCCATAATAAACCATAGCTTTCTCTGTGTTTGGCATATTCTTCAAAAACTTTCGGATAAAACAGATAGGATAACAAATCTGTAAACTGATACTCACTTCCAAATTTTGCTTCGAATTTCTCCCATTCAGTATCAAAATCTATGGGCGTTAAATGTTCATTGGGTTTATCAGTAAAGGCTTGTTTATCTTTAAGAATCATTTTAGACAGTTTATTAGGGAATCCGCCAGGATTTTGTCCTAATTCTCCTCTAAACAATTCTATGACACTGTCTGGGAAAGAAATACTATCCCCTTTTTCTAATATATCCTCTGCACTGTAAGCATTTGCGGTCATAAATAATGCCATGTCGCCTACCACCTTAGAACTTGGGGTTACCTTTACAATGTCTCCAAATAATTGGTTTACCACCGCATAATTTTGTTTGATGGTTTCAAATTTATCTTCCAATCCTAAACTTCTCGCTTGAGGTTTTAGATTAGAATATTGGCCACCCGGAATTTCATGGTCGTACACCTCTGCGGTACCAGCTTTTAGTTCGTGCTCAAATGGATAGTAGTATTCTCTTACATTTTCCCAATAGCCTGAGAGTTGATTAAGTGCAGCGAGGTTCATGGCTTGCTCTCTTTCATGTCCTTGCATCATGGCAACAATGGCATTAAAGTTTGGTTGAGAAGTTAATCCACTCATTGAGGCCAAAGCCACATCTATCACATTTACCCCTGCTTCAATGGCTTTTAAATAGGTGGCGGCCTGAATGCTGCTGGTATCATGTGTGTGCAGGTGAATAGGCATGTCCACTGCCTTTTTAAGTTCTTTGATGAGCACTTCGGCTTGAAATGGCTTTAACAAGCCGGCCATGTCTTTGATGGCCAAAATATGTGCTCCTGCGTCTTCTAGCTGGCGGGCTAGATTTAAATAGTAGTTTAAATTAAATTTATGATTTCTTTGAGGGTCAAGAAAATCTCCAGTATAACAAATACAGGCTTCTGCAATTCCTTCTGTTCGCTGATTAACGGCCTTAATACTGGTGCGCATACCTTCTATCCAGTTGAGCGAATCAAAAATCCTAAAGATATCCATGCCATTATTGGCACTTTCTTCTATGAATTTTTCTATGAGGTTATCTGGATAGGCCTTGTAGCCGATGGCATTTGCGCCACGAATAAGCATTTGAAATAAAATGTTAGGAATGCCTTCCCTTAACACTTGCAGCCTATGCCAAGGATTTTCATGCAAAAACCTTAATGCTACATCAAAAGTGGCTCCTCCCCACATTTCCAATGAAAATATTTCTGGCGCTAATTTACCATAAGCCTCTGCAATCTTTACCAAATCTATCGTCCTCACTCTAGTGGCTAATAGACTTTGATGTGCATCGCGCATGGTACAATCTGTGTATTGTATGGCCTTTTCATGTTTGAGCCAATCCACAAATTTATCTCTTCCTAAGGCTTTTAGTTTATCTCTGCTCCCGAGCGGAAACTCACTATATCTATCATAATCTGGCAGTATGGCTGTTTTAAATTGCTTGTCTGATTCTACCTTTTTTACATCTGGGTTTCCGTTGATGGTAATATCTGCCAGGTAGATAAGTGCTTTGGTTCCTCTGTCTAACCTTTTAGAATATTTAAAAAGTTCGGGGTGAGTGTCAATAAAATTAACGGTGCACGCACCATTTAAAAAAGTAGCATGTTGTAAGACATTTTCTAAAAATGAAATATTGGTTTTTACCCCCCTAATTCTAAATTCTTTTAACACACGCTGTAAACGTTCAGACGCTTCGAAAAGGTTTCTGCCGCTGGCGGTTACCTTTACTAACAGCGAATCAAAGAAAGGAGAGATTTTAACATTAGGGTAGGCACTGCCTTCATCCAATCTAATGCCTGGGCCACCTGCATTTCTGTAAGCGATGATAGTGCCATGATCGGGCTTAAAGCCATTGGCAGGGTCTTCGGTGGTAATGCGCACCTGCACTGCAAAGCCTTCTACCTTTATTTGGGATTGAGAACTTAATCCAATTTCTGGCGCAGACAGGGGTAAACCTTCTGCAATTCTAATCTGACATTTAACAATATCAATACCTGTTACCTCTTCGGTAACAGTATGTTCAACTTGTATCCTTGGGTTAACTTCAATAAAATAAATGCGCTCTTCTTTGTCTACTAAAAACTCTACTGTTCCCACGTTATTGTAGCCAACTTCTTTGCAAATATTGAGCGCGTATTGATGTAAAGCTGTTCTAGTTTGCTCTTGAATGCTTGGTGCAGGAGCCATTTCCACCACTTTCTGAAATCGTCTTTGAACACTGCAATCTCTTTCGTGCAGGTGAACCAGATTACCATGTTTGTCGCCCATGATTTGCACTTCTATATGCCGGGGTTGGTCGATAAACTTTTCTATAAAAATGGTATCATCACCAAAGGCTACTTTGGCTTCGTTTTTTGCTTCATTAAAATTTTTCTCAAGCTCCGCAGCACTTCGCACCACACGCATGCCTCTACCGCCGCCTCCGGCGGCCGCTTTAATCATCACTGGAAATCCGATGCGTTCACTTTCCCGTAATGCAATGTCAAAACTTGTTAAGGCTTCTTTGCTGTCTTCAATAATTGGTACTTGCGCTTTAATGGCTACCAATTTAGCCAACACCTTATCGCCTAATTGTTTCATCACCTCACTCGAGGGGCCAATAAAAATAATACCTTCCTCGGCACAACGTCTAGCAAAAACAGCATTCTCACTTAAAAATCCATACCCTGGATGTATGGCATCTACACCATGGCTTTTGGCCACATGTATAATTTCTTCTATATCTAGATATGGCTTTAGCGGCTCGGTGTCTTTGCCAATTTGATAACTTTCATCTGCCTTATAACGGTGCAGCGAATACCTATCTTCATAAGTATATATCGCTACCGTTTTAATGTTTAACTCAACTGCTGCCCTAAAAACCCTAATGGCTATTTCGCCACGGTTAGCAACAAGCAATTTCTCGATCTTCATAGGTGGTTAATTTAAATGAAAGTTAAAATTTCATTCGATAATAACAAACCTATTGTTGCTAACTTGTTATATTTACTTTAACTTATCTGCTAAGTATTTAGCGGTATATCCTTTATTCGCTTTTACCATTTCTTCTGGCGTGCCTTCAAAAACCAGATTGCCTCCTAAATTTCCTGCTTCTACTCCTAAGTCAATCAGCCAATCAGCACATTTAATCACATCCATGTTGTGTTCAATTACCAACAGGCTATGCCCTTGATCTAGCAAAGCATTAAAGGAGGCCATCAGTTTCTTAATATCATTAAAATGTAGGCCGGTGGTAGGTTCATCAAAAATAAAGAAAACAGGGTCGGCATTCTTTCCTTTTCCTAAAAACGAGGCCAATTTTACCCTTTGTGCCTCGCCACCACTTAAGGTGTTAGAACTTTGGCCAAGTTGAATATAACCTAATCCTACCTCTTGTAAAGGGCGTAATTTATTGGCTAAGCTTTTTTCTCCTGCAAAGAACTCCATGGCTTCATCGATGCTCATCTTAAGCACCTCACTGATGTTTTTGCCATTGTACAACACATCTCTTATTTCTTCTTTAAATCTGCTGCCACCACATTCTTCACAAGGTAAATGAACATCGGCCATAAATTGCATTTCTATGGTTATCTCGCCTTCGCCAGC
>CAYUDC010000012.1:6358-12929 GCA_964443415.1 uncultured Chitinophaga sp. | reverse complement strand
GGGTAGAGTATGCTTTTAATTAAAGTGGTTTTACCACTACCACTCACTCCAGTTACAACTGTTAAAACATTTAAAGGAAAATCTACATCTATGTTTTTAAGGTTGTTTTGTTTGGCACCTTTGATACTAATCTTATTCGACCATTTCCTCCTTCTTTCTGGAATGGCAATTTCTTCTTCGCCGTTTAAATATTTAGCCGTTAAGCTCTTTCCTTGCTTTTTAATTTCTTGTAAGGTACCTGTGGCAACTACTTCTCCGCCGTGTATGCCAGCCAATGGACCAATATCCACAATGTAGTCGGCTTGCTCCATAATGTCTTGGTCGTGTTCTACCACTACCACCGTGTTGCCAATATCTCTTAAGGTTTTTAATACTTCAATCAACTTCTCGGTATCTCTGCTGTGAAGCCCTATACTCGGTTCATCTAAAATATATAATGAGCCCACAAGGCTAGAGCCTAAAGAGGTGGCTAAGTTAATCCTTTGCGTTTCACCACCGCTTAAGGTATTCGATAATCGGTTCAAGGATAAATAACCCAATCCCACTTTTTGCAGAAATAGCAATCGGCTAGTGATTTCTGTTTTTATCCTTTTGGCAATTACTTCGTGATGTTCGCGTAGGATCAAACCGTTAAAATATTGCAGGCAATCATCTATGCTCATAAGCAATAACTCGCTTAATGTAGCGCGGTTATCTTTGTCTGTGTCTTGCCATTTTGCTTGATAATTTGCTGGGGTGAGTTTAACATAATTGGCGTCTTTTCTAAGCCTTGTACCTTTACAATCTGGGCATGTGGTTTTGCCGCGATAACGGGCAAGCATTACCCTATATTGAATTTTATAGGTTTGTTGTTCTAGTTCTTTAAAAAATCCATCAATTCCTTCCCAGCCGTTGCCCCCGTGCCAAAGGTAATCTTTGTGTTTTTGTGAGAGCTCGTAATAAGGTTTATGAATAGGGAAATCATTTTTTCTGGTGAGGCTTAAAAAATGCTTTTTCCAGTCCTGCATTTTCTCACCTTTCCATGCTACTACAGCGTCTTCGTAGACACTTAAGCCTTTATCAGGTATTACCAAATCTTCGTCGATGCCAATCACACTGCCAAATCCTTCGCAAGTTTTGCATGCCCCATAAGGGTTATTAAAACTAAAGAAATTCACAGAAGGTTCTTCAAATGAAATGCCATCTGCCTCAAATTTGTTATTGTAGATATATTTTTTGTTTTCGGTTTGAACCAACAACTCCATTTCACCGTGACCTTCGTAAAAGGCGGTTTGAACCGAGTCGCTGATTCGATTTAAAAAGTCTTCGTCATTTAACACCACTGCAAACCTATCCACCAGCAAATAGATTTTATCCTTGCTTTTTGCTTTGGGTTTAAATTCTTTCAGGAAGTCTTCTATGTCTAGCATTTGCTCGTTCACCCAAATTCTGCTAAAACCATTTTGTAGGTGAAGTTCGAGTTCCTTTTTAAGTTCAGCTCCCTCTTTTTGCAAAGCTACCAAGATATACATTCGCTCGCCTTCTGGATAGCTTAGCACTTTTTGGCAAACATCGTCTACAGTATGTCTTTTAACCTCTTCGCCTGTAACGGGAGAAAAGGTAATGCCGGTTCTTGCAAAGAGGAGCTTAAGGTAGTCGTAAATTTCGGTGCTGGTGGCTACTGTACTTCTTGGATTACGTGTGTTTACCTTTTGTTCGATGGCTATAGAAGGGGAGATGCCATGAATATAATCTACCTCGGGCTTATTCATTTTGCCTAAAAACTGTCTTGCATAAGCCGATAAACTCTCTACATATCGGCGCTGGCCTTCGGCATAGAGGGTGTCGAAAACCAATGAACTCTTGCCAGAGCCCGAAACACCCGTTACTACGATGAGTTTATTGCGGTCGAGTGCAACATCTATGTTTTTTAGATTGTGCATCCTGGCGCCTTTTATGATTATTTTATTATCTTGCATCTCTATGAGTCTTGTTAGAATAGCTTTGCAATTTAAACCATCTGTATTTAAAAGAAGTTTTATCCTGCTTCTTATCTTGTCTTTTTTTCTTCAACTAAATGAGGTTAAAGGACAAAGTTTAAGTTTATACGCCGGCCCAAGTGTTCCGTTTGGCAGTTACGGCAGCAATAATATTACCCGCAAAGAATCTGGCTTTGCCCAAACAGGCTACCACGCAGGGTTTTTGCTTGAAGACCAAAGAAAAGTAAGAGTATTAAATACCTTTTTTCAGTTCTCCTACAATCAAAACAATGCAGATGCCGAGGTGATCCGTAGTTTTTTAATGATCAACAATCCACTTATTAAAGGATCAGATATCACCGCACCATGGGGGCAATTTATTTTTATGCCAGGATTAAAGGCTAATTGGTTTAGGCCTGGTTTTGATTTATATGCAAAGGCTGGACTTGGATTTGGAGTGTTTAAAT
This sequence comes from uncultured Chitinophaga sp., assembly GCA_964443415.1. GTDB lineage: Bacteria > Bacteroidota > Bacteroidia > UKL13-3 > UKL13-3 > B1. Next base: position 10,504 of record CAYUDC010000012.1, on the reverse strand, counting down.
CGTTTACCCAAATACAGTATTACGACTCCTTAAGGTTTGTGTTAAGAGATGAAGTTACAGCCAATGGTTTGGTTGTAAATGCTGGCCTTGGTGCCAATATAAACCTTAGTGCTTCTGTAGCTTTATGTCTAGGGATGGATATGCAATACGCCAATGTAAACTATGGAAGGATAAATTTTCTGGATGGCAACGGAAATATTTTGCAAGTTTCAGACAACGACGAAGTAGTGCCATTTCAAACCATACAGTGGCATTTGGGCTTAAGATTTAATCTCGGAAAAAAATAAATTTTTCCTAACGCTTGTTTTATTCAAATACTTTTCTAAATTCGTTTTCAGATAACAACAACAAATTTCACCAACTAAAATCATTCGCTTATAGAATAACAACTCTACACTAGTTTTTCTCTTGGTTTAACCTTTAATAACAAAAGCCATGTCTATTCAGAAAATTAGTGACCATGAGTTGGTGAAAATGTACCAATCAGGCACTCAAGCAGCTTTAGAAGAATTGATTCGTCGCCACAAGCGTTCAATTTTCTCTGCCATTAACCTAATTGTGCGCAACCGTCCCTTGGCCGAAGATATTTTTCAAGAGGCCTTTATCAAAATTATTCATACCCTTCGTTCTGGTAATTATAACGAAGAAGGCAAGTTTGGTGGATGGGCCGTTAGGGTGGCTCGTAACTTAACCATCGACTATGTGCGCAAGATGAAGCGCGATGTAACTATTACAGATAGCGAAGGCAATGATATTTTTAATTATATCGTGATTGCAGAAGAGAGCAAAGAGGATAAAATTATGCAATTGCAAACCGAAAGGCAAATCAAAGACCTTATCCACCTTTTACCAGAAGAACAGAGAGAAGTGCTCATTTTGCGTCACTGGGGAGATTTAAGCTTCAAAGAAATTGCCGACAAAACAGGGGTAAGCATTAATACTGCGCTAGGTCGCATGCGCTATGCCCTAAACAACCTTCGAAAATTAATGGTAGCCAAAGGAGTTCAACTGTAAGTTGGTATCCGATAGCTTCCTATTTTTTAACCCTTAATTTATATACATTATGAAATCACATGCAGTAAAAGCCTTGCTACTGGTAGTTCTGGTAGCATTGTACGCCTTCGATGTACCAAAAGGTTGGTATAAGGCAGGCAGCAATCCAGATCGTTATGAGATTGGGATTGACAAAGGAGCGGGAATAGCCGGCAGCAATGCAGCTACCATTCGCTCAGAATCTGATAAAGTGAAGGGGTTTGGTACATTGGTTCAGAATTTAAAGCCAGGCAATTTTGCAGGCAAACGCCTCAGAATGTCGGGTTTCATTAAAACTTCCGAAGTAAATGGCTGGGGCGGTTTTTGGCTCAGAATAGACAGCGAAGTAGTAGGAGCTCCCTATGTATTTGATAATATGTCTAACCGAAAAATCAAAGGAAATACCGATTGGGTGAAATGCGAAATCATTGTAGATGTGCCTAAGCAAGCTTCTAATATTGCTTATGGAGCGCTTCTCAGTGGAGGCGGTCAGCTATGGTTTGATGACCTCACTTTTGAAGTAGTAGGTAAAGATGTGAAGCCAACTATTCCATACGAGAAAGAAAATGCCCCTAAGGATCAGCCAACTAACTTGTCATTTGAAGAATAAATAAGTAGGTTTTGCAAAGGCGTAAAATATTTGAGGCTAGGCATGCGTTTTTTAGATGTTCAAACAAAAAACATGCTTATGCCTCAAATTTACACCGAAAACGATTTACTACTTTACTATTATGGCGAATTATCTCAGGATAAAACAGAAGCCATAGAAAAAGAATTGGCTATCAATGCCAGATTACAATCTAAATTCAATTCGCTGAAAGCTTCTATTGGGCTAATGGCTCAATTAGAAGAAGAACCTTCTGACACCAGTGTTGCCCTGGTTTTAGAACATGCCAAAATGATTTCAGAAACCTCAGCAGAAAAGGTTTAAGATTTGAGGCCGACTTTACAAAGAGTCGGCCTCATTTCTTTTCTTTGGTTATATTCGCAGCTCTTTTACTGCAACCATGATACAAGATTTAATCAAAGAACAACTCGCAAATACGCTCAACCATTTATACCAAACTCAATTGGAGGCAAATGCCATTACCATTGAGCAAACTTCCGATGATTTTGAAGGCGATTTTACTTTTGTTGTTTTTCCATACCTAAAAATTTCTAAGAAGAATCCAGAGCAAACCGCTACAGATATCGGTCAACAACTCTTGGTTCAAACCGAATTATTTGCCAGTTTTAATGTGATAAAAGGCTTTTTAAACCTGAGCATTAAAGATACTTTTTGGCTTGATTTTATTTCAAAAGAATATGCCAATGTCTCGTTTGGAATGGCAGTCCCTGATTCTAAAGAACCTGTTTTAGTTGAATATTCTTCCCCAAATACCAATAAGCCATTGCATTTGGGTCATATTAGAAATAACTTGTTGGGTTATGCAGTATCGCAATTGCTACAAGCCAATGGCCACAAAGTGTTTACCTGCAACCTGGTAAACGACAGAGGCATTCACATTTGTAAAAGTATGTTGGCTTGGATGCGCTTTGGAAATGGCGAGACGCCAGAATCGGCTGGAATGAAAGGAGATCACTTGGTAGGTAAATATTATGTGATTTTCGACCAGCATTATAAGAAAGAAATTGAAGCCTTAGTGGCTCAAGGATACTCTGAAGAAGAAGCTAAAAAGAAAGCCCCCATAATTTTAGAGGCCCAAGACCTATTGTTAAAATGGGAACAAAATCATCCCGAAACCATCGCTGTTTGGCAGATGATGAACAATTGGGTATACGCTGGATTCGAGAAAACCTATCAAAAATTAGGCGTAGCTTTCGATAAATATTATTACGAATCTAATACCTATTTGTTGGGCAAAGAGATTGTTCAAGAAGGTTTAGAGAAGCAAGTTTTTTATCAGAAAGAAGATCAATCGGTATGGATAGATTTAAGTCAGGATGGGCTTGATCAAAAACTCGTGCTGCGTGGTGATGGCACCTCTGTTTATATTACCCAAGACTTGGGCACAGCCGAGTTAAAGTATCAAGAGTTTCATTGCAATCGTTCGATTTATGTGGTAGGAAACGAACAAGACTATCATTTTAAGGTATTGCAAAAAATTGCACAAAAACTCGAGAAGCCTTATGCCAACGGAATTTTTCATTTAAGTTATGGCATGGTTGAACTGCCACAAGGAAAAATGAAAAGCCGCGAGGGCACTGTGGTAGATGCTGATGACTTAATTGCCGATATGGAAGAAACAGCAGCCGAAACCACCAAAGCTTTAGGCAAAATGGAGGGTGAGTCGGAAGCCGATTTACAAGCCTTATACCATACCATTGGCATGGGTGCCTTAAAGTATTTCTTACTCAAGGTTGATCCAAAGAAAAAGATGATGTTTAACCCTGCAGAGTCGATAGATTTTCAGGGAAATACAGGGCCTTTTATTCAATATACCCATGCCCGTATTAAGTCGATACTTCGAAATGCTGGCGATTTAAGCTCCTTGCGTTTTGCTCCTGAAAAAGTGCAATTAAGTAAAATTGAGAAACGCCTCTTGATGAAATTGTATCAGTATCCATTGGTGATTCAAGAAGCAGGTAGAGAATTGAGTCCAGGCGTTATTTGTAACTACATTTATGAAGTAGCAAAGGCTTACAGTAGCTTTTACCACGATCATCAGGTATTAAATGAAAGCAATGTAGACCAAAGAGCGTTTAGGCTGTTTACTTGTAAACTAACCGCACAAGTAATTCAATCTGGCTTTGCCTTATTAGGAATTCAGGTTCCAGAAAAGATGTGATATGAAAAGAATTATTTTTTTGTTGCTAGGAGGGATGTTGTTTGTAGCATCCTGCGACCCATCAAAGAAGTTTATCAAGGAGGCCAACAAAGCCGCGCTGGTGGGTGACAATGATGGGGCTGCCAATTATTTTTACAATGCTTTGTTGGTAAAGCCAAATGAACCTTTGGCCATGCAAGGCCTAAAGCAACATGGTGATATTGTTTTGCAAAGAAAGTTTGGAGAGTTTAGCAAACTACTGGTAGCCAACAATGAAGAAGGTTCTGTGATGCAATATCTATCTTGTAAAAAGTACTATCAAAAATGCCTCAATGTGGGGGTAAGC
>CAYUDC010000012.1:3409-6258 GCA_964443415.1 uncultured Chitinophaga sp. | reverse complement strand
GAGGCTTATACCGAAACCATTACCTTGCCCAACTCCAATTTTCCGCAATCGATAACCCGCTTTAAAAAAGTTAAATATGCCGATACTTACCAAAAGCGTAGGTTGTACTACCGTGTGTTTTATCAATTGGTTTCTACACAAACTGGTGTTGTGGTAGCTAGTGAAGTGATCAGCGAAGAAAGATCTGATGAGTTTCATAACTCTAAATACAATGGCAATGTAAATGCACTTTATCCAGAATTGCCAAAGAACAATCAATTGCCGCCAAAGCCCACAGAGTTTAGAGAGCAATTTAATCAAGTAAAGCGATTTATTACCAGCAAGGAAGAAATGACCCACGAAATCTGTCGGTCGGTAGCAGAAAAGTTAAATGCAGATATCTTGTTGTATATCGACAAATAATCAGTGTTTAAGACATTTTGTCTTTATTTTCTTTCGGTTTGAACCAAAATCGCGTTGAAATAAGCCAAAATGACTTGAAAATTTCATTGGTACAAGTGTTGAATGAAAAGAGGAAATTCATTTAAACATTATGACACTGGTAAAATTTAATCCGGCTCGTGAGTTCTTCAAGGAAGGATTTTGGCCCAAAGAAGCAAATTCGATATTCGATTCGTTTTTCAATGATCACTTAGGCAAGTTTGAACGCAATGTATTTTTTACACCAAGAGTGGATGTAAAAGAGAGTGCAAAAGCGTTTGAAATTCATGTAGCCTTGCCAGGTTTAAAGAAGGAGGATATTTCTATTGATATAGAAAAATCTGTACTATCTATCAGTGGTGAGCGCAAGTTGAAAAATGAAAACAAAGACGACAAATTTCACATGGTTGAAAATTTCTATGGAAAGTTTTCTAGAAGTTTTACGCTCCCAGAAAATGTAGATGCCTCAAAAATAGCGGCTTCCTACACAGATGGGATGTTAACTGTAGAAATTCCTAAGGTGGAGGTAAAACAAAACAAAACCAATGTCGTTATTAATTGAACAAGCAGGGTAGCTTGAGTTTTCATAGGTTAAAAGGGTCTTCTTGGGAAACCAGAAGGCCCTTTTTTTATGCTTAATTTTTTTTAGGCAAGTTCATTTATTAATTTCGAACCCTATTACATGAAGGTTTACCGTAATTTATCGGATTTTGAAAAATTGCCATGCGGAATTGTTACGCAGGGAACATTTGATGGAGTGCATGCTGCTCATCAAGTGATATTAAATCAAGTGAAGCAATTAGCACGAGAAAGAAATGGAGAAACAGTAGTTATTACTTACGAGCCACATCCACGCATGGTGCTGTTTCCAGAAGATCATGGCCTACAACTTATTTCTACCCTCGACGAAAAAATAGAACTTCTTAAACAACAGGGAATCGACCATTTATTGGTATTGCCTTTTACCAAAGAGTTTTCTCGCCTAAGTTCGTTGGAATTTATTAGAGACATCATCGTAGATAAAATAGGCACCAAATGTTTGGTGATAGGATACAACCATCGTTTTGGAAAAAATAGAGAAGGAAGTTTTGAACATTTAAAAAGCTTTGGTCCAGCTTATGGATTTGAGGTTTATGAAATTCCAGAACAGGATGTAGACCATGTGGCAGTAAGTTCTACTAAAATTAGAGAAGCCATTAAGGAAGGAAGTTTATCTCTTGCGGCTAAGTTTTTAAGCAGACCATATAGCATGGAAGGAAGGGTAGTGGATGGTAGAAAGTTAGGAAGAACCATTGGTTATCCTACTGCTAACATCGAACCTGTAAATTCGCTAAAACTTTTACCTGCCGATGGGGTATATGCTGCTACGGCAGAAGTGAATGGTAAAACTTATGGAGGGATGCTCAATATTGGACATAATCCAACCATTCCTGGAAAGGGAAGAAGTATTGAAATCAACATCTTTGATTTTAATGAAGACATTTATTATCAAAACATCAGGGTGGCATTTGTGGAAAAGTTAAGAGACGAAGTAAGCTTCTCAGACATCGAAGCACTAAAAACTCAATTACATAATGATAAATTGCAAGCCTTACATGTGCTTAGGCACAGCATACAGGTTTAGGAGAAAGCATTTTGAAGAAATATATCATTGTAATCATATTATGGGCTGGCCTATTTAAAGCCAGCGGTCAAACCGTTGTGGGGCCTGATTCAACAGAAGTAATAGAAGAAGTTTTTGAAGAAGAGGAGGAAGAAGGAGAAGAAGAAGCCAACGAATATGATAGCATCGTTTATTCGGCAACCGATCATTATTGGGATTTTTTAAGACCTCGTGATTTTAGGTTCGATACCACCTTTGCACCTGCTAGAGGATTTTATACCGGTTGGGATACTGTTACCATTAATCCATATAAGGTAGATTTAAAAGCCATGACAGATACTGTTAAACTGGTATTGTCTGGTTACGAAGATTGTTCATTTCATCCACCTGCCATTGGCGACGTAACCTCCAACTTTGGTTTTAGGCGCTGGGGACGCCGACAAAAGTTTCACTTTGGTACCGATATTCGCATGGAAGTGGGAGACCCTGTGTATGCGGCTTTCGAGGGTGTTGTGCGCATTGCCAAACGAAGTGCCGATTATGGCTATGTAGTGTTAATTCGTCATAACAACGGACTTGAAACGTTGTATGCGCATTTTTCTCAGTTGTTATGTTACCCAGGGCAACCTGTTAAAGGTGGTAATATCATCGGACTGGCAGGCTCAACAGGAAGATCTACTGGGCCTCATTTGCATTTTGAAGTAAGGTTTCAAGGAGAGAAAATAGATCCTGCTACCATTATTCACTTTCCTAGCGGTTCATTATTGGCGGATACGTTTCAGGTAGACAAAGGTTGCTTTAAACATTTATATGATGTTCAATCGGC
>CAYUDC010000012.1:0-3309 GCA_964443415.1 uncultured Chitinophaga sp. | reverse complement strand
TCGGCAAAGTTCCATTGGGTAATATGTTGTGGTTGCATATAGCAATCCCATGCCTTTTCTACATTGGCCTTTACTAAGGCTTCAATGGTAATTTGTACGTTTTGCATTTGTATTAAATTTATTTGTTTTGAAAAGTAATCATCCAGTTGATACCATATTTGTCTTTTAGTGCACCATAATAGGCTCCAAAAAACATATCCTGCATGGGCATATCAATGGTACCATTTTCTGCTAAAGCTTCAAAGAGTCTATCGGCCTCGGCTCTCGAATCTGGTTCTAGGTTAATATGCATATTGTTTCCACTTGTTAAGGTAAATCCCATTTCTTTAGGTGCATCGGTGCCCATTAAAGTATGGCCCCCTAACAAGGGAAGCTCTACATGTAAAACCATTCTTTTAATTTCCTCTGGCATGGCAGGTTGGTCTGGGTTGGGAGGAATTTCGCCAAACTTTTGAATGCCGCCTACAAATTCTGTTTTAAAAACCGACTTGTAAAACAAAAAAGCCTCTTCGGTTTTTCCATCAAAGTTTAAGTAAGTAGATACGCGTGCTTGTTGGTTGGGCTTCTTTTGTTTTCTTAAATAAAATTGTGCAGCAATGTATTGATCTAAGTTTTCTAAGCCCATGGTAAATCCTTCTTTAAAACCCATCTCTATGATGCCTTCTAAATCTTCTAGCTGTTTAAAGCTTAGCAAAACTTCCACGAGGGTAGCATTACCTGTGGAGGTAAAAGTATTATTCCAATGAACCCTAGGTTTAGTATCATTGGCTTCCCCTTTTTCATTGCAAAAAGAATCCAGCCCAGTAAAGTAGTTTTCATGGCTAATGGTTTCATAGTCGAATAAGCAGTAGTGCTTTTCTCCGGCCGGACTGAGCATATAATAAAACCACCTGCCACCTTCTTTAAAATCTAATGATATGGTTTTGGCCTCATAGGGTTTAGGAGCCCACCATTGGTCGAGTAAATCGGCTTCGGTCCATGCCGCCCATACCAAATCTTTGGGAGCTTGAAAATTTCTCTGAATTTTGATTTGCTTGTTTGCCTTGTCAACTTCAAAGTTAAATAGGAGTGAATTTTTCATTGGTTATTTTTTTAAGGTTTTTAATAAATCATCCAGTTGGTTAAACTTCTTTTCAAATATGGCTTTAAATTGAGTTAGCCATTGTTCTAGTTCTTTCATTTTTTGGGCATTTAGGTGGTAGCTTATTTCTCTTCCTTTGGTTTCGGGTTGAACCAACTCACAGGCTTGTAAGATTTGTAGGTGCTTTGAGATTGCCTGACGGCTGCAATCAAAGTTTGATGCGATGGCATTGGGCGTTAAGGCACCGGCTGCTAATAACAAAATAATTGCCCTGCGAGTAGGGTCGGCAATGGCCTGAAAGATATCTCTGCGACTTTCCATGGATATTTATATGCAACTATATGATTGCAAATATATGCAATTATTTGGTTGCGCAATTGAGGGGTCGAAATAAGAAATAAAAAAGGTATTTTTTTTCTTATTTGAATTATTTTTTTAAAATAAGTAAAATTGATTTTGTTTATTTTGTATATTTGTATTGTATATGGCAATTAAGAAGTACTTAAATCCAATTTCTGAACAATATATTTTTGATAGGTTGTTGTTCGAAAATCCATGGTGGTCTACTCAAAAAATAGAAGATGAATATCAGCAGCTACCTAGAAGGTTGTATTTTAAAATCTTTAGTCCATTGGTTACTTCATTAGAGGTAAAGCGTGCGGTTGTTTTGATGGGGCCAAGACGTGTGGGTAAAACCGTGATGATGTATCACGCTATTCATCATTTATTAGAGCAAGGGGTACCTGCAAAAAAAATCTGTTTTATTAATATCGAAAACCCAATTTACAATCATCTTCATTTAGAGCAATTATTTTCTTTTGCACGCAAGGCAAGCGCTTCTTTAGATGCGAAAGATTGGTATGTTTTTTTTGATGAAATACAATATTTAAAGGATTGGGAGGTACATTTAAAAGTATTGGTAGATAGTTATCCAAAAACTAAGTTTATTGTTTCTGGGTCTGCTGCTGCCGCTCTTAAAGTGGCAAGCAGAGAAAGCGGAGCAGGTAGATTTACAGATTTTATGTTACCTCCTTTAACATTTAATGAGTATATAGCTCTTAAAGGTTTGGATGGATTGATGGTGCCAAGTACCCTTGAATGGAATGGTACTCAAAATGAATTTTATAGTACCATTAACATTAAGGCGCTTAACCAACATTTTATAGATTACATTAATTTTGGTGGATACCCAGAGGTGATTTTTTCTGAATCCATTAGAGCTAATCCTGGCCGTTATATTAGAAGTGATATAGTGGATAAGGTACTGTTAAGAGATCTTCCTAGCCTTTATGGTATTCAGGATGTTCAAGAGTTAAATTCTTTATTTACCACCTTGGCTTACTATAGTGGAAATGAAGTTTCATTGGATACGTTGAGCAAAGCATCTGGGGTAGAAAAGTATTTACTTAAGAAATACCTCGATTATCTTGAAGCAGCCTTTCTTATTAAAATTGTGATGCGTGTAGACGACACTGCCAAAAAGTTTAAGCGTGCTAACTTTTATAAAATTTACCTTACCAACCCTAGTCTTAGAAGTGCCTTGTTTTCGCCCATGCAAGGCACTGATGATGCCATTGGAAGCATGGTTGAAACTGCCATTTATGCGCAATGGATGCATAGAGATTGGTTTACCCCATTTTATGCCAGGTGGAATAACGGCGAAGTGGATATGATTGCTTTAGATGAAAAAAAACTAAAACCCTTATGGGCTCTTGAAATCAAATGGTCGAACCGTTATTTTGAAGATCCAAGAGCGCTTAAAAGCTTATTGTATTTTTGTGAAAACAATGCTCTTCATTCTGCTTTAGTAACCACTATAGATACCGAAGGGCAAAGAGATTATAAAGGTATTAAGTTGCACTTTGTGCCAGCATCCGTTTATGCCTATAATGTTGGCTTAAACACCCTCGATCAAAAATTAACCAAGGGCGTTTAAATAATTATTTTAAGGTTTGGGTCAACCAATCAAAGAAAACCCTTTGCCAAAGTATGCTATTTTGTGGCTTTACTACCCAATGGTTTTCATCTGGGAAGTAAAGGAACCTGCTCTTAATGCCTTTTACTTGTGCGGCGGTAAATGCTTCCATCCCTTGGGTAATAGGCACTCTATAATCTTTTTCGTTATGAATAACTAGGATGGGTGTATCCCAGTTTTTAACAAATTTGTGTGGGGAGGCATCAAAGTTATTTGGACTGCTTTTTTGATCCCAATAAGGGCCTTTGTTATC
>CAYUDC010000011.1:0-44834 GCA_964443415.1 uncultured Chitinophaga sp. | reverse complement strand
GCACTTAAAGTGATGTTACCAATGTCTGTAATGCTATAGTCGATACCAATACTTTTTACAGTAGCAAAGTCTAAGTTTCCAAAAGTGGTATAGTCAATTGGCCAAGCTTGAACGTATCTGAATTGTTGAACATAGTTTCTGTACTCACGATAAGAGGCAATGATACCCAAGGCAGCATCGTCTCCAATCTGCTGACGGAAACCAATTTCGTAGTCGGTTACTTGAACCATTCTCAAATCTGGGTTAGCAATTGGGCCACCACTTTGTCTGTTTAATAAAAAGTAGTAGTCGTCAATTTGTCCAATATTGTTTATAGGGCGTTGAGCCAAGATATCATAAGTACCAAAGAACTGAGAAGTATTAGAAATTGGGAACGAGAACCAAATACGAGGTAACAATAATACATCTGGGGTATAATCGGTAAACGACTTACTGGTAGGTGTATTAGGGTTATTTGGGTCAAGCAATAAAGGAATATTTCTATTGGTTCCACCATCACGCGCAATTTGTTGTGGGTCGGTAATTGGGTTACCATTTCTGTCGAACCAACGGTTGCCATCACGGTAACCCATTAATTTGGCATTGTTTAAGCCAGAAGCTTGCTGATCAGGATCACGGTCTACATATACAGTGAAGTTATCATCTACGTTTCCTGGGATTTGTCCAGCAAGTGCGCTAATGTTAGCATCAGCAGACTTTCTCACTTCACCAGCAGTGTAAATAGGCACAGTAGAATATGGATCTTTTAATACCGGTTGGTTAGCATCAAAACGCTCTAGACGGAAACCAACACGCATGATCAAATCTTTGAATACAAATTTATCCTGAATCCAAGCTGCAAAATAAACTGGCTGGTAAGCTGGTAATAATCTGCGCTCTCTGTCATTTAAGAAATCATCGATACTTACTCTTCTACCTCTTACTACATTTCCTAAGTGGTCATAACCATTGTAACCCACCACCGAGTTACCGTTGTTTAACAACTCATCTGCATTAAACATATCTAATGAATATACAGAAGGTGCATAAGAGTTAACATCTAAGAAAGAGTTTGAATCAATTGGGTTGCCAAAGGCATCTACACCACCCATGGCAATTAATTTGTTTCTTAAGTTTCTATCAAAATTGGTTTGGTCTGCCCAAACAATTTTTCTACCTAAGTTAACTGTATCGTTAAATACGCCATTCTCATCAAATTTCAAGGTAGCCTTGTTTGAATCTAAGCCTGCAAATTGTCTATTGGCATATAAACGCATTAAGCTCCATAAACCAGTGGCACCTAACGAATAGTTTCTTCTAAACTGTTGTTCGAAGTTTAAACCAACTTGAATATCATGCTTTGCTTTTGGATTGTTTTTTGGAGCCACAGTGAACTCACTTTGAATGTAGATGTTAAAGGTTTCGGCCATGCTCTTACCGTATCCAGCTTGTTGAGCGCCTACGTTACCCCACATGTTAGAGTAAATTCCATTTGGGTTATCACCATTAATTAAACCACCCACTTGACGAAGGGTACCTAAGTTTCTAATGTTATTGGCGCCAAAATAATCATAAACTGAACGGGTGTAGTTACCACGAACCCTATTAATATCAGCTTGCTCAAAGGTATAAGCAGTATCCGTATATCCAATTTGACGTTGATAATCTGCTAAATAAATATAATTACCATTTACCAAGAATGAATCTGGTCTCTCGTTGATACCCTTAATTACCCTTTGGTAAACTGGTGCTTGGTAAGAAGTGAATTTACCCACATAACCATAATTAAAGATATCATCCATATGGGTTTGATCCATGGTCTCGCCATAACCTCTTTCATAAGATAGACGTACCGAATAGTAGGCGTTAGAAATATTAGATGCAGGCTTTTTATCGTCTTTATCTTTTTTATCGTCGTTTCTAAAAGTTTGGGTAAACTGTAAATAAGTTCTTACAGTATATCCTCTAGAGAAAGAGTTATTGCCCGAATTTAACAAATAATGGAAGGTATTCCAGTTGAGACCTTGGTTATAGTTACCATAATAACCTAAACGAACATTAAAGTTCTTGGTAGGTTGAAAGTTAAAGTTACCATTTACGTCGGTTGAGAAACCATACACATTGGGGCGGTTAGAAATCTTCTGAAAATCGTTGGCAGTTAAGAACTCCGCTGCTGGGAATAAGGTTCCGCTAGCACCTGGCACCAAAGGTGTTTGTTCAATTTCTCTAAGCTTATCAGGCTTTACCTCATATAAATCTACTACAGCAATTTGCTTAGCATAAGTGGCACTAGCAGAAATTAAGAAGCCTAACAATACGCGTTCTTCATCGCCGCGGCCTTTGTTAATTAACTTCAAAGGACCAGACAATACGGTTTGGAAGTTATTAAATTGGGTATTATCTAATGTATTGGTAAAAGGCGAAGCCGAGGTAACTTCAAAAGCCCTTAAGAAATTCTTTGAAGGCGCTTTGGTGGTAATACTAATGGCACCACCCACAAAGTCACCATATTGGGCTGGTGTACCACCTGTGATTACTTGGATATTATCAATGGCGTTGGCAGGAATATCGCGAGCACCACCTTGTACACGCACACCATCTATATAATAGGCAGTACCTTCTGCGCGGGCACCACGGAAGATAGGTGTACCACCTGTTCTAGATTCTACCCCTAAGGTATTACCAGCCAATCGCTCTAAGGAGCGGGTACCGCTGCTTAATAGCGCTTTACCGCTGATGTTGTCTCCTTTAATCCCTCCTGGGTCAATCTTAGGTTTTTTGTAATCTGAAATCACCACCTCATTTAATTCGGTAGAAGATTCCATGGTAAAATTTACGAAACGGTCTTCCTCGGCGGCTAATTGGATACGCTCTTTGATAACAGTTTTGTATCCAACCAACTGCGCAAATAAGGTGTACTCACCTGGTTGCAAGGTCTTAATCACAAAAGACCCGTCGTCATCCGTAAGGGCAGAACCCTTGGCCACCCCATTCAGCTTCACAGTGATATTTACAATATCCAGAGGCTTCTTGGTCTTGGCATCCTTAACGGTACCACGAATTGTTCCTAAACCAGACTGAGCATACACGCCCAGTTGCAGAACCAGCATGCAAAATAAAAGTGTATATATTTTCTTCATTGACATAGCATTTACAAGTTCAAACTTTTTTTTAAGAGCGGTAAAATAAATGAGTTAAATTGTAAATAACAACTATTCTCTTTACCATACCTTCATCATTTATTCATATTACTACTAAAAAACAGGAACTTATCTAATAACACTCGTGAAATTTTAACATAACTCTCCTTCGTCCACCCCCCAATATGAGGGGTGAGGATGACGTTTGGGTGTTCCACTAAGGCATTAAATCTGTCCAATTGCTCGCCGGCAAGCTTGGCAATCTTTTCGTTTTCTAATACATCTAAGGCAGCCCCTAGCACTTTTTCTTCTTGCAAACCCAAGATTAAATCTTGGTGATTGACTACCTTTCCTCTGCTAAGGTTAAGCAAATAGATGGGATGTTGGCAGTTGGCCAGAAATCTGCTGTTAAAATATCCTTCAGTTTCTTTGGTCAAAGGAACATGAAAGCTTATCACATGTGCTTCTTTCTGAATGGTTTCTAAACTTGTTTCAACGATTTGGGTCGAACCAAAACCTTTTAGATATTTATCATATACTAAAATGTTTACACCAAAACCTTTGAGCTTTTCGGCTACGGCTTTCCCTGTATTACCGTATCCAATAATTCCAACTGTTTTGCCTTTTAGTTCTACCCCTCGATTGGCTTCTCGCCTCCACAACTTTTGTTTTACTTCGGCATGCGCGCGGCTCAGATGATGAAGCAACATGAGTAACATACCCAAGGTATGCTCTCCTACTGCATCAGCATTTGCCTCACCCGCATTTTCGCAAACAATTCCCATTTTATTGGCTTCGGCCAGATTGATATTATCTAATCCAGCTCCTGCCCTGCCTATCCATTTCAAAGACCGCCCTTTCGAAAGCAAATCAGCATCGGCCTCTACACCTGTTCTTAACACCCAGGCATCTGCACTTGGGAGAAGGCCGGCAATCTCTTCCCTTGTGGCACCTGGTTTATAAACTACTGTGTGACCAGCCTCGGCTACTCCTTCCATAAATAAAGCATGCATGTCATCGGTGATGAGAATACTATACTTTTTTGATAAAAGGTCGTTTTTTGCTTTCATAAGAATAGTAAACAGAATTTTACAAAAGGTTGCATCCTTAAAAAGTTTGGTACAATAATCTACCTATCGAAAAGTAAATGACAATGCCCAAAAGGTCGTTGCTGGTAGTAATAAAAGGACCTGTGGCTATGGCGGGGTCTATGTTTACCTTATTTAAGAACATGGGAATAAAGGTTCCAAATACAGAGGCAAAGATGATAACCGTGATAAGGGCAATGGAAACTGTAAGCGCTAATTCTAATGAGTCGTTAAAAAATAAATTATAGGCTAAAATTAAGGCAGCGCAGATAAAGCCGTTAAACAAAGCCAACCTTAATTCTTTTAAAATTTTCTGACCGATATTTTTAGTACCCAAGGTATCATTGGCCAAGCCTTGCACCACAATCGCAGAAGATTGAACGCCCACATTACCACCCATAGCGGCGATGAGTGGAATAAAGAAGGCCATTTCGGGGTGAATTTGAATTTCGGTTTCGTAAATCCCTAAAAACCTAGAACTGGCAATCCCGCCCACCAAACCAATTAAAAGCCAAGGCAAGCGAGCTTTTGATAAATCAAATACAGAATCGGTGGGTGCCACATCCGAGGTAATACCAGACATCAATTGATAATCCTCGTCTGCCTCTTCTTTAATGACGTCTACTACATCGTCTACCGTTATACGCCCAGCAAGTCTACCCAAAACATCTACCACGGGTAACACCACCAAATCATACTTTTTGGTGATGTTGGCCACTTCTTCTACATCGGCAGAAGTAGATACCGCAATTACCTCGGTGTTATATACTTCAGAAACTTTTAGGTCGGGTTGAGCCAAAAGCAGGTTTTTCAGGGTAATGATTCCCATGAGTCTTTCGAAGTCATCTACCACATATACTACATATATATTATCTACATTCTCGTCTTGTCGCCTAATCTCCTCGATACAAGCTGCAATCGTTTGATTGATATTTACCTTAACCAATTCTAAGGCCATTAAACTACCAGCCGTATACTCTTCGTAATTGGTTAAGCTTAATAGTTTGCTGGCATATTCAATGTCTTGAAGTTGCCCTATGACATCTTCTTTTATTTTGTTGGGTAAATGATTGAGCAGGTAGGCAGCATCATCACTGTCCATATGCTCAATAAAATGATTGGCAATTTCGAAGGGGGTGTAGGCCGATAAAAATTGCGCCCTATCATCTTCTTCCATCTCCACCAACACTTTAATTACCTTGTCTTTGCTCAATAAATTTAAGGTTTCCCGAGAATCTTCAATAGGCAATCTACCAATCAACAAAGCAATGTCTTGGGCATACATCAACTCGAGTTGCTGCCCAACTTCTTTGAGTTTATCTTCTTGTAATAAAAGTTTAAACTGCTTTACAAAAGCATTATCTACCTGAATTTTTTCCATGGTTAAATGCTGCTATCAAATTGGTTAAAGTAACAAAATTATCCACCGAGAGTTCTTCTGCTCGTTGGCTTGCAAAAGAACCTAAATCGGCATCTGTAAGGCCAAAAGAAGAAATGGCATTGCGCAATTTTTTGCGTCTTTGATTAAAGGCCAGTTTTACCACTTTCTTAAACAACACCTCATCACAAGGCAAAGCTCTGTTGAGTCTTTGCATGCTGATGACACCCGATTTAACTTTGGGGGGTGGAGTAAAAACATGTTCATGTACGGTAAACAAATACTCAATTTTATAGTAGGCTTGAACCAATACGCTCAGGATTCCGTAATCTTTCCCGCCATGTCCAGCAGCCAATCGCTCTGCCACCTCTTTCTGAAACATGCCCACCATCACTGGCACTTTATCTCGGTGGTCGATGATATGAAATACTATTTGGGAAGAAATATTGTAGGGAAAATTGCCAATAACGGCCACACTCTCAGGAAACTTACTGCTTAAATCAATGTCTAAAAAACTTTCTTGCAACAATCTTTCTGATAAAGCAGGATAATGCGCACAAAGGTAGCTCACCGATTCGCTGTCTATTTCGGCGGCCCAAGTTTCTAATACAGAATTTTGTAAAAGATACTTAGTAAGCACACCCATGCCTGGCCCCACTTCTAGCACTTTGCCATTGGGATATAAGGTAAATAGCGATTGCACAATATCTGCTGCAATTTGCTGGTCGTTTAAAAAGTGTTGACCCAAAAACTTTTTTGCTTTTACTGTTGTGTGCATAATTTGTGAGGGCAAATAAAACTAAATAATCAAATAGCATTTACCTTTACCGCAAATTGAATGAAATAATATGAAAACTTATGTAAAACAATTGGTGTTTTTATTTTTCCTTTTAGCAGCCAACCTTCATCACGTTTCGGCGCAAACTGTTTATGTAACAGATAACGGAAAAAAGTATCATGCAAAAAACTGCAGTTTGGCAAAAACAGGTAAAAAAGGCATGACCTTAGCCGAAGCGAAGAAAAGTGGCTACGAGGCTTGTAAATCTTGTAAGATTGAAGCCACAAAGCCAGAAGAAAAGAAGGCCGCCCCTGCTAAACCTAAAACAAAAGCAAAATCTTAATGCAAACATTCATGACTACATTCGTTTATTCAGAAAAAGCCAAAAGCAATCAATCGGCAGTTTATTTATTTACAAAAGCAGATAAGCTTTCAACCTTGCCCCTTAGTAAAGAGGAAATGGCTTATGCAGAAAAAAAGCTTCAACAAGACGAGAAGTTTATTGTCATCAATAGACTAAACTACCTTGTGTGCTTGCAGCAAATAGATGATTTTGAAAACAAATCTGAGGGTGCCAAAAGAGAAAAATACCGTGGATTAGGCGCTAAAATTGCACA
The DNA here is from genome assembly GCA_964443415.1 of uncultured Chitinophaga sp. GTDB lineage: Bacteria > Bacteroidota > Bacteroidia > UKL13-3 > UKL13-3 > B1. Next base: position 37,854 of record CAYUDC010000011.1, on the reverse strand, counting down.
ACTCATCAATACCCATCAATACAAAGAGGTTTGGATTGGCAATCATGATACTAATACGGATGCTGGCATTTATATTGCAGAAGGTGCAGCCTTGGCAAACTATCAATTCTTAAAGTACAAATCAGAAAAGAAACCTCATACACTTTCGTCGGTTTCGGTTCGAACCGAAAAAAATAAAAAAGCAGAACTTAACCTTACAGCCATTGCGGTAGAAGAGGTATTAAGGGCCAGAACTTGGGTAAATGAGCCCGTTTCTCATTTAGATGCAGTGGAATTTGCCAAGCAAATAAAAGCCGAAGCAAAACAGGCAGGTGTATCTTGCGAGGTATTAAATAAAAAACAAATAGAAGCGCTTAAAATGGGCGGATTGTTGGCTGTAAACAAGGGAAGTAAAACGCCACCCACCTTTACCATTTTAGAATATAAACCAGCCAAAGCAAAAAATAAGAAGCCACTTATTTTGGTTGGCAAAGGAGTGGTGTATGATACAGGCGGATTAAGCTTAAAGCCCACCGCCAGCATGGACACCATGAAATGTGATATGGCTGGAGCTGCGGCAGTGGCTGCTGGTATTTTTGCCATTGCAAAAAGCGGTTTACCATTGCATGTGATAGCCTTAATTCCGGCCACAGACAACAGACCTGGAGAGGTTGCTTACACTCCTGGAGACGTTATTCATATGTACGACGGGCAAACTGTGGAAGTGTTAAATACCGATGCAGAAGGTCGGATGATTTTGGCAGACGCCTTGGCCTATGCCAAAAAATACAAACCAGAAATGGTACTAGACTTTGCCACACTCACAGGCGCAGCAGCAGCAGCCATTGGGGCTTACGGCATAGTTTGCATGGGCACAGCATCAGAAGAAGAAAAAGCCACCTTAAAAACTGCAGGCGAGCTAAGCCACGAAAGATTGGTAGAATTTCCGTTTTGGGAAGACTATGCGGCATTAATTAAAAGCGACATTGCCGACATGAAAAATATTGGCGGACCAGTGGCAGGAGCCATTACTGCCGGAAAATTTCTTGAGAAATTTGTGGATTACCCATGGATGCATTTTGACATTGCTGGCCCAGCCTTTATTAATAGTTCGGACGCCTATAAAACCAAAGGAGGAACAGGCGTTGGGGTAAGATTTATCTTAGAATGGGCCAAACAATTGGCTGACAAAAAGAAGTAATATAGTAAGTATAATAAAGCAATTATGAGTAAATTACCTGTAGTTGGAATTACCATCGGTGATATAAATAGCATTGCGGTGGAGGTGGTAATCAAAGCCATTCAAGACAATAGAATTTTAGATTATTGTATACCGGTTGTTTACGCCTCTCCAAAGGTGATATCCTATTGGAGAAAGGCGATGAATCAAAATGATTTTCAGCTAAACATTATCAAATCTTTGGATCAAATTCATACCAAAAGAGCCAATTTATTGGCCTGTTGGGAAGAAGAAGTAGAAATAAAACCAGGAGAAGTAACCGAGGTTGCGGGCAAGTATGCCTTTAAATCACTTGAAGCGGCTACCAGAGATGCGGTGGAGGGTAAAATACAAGCCATTGTAACAGCGCCATTAAATAAGCACAATGTTAACAATCCAGCGCTTCCATTTACGGGTCATACCGAATATTTGGCCCAACAAGCAGGTAGCGAGCACTTAATGGTTTTAACCTCCGACACTTTACGGGTGGCACTTGTGACAGGTCATTTACCTTTAAAAGATGTATCGGCCAAGCTAAGTGCTTCTTTGATTATCGAAAAAATTAGTTTGTTGAACCAAAGTTTAAAACAAGATTTTGGGATTGTAAAGCCAAAGATTGCGGTGTTGGGGCTAAACCCTCATGCCGGAGAAAATGGCTTACTAGGGGCAGAAGAAAAAGATATGATCATTCCAGCGGTAGACAGAGCGCGGAATGAAAGAAACATTTCTGTGTATGGCCCCTACCCTGCCGATGGTTTTTTTGGATCAAACCAATACAAACAATTTGATGGCATTTTAGCCATGTACCACGACCAAGGTTTAATTCCGTTTAAATTTATGGCTTTTAAGGACGGCGTTAATTATACCGCAGGATTGCCATTTGTGCGTACCTCCCCCGACCATGGGACGGCCTATGCGATTGCAGGAAAGAATGAAGCCGATGCGCAAAGCATGCGCAATGCTTTGTTTATGGCCATAGATATTTGGGCGAGGCGCAATCACTTTGAGGAAATCAACGAAAATCCTTTGCCAATGACCCAATTTAGGAGAGAGAAATTTAGAATCGACTTTTAATCTTATATAAATCTATTTTTCAGAGGATTAAGCCTATTTTATTGGTTTAAAAAGTAAAAAACTTTCAGAAGTTATTTATTAGCCCTTATCTTTGCCGGCTACTATACACAGGAATGCGGAAGAAGGAATATACAATTGAATTCAATAAACTCCGAATGGGGCCCAATGAATACAATTTTGTATTAGACGATATTTTTTTAGCAGAATTTGAATACTCCCCAATCAAAAATGCTAAGGTAGACGTAAGCTTAAACCTAGAAAAGACTGAGAATTTATACGATTTAAAGTTTCATTTCGAGGGTTTTGTTTCTTCAACTTGCGATACTTGTGCAGATGACATTGACCTCCCAATATCAGAAGATTTTGAGTTGTTGATGAAGTTAAGTGAAGCAAATAATTTTGACGATGCAGAAATTATCTACATCGCCAGAACAGAGATTGAGTTTGACCTCAGACAATATTTGTATGAGAGCTTACTATTGGCGGTTCCGCAAAGAAAAAGTTGCGGAGACCTTCCCAATCCTAAAAGTTGTAATGCAGCTGTATTAAAACTTTTAGCGCAATCAGACGAAAAAGAAAATGAATCCAGCAAAGGTGAAGACGAGCAGTCGGCCGACCCTAGATGGAATAAGTTGAAAGATTTATTAAATTAAAAAAGGAGAATATATACCATGCCTAATCCAAAACGAAAAATCTCTAACACTAGAAGAGATAAGCGCAGAACACACTACAAAGGTGTAAATCCAACCGTTACTACAGATCCAACTTCTGGAGAGGTTCATTTACGTCATCGTGTTACTCCAAATGGATATTACAAGGGAAAATTAGCTTTCCCAGAGATGCAGAAAGATATTTAATTCCTAGTTAACTAGGACAGTATTAACCTGCTAATGAAGATAGGATTTGATATTATGGGAGGCGATTACGCCCCCAAAGAGGCTATTGCTGGTGCAATTTTGGCTCACAAAGAACTAGGGTCTAAAGCTCGAATCATATTAATTGGAGACAAGGAAAATGCCTTGATGCAACTAAATGCATTGGGAGGTAACGCAGCAGACTTTGATTTTGTGCATACCACAGAGGTGATTGGAATGGGTGAACACCCAACCAAGGCAATTTCACAAAAGAAAGATTCAAGTATTTCTGTGGGATTTGGATTATTGGCGCATAAAAAGATTGATGCTTTTGTAAGCGCCGGTAATACTGGAGCCATGTTGGTTGGTGCGATGTTTTCTGTAAAACCAATCGAAGGCGTTATCAGGCCTTGTATCACTGCAATGGTTCCTAAGGCTAATGGAGGCATTGGATTAATTCTTGATGTGGGTGCCAATGCAGATTGCAAACCCGATGTCTTGTATCAATTTGGCGTTTTGGGCTCTTTGCTTTTAAAACATGTATACAAAAATCCAGACCCAAAGGTTGGTTTATTGAGCATAGGTGAAGAAAAAGAAAAAGGTAACCTAGTTACGGTTTCGGCTCATAATATCATGGAAGATACTTCACAGTTTCATTTTATTGGAAATGTAGAGGGAAGAGACATTATCTCAGATAAGGTAGACATCATTGTGTGCGAAGGCTTTACTGGAAATGTGGTGTTAAAGGCCCTTGAGTCGATGTATTTTGTGCTACATAAACGTGGCATTCAAGACGAATACCTAGAGCGATTTAATTACGAGAACTTTGGTGGCACACCTATTTTGGGTGTGAATGCCCCTGTAATTATTGGACATGGCATTTCTAATAAAAAAGCCTTTAAAAACATGATCATTAGCGCGCATGATGTAATAGAATCTAAATTAGTTTCTATCATTCATGATGCATTTCAAAATATAGTTCCCCCTTCACAATAATGACAAAAATTACTGCCGCCATCACAGCTATTCATGGCTATGTTCCACCAGACTTGCTAACTAACAAAGACCTCGAGTTACTAGTAGATACAACAGATGAGTGGATTACTACCAGAACTGGTATCAAAGAAAGGCATATCCTTAAAGGCGAAGGTTTGGCCACATCTGATATGGCTGTAGAAGCGGTAAATGGATTATTGAAAAAAAGAGGCATTGGAGCAGAAGAAATAGATTTAATCATTTTTGCCACAGTAACCCCAGACATGGTATTTCCTTCGTCTGCCTGCATTTTAGCCGACAAAATTGGCGCTAAAAATGCTTTTGGTTATGATTTAGCTGCAGCTTGTTCTGGCTTCCTTTTTTCGCTAGAAACTGCTTCTAAATTTATTGAAAGCGGCAAATACAAAAAAGTGGTGGTGGTGGGTGCAGATAAAATGTCTTCTATTATTGATTACACAGATAGAAATACTTGTATCATTTTTGGAGATGGATGTGGTGCTGTGTTATTAGAGCCCAATGAAGAAGGCATGGGCATTATTGATGCCGTATTAAAAATTGATGGTTCTGGAAGACACTTCCTTCATCAAAAGGCTGGTGGCTCTTTAAAACCACCTACGCACCAAACAATTGATGACAGAGAGCATTTTGTTTACCAAGATGGAAAAACCGTATTTAAGTTTGCGGTAACCAATATGGCTGATGTTTCTGCCCAGATTATGGAGAGAAACAACTTAACAGCAGATGATGTTGCTTGGCTAGTGCCTCATCAAGCTAATTTAAGAATCATCGATGCCACAGCAGAAAGAATGGGTTTAACCCGAGAAAAGGTAATGATTAACATTGATAGGTTTGGAAATACTACCAATGGTACCTTACCATTATGTTTATGGGAATGGGAAAGCCGCCTGAAGAAAGGAGACAATATTGTATTGGCTGCATTTGGAGGAGGTTTTACCTGGGGGGCAGTTTATTTAAAATGGGCATACGACCCTAAGTAAGGAATTATCTTACTTTCACTTTTTCAAATCATTTTTTTAATATATTTGATTTCTCTAATCCTTGAATTATGGAATTAAAAGAAATAAAAGAGCTTATTAAGCTAGTATCAGAAGCCGGTGTATCGGAAGTAGATGTAGAACGTGGAGACTTTAAAATCTCTATCAGAAAAACAGAAGAAAAAACCATGATCGTGCAGCAAGCTCCAGCTGTTGCGCAGGTTGCTCCAATGGTTTCTCATATTCCAGCTACACCTGCTCCATCGCCTGTAGCTACTGAAAGAGTAGAGTCTCATGCCTCGAAAACAGAAACGCCTAATGGCAACTTTATCACCATTAAATCGCCCATGATTGGTACTTACTATAAGTCGCCATCACCAGATAAGGCAGCTTTTGTTCAAGTAGGAGATGAAATAAAGCCAGGCCAAGTGCTTTGCATCGTTGAGGCTATGAAGTTGTTCAACGAAATTGAATCAGAGGTTTCAGGACGTATCGTAAAGATTTTAGTTGAAAACTCATCTCCAGTGGAGTACGACCAACCATTGTTTTTGGTTGAACCTATGTAAAAAAAGCTTTAGGCTTTAGATTGTTAATTTTTTAACAAACAAAATTTATGTTTAAAAAAATCTTGATTGCCAACCGTGGTGAGATTGCCCTAAGGGTTATTAGAACTGCGAAAGAAATGGGCATCAAAACGGTTGCTGTTTATTCAACAGCAGATAGAGACAGCTTGCATGTGAGGTTTGCAGATGAAGCAGTTTGCATTGGGCCTCCTCCTTCGGCTCAATCTTATCTTAATATTGCCAATATTATTGCCGCGGCTGAAATTACCAATGCCGATGCTATCCATCCTGGGTACGGTTTCTTATCCGAAAACGCTAAGTTCTCGCAAGTTTGCCGCGACCATGGTATTAAATTTATTGGTGCTAGCCCAGAGATGATTAATTCTATGGGAGACAAGGCCAGTGCCAAAGCTACCATGAAGTTAGCAGGTGTGCCTGTTATACCTGGCTCCGAAGGCTTGTTAAGAGATGCAGAGGAAGGTAAAACCATTGCCAAAGAAATTGGCTACCCTGTTATCATTAAAGCTACTGCTGGTGGTGGTGGCCGTGGGATGCGTATTATATGGGCTGAAGAAGAATTTGAAAAACATTGGGATAGTGCAAGACAAGAAGCCGCAGCTGCTTTTGGTAACGACGGTATCTACATGGAAAAATATGTAGAAGAGCCTAGACATATCGAAATTCAGCTTGCTGGAGACCAATATGGTAAAGTATGTCACCTTTCAGAAAGAGACTGCTCTATCCAACGCCGTCATCAGAAACTGATTGAAGAAAGTCCATCTCCATTTATGACAGATGAACTGCGCGAAAAAATGGGTGCAGCGGCCATTGCTGGTGCTTCTGCCATAGGCTACGAAGGTTTAGGAACCATTGAGTTTTTGGTTGACAAACACCGCAACTTCTACTTTATGGAAATGAATACCCGTATTCAGGTAGAACATCCGGTAACCGAAGAGGTTATTAACTTCGACTTAGTAAAGGAGCAAATTTTAATTGCTGCTGGTGTTCCTATCAGTGGAAGAAATTATTTCCCTTCTCGCCATTCTATCGAAGTACGTATCAATGCCGAAGACCCTTATAATAACTTTAGACCTACTCCAGGAAAAATAGAATATCTACACAAACCTGGAGGCCACGGAGTAAGGGTTGATACACATATCTATGCGGGATATACCATTCCTAGCAATTATGATAGTATGATTGCCAAAATGATTGTGACCGCTCAAACCAGAGAAGAAGCCATCATTAAAATGGAAAGAGCTTTAGGAGAATTTATCATCGAAGGGCCAGGCTTAAAAACTACCATTCCACTTCACATGCAATTGATGCAAAATGAAGATTTTAAGAAAGGTAATTTTACCACTGCCTTCATGAACACTTTTGAAATAAAGAAATAATCCAGAAACAAAACCACCCAATTTTGCCTTTATAGTTTAATGATTGAGTTACTTATCATGCAGCTATTTTTTCCTCCGGTGCTTGGCTACCTTGCCACCACCAAAGGATACAAGTTTTGGCCTTGGGTAGGCATTGGTTTTTTTGTTCCAGTAATCTCTGTATTTATTCTGTTTGCCATGAAGAAAAGAATTGTACAGCCAGATGAAAAAGACCGAGTGGTTTATGTAAACAACGACAAAGTTTTATGGACCAAAGAAAATCGTGTGGAGGATTTTGTGAAATAAAGATTTGGTTCAAACCGACATAAAAAAAAGAGACAGATTATTTTCTGTCTCTTTTTTTTGCAATCAATTAATCATTGATGTTGTATTGGGATTAATGCCCTCCGGCCGCTTTCACTTCATCTACATCTATTCCTTGCGATTTTAAAATGGCCTTGGCTCTTAACGCAAAGAAGGCCAAATAAGCAAAACATAACACCGGAATAAAATAAGAAATATGAATGCCCATATCGTCGGCAATTTTACCTTGAATAGGTGGAATAATCGCACCACCTAAAATCATCATAATTAAGAAAGAGGCTCCTTGAGAAGTGTATTTTCCTAAGCCAGAAATAGACAATGAGAAAATACTTGGCCACATGATGCTGCAAGCCAATCCGCCACTCATAAATGCAAATAAGGCGATATTTCCGGTGGTAGCTAAACCAATGATCATGCCTGCTATACCAATGGCTGCAAACAATAATAAGGTTTGAGCAGGTCTTTCGTTTCCAATAAAAAAGGCAATTACTGCAATTAAAATACAGATAGCATAAGGGATTAAATCTGCAATGGCATTTCCGCTTAAGTGGTTGATTCCTAAAATAAGGGCAAAGGCTACAAAAGGCACCACAAAGGTTAATATCTTGCGGGTGTTTGCACTCATTTGAAAAGCCGAGATGGCGCCTGTCCAACGGCCAATCATTAAACTACCCCAATACAAGCTAATAAAATTAGAGATAGAAGACTCATCATATCCACCAAACTCAGGTAATTTAAGTAAGGCCCCCATATTACTTTGGATGGTTACCTCCACACCTACATATGTAAAGATACCAATCATCCCTAATACCAATTGCGGATAATGCATGGCTCCCCATCCTTCTGCACTTTTCTTTGAGGCGTTTAAGGTGTAAATTAATACACCCACTATAACCACCAAGCAGATATAAATAAAGTTATTGCTGATGGCAGGCGGTAAGAAATTATTTAAGAACAATAATACAGCAGTAGGAATGGCAATAATGGCAAGCGTTGTGGTTGCTTTTCCACTATTCTCGATGGCCTCATCGCTGGTTACCACAGGAAGGCTTTTGTTCATAAAAAAGAAAACTGCTACCACACCAAACAAGGCTGCAAGGATTAAATAAAGCGTTTGAATACTTCCAAGAGAAGCTTCTTGTCCACTGCCAATGGCACCAAACAAAACAATACTTACTACAATAGGCCCAAGCAGCGTTCCCAATGAGTTTACACCACCTGTAAAGTTTAAACGATGCGTACCAGTTTCTATTGGCCCAAGTGCCACCACAAAAGGTTGTGCAGAGGTTTGCTGTAATGAAAAGCCTAGGGCGATGATAAAAAATGCACCTAAAATCATTCCAAAGGTTACCGTAGCCATGCCAGAAAACACACTCAACAAGCCAGCGCCAACTACAGAGGCAAGCAATCCGTAGACAATTCCCGACTTATATCCAATTTTGTTGAGTACATCGTGCTTGTTGTATTGAGACAACAAATACAAGAAAAAAGATCCAAAGAAATAGGCCGCATAAAAGGAGGCGTCTATTAACTGCGACTCATATTGCGATAGTTGAAAATGGGTTTTACAAAATGGGATAAAAATCCCGTTAGAGGCAGCCACAAAGCCCCAAAAGAAAAACACCACCGCTAAGGTGTAGAGGGATGTTTGCTGTTGTTTTGAATTACTCATAGTTACGTTTAAATTGGGTTTAATTAAGTTAATCCCTTTAGATTTTCCAAACCCTTTTTTTAAACCATCGATAGAGTTATGATAAGAATCATCCAAAATACTGAATTTGTTCATCAATGGTTTGGCGCACAGGTTGTAAATTTGACAGTAGAAAGGGTTAACATTAAATTAAAATATATAATTTAAGTTTAGCTCATTAAACCACCACACTATGATAAGCAAGATTATTATTCCAACAGATTTTTCTGAACCCGCCACAAAGGCCTTGGCTTATGCCATTGGATTAGCTAAAAAAACCAAAGCAAGCTTGCATATTTTACATGTAAACCAAGTGGCTATGGTAGATGCCACCATGCCATCAGAAACCTACCAAGTTTTTGTAAATGAAATAGAGTCTGCCACCTCAGATGCTTTTAATGAGATTGAACAAACGTTGTTAAAAGACTCAGGGGTAGATTATATCTTTAAAAGTACCTATGGATTTGTTTCGGAAGAGATATGTGATTATGCTCAACAACAAGAGGCCGATTTAATTATCATGGGTACTACGGGTGCAAGTGGTGTAGCAGAAATTCTGGTGGGCAGCAATGCAGCCTCAACTGTGGCTAAATCACCTGTTCCGGTATTGGTGATCCCAAAACAATTAAGCTTTACAGATTATACTAGAATAGTTTATGCCACCGACTACAATGAGCCAGAGTTCCCAGCTTTGATGAGGCTCATATTTTTTGCAGAGTTATTTGATTGCAGATTAGATGTCATTCATGTAAAATCTGATGCCGACAGATATTTTAATGCGGCTAATAACTTCTTTAAAAAGAATAAAGATAAAATCTCTTACCCTAACATCCATTATATCGAGTTAGAAAAAGGAGATGTGGTTCAAACCATCAATCAATACGTGGAAGATAACAAAGCCGATTTGTTAGTAATGGCTAAGCATAACCGAAACTTCTTCGACAGACTATTTCATAGAAGTCTATCGAAGAAGATGGCTTATCATACCAAAATACCTTTATTGGTATTGGTAAAAGAATAATTCATTTATTTTAACCATTCATGGAGGCAAGGAACTCTTCGTTTGAACGGGTTCCTTTCATGTTTTTAAGCATCAGATTCATGGCCTCCTCAGTATTCATATCGGCCAAGTGGTTTCTAAGTACCCAAACGCGTTGAAGCGTGCTCTTGTCTAACAATAAGTCATCGCGTCTTGTACTTGATGAGATAATATCAATGGCTGGGAAAATGCGCTTATTGGCCAATTTACGGTCTAGCTGTAACTCCATGTTACCCGTACCTTTAAATTCTTCAAAAATTACATCGTCCATTTTAGAGCCAGTATCTGTTAAGGCGGTGGCAATAATGGTTAATGAACCTCCACCTTCTATTTTTCTGGCTGCACCAAAAAATCTCTTTGGCTTGTGTAGTGCATTGGCATCTACCCCACCCGATAATATTTTACCTGAAGCTGGTTGTGCCGTATTAAAAGCACGCGCCATGCGGGTAATCGAATCCATTAATATCACCACATCATGGCCACATTCTACCAAACGCTTGGCTTTTTCTAACACAATATTGGCAAGTTTAACATGCTTTTCTGCTGGCTCGTCAAAAGTAGAAGCTACTACTTCTGCCCTTACACTGCGTTGCATATCGGTTACCTCTTCTGGCCTTTCGTCTATTAATAGAATCAGCAAGTAAACTTCTGGGTGATTTTTAGAAATGGCATTGGCAATGTCTTTTAATAAGATCGTTTTACCTGTTTTAGGTTGTGCTACAATTAATCCACGTTGTCCTTTGCCTATAGGAGCTAACAAATCAATGATACGCGTTGAATAAGAATCTGAGCGATCAGCCAACCTTAATTTCTCGTCTGGGAAAAGCGGTGTTAAATGCTCAAATGCAACCCTATCGCGCACCTCAGAAGGTATTCTTCCATTGATAGAATTTACTTTAACCAAAGCAAAATACTTTTCGCCTTCCTTTGGAGGCCTCACAGTTCCTGCTACGGTATCACCCGTTTTTAGTCCAAAACTTTTCACCTGCGAAGGTGCTACATACACATCATCGGGCGATGGCATATAGTTGTAATCAGAAGAACGCAAAAAGCCATATCCATCCTGCATCATTTCTAACACACCCTCTGCATCTACAATGCCATCTAATTCGGTGTAGAAATTACGTTCTTGTCTCTCGGGGCGTTCGGCACGTTCTATACGCTCTGGTGCTGCGCCTTCAGGTTTGTTTTCTGTGCGTGGCTCTTGATTTCTATTTTCTTGTGAACGATTATCGCCATTGCGATTATCATTGTTTCGATTATCGTTATTTCTGTGCCTGTTGTTTCTATCTTTCCACTTGTTTTCTCGTCTTTCAAATGGGGGCCTGGTGTCTGTTTTCTCGGGGGTTTCGGTTTGAACCGATTCCGTTGGCGACTCAGAAGTGTTTTGCTTTTCTACCGAAGGTGGCTGAGCCATTTCAATTTTCACTTGCACTGCCTCTGCCTTTACTTTTTCTGCAGGTTTCTCCTTGGCTGGTTTCACATTTTCTGAAACTTCATCAGCGGTTTCTTTAACTGCTTTTGGCTTTCTACCTCTTTTCTTAGGTGTTGAGGCGTCTTCACTTGCTTTCACTTCAGGCGTTTCACCTGTTTCATCAATCATCATGTATGGATCTGAATATTTATATTGAGAATTTGATTATTCTGTCAGTTAAACAGCCCAAAAAAAGCTGCCAAAAAAAACCTGACTGAATAGATTTGATATGCAAGGATAAGCATATTTTTTATCAAAGCAAGTTTTTTTTGGACAGCCTCCTAAAGCTATATGCGCCAGCGCAGTCCGCCATAAATCATCCTACCAAATACGGGCCCCCAAATGAGTCCAGCATCAAAGTGCGGGCCGAAGGCCCGCATACCATCCACAATGGCATTTGTTTGCCTAAAGTTGAAAATATTCTCACAACCTAGATATATATCCAAAGATTTTTTAAACGACTTGGTGACTTGGGTATTTATCAACATAAAAACAGGAGAATTTGCCTCCCAACCATGCATTACGCTAGCAGTTTCTGGCGATGGCAAACGTTTGCTGCCAGTAAGAGTGGCTGTGGCATCAAAACTCCATTTACCCTTTGTTTCGTAAGCCACATTGATAAATCCTCTATGCGGCGCAATAAGCACTTCCTGACGCCAAGCTTCGTAATAAGCAGCTTCTACCCTATAATACCTATAAGCCAACCTCACATCTAACCTGCGCAAAGGCGAGTAATCTACTTGTACTTGAAAGCTATTAGAAATAGAATTGGTAGCATATACCTCTGCTAAGCTAGCATTGTAATCTCTATCTATTAGCACCCTATTATCAAAGAAAGTATAATAGTAATCGGCACTAAAAGTACCTCTTCTATAATTTAGCTTAAAATCATAGGTAAGGTTTAAGCCCATGTTCCATGCCGACTCTGGCCTAAAACCATAAGTAGGCCAGCTATTCAGTTGAGTATGCTGTGGCCAAATGCGCATGGTTCTATTGCTTACCCATACATTTGAATTTTCTGCCAATACATTGGCTGTTCGCCACCCTCTACCAGCTGAAGCTCGTAAAACAAATTTCTCGTTAGGGGCAAACCTCGCATGCATACGCGGACTAAGCATCCAGCCAAAGTAATGATGGTAATCTGTTCTTAAGCCTCCTACCAAAGTAAATTTGGTAAGATGCGTATAGGTGTATTCAAAGAAGGCACCACTTACCATTTCGTTGCGTTGAAAATGAACCAGACTACCATCCATAGAAGTAATGCCCGAATTCATTATTCTAAATGCCGAAATTTTTTCATGCACCTGATCTTGTTGAAAGGAAATCCCTGTCCTAAATTTATGATTGGTATTACCAATAATACTTTGATAAATAAGGTTTAGGTAATTGCTATTCATGTTGGCAAAATATTTAGTGATACCAAATACCTGCTCATTGTTTTGGTGTACAAAATTGTATTGCAATCCGATGCTCTTGTATTTTTTCGCCGGAAAAACATACCCTACTTTTCCAAAACCATATAGTCTATTGGAATTACTTTGAATGCCATAAGGCAGGCTAGTATCATTGTCTTTAAAATTGTCTCTTTCAAACGCCAACTGCCCGCCAGTTCTGTTGTCTTGTAGGGCCTGAATGGCTCCCTGAAAAATCCATCCTTTTTTTGGATCAACCTTAAAGCGATACATTAAGTTGTATTGATTGCCAATGGGATTATCCATAAAACCATCTTCATTTCTATCCATGCGCAATTGGGTAGTATTTACGTGGGCTAAAATACTATGCGAAAAAAACGGACTAGGTTTAGACGATACCACGGCATTGGCTTCGTAACGACCGCCCTCGCCTGCATATATATTTAAAAGAGCTCTTTCTTTTACATCAGGCTCATGAAGTTCTACATTAATTAAACCTGCAATGTTTTCAAATCCATTTACCACAGAAGAAACTCCCTTTGCCATTTGAATAGAATTAATCCATGCGCCAGGGATATAAGCCAAACCAACATTGCTGGCTATGCCTCTAATTCCTGGAACCTGCTCTAGGCCCACTTGCGTATATTGCCCTGCTAATCCCAACATTTGAATTTGCTTAGCCCCAGTTACTGCATCTGAAAAGGCTACATCCACACTCGGATTGGTTTCGAAGCTTTCACTTAAATTACAACAAGCAGCCTTAAATAATTCCTTCTCATTCATGATGGTTGTTTTCCATGGATCGATAAAAGAAATTTCGGTGGTCTTTCTTTCGTAAGTAACCAACGCCTCCTGCAAATTGCTCTTGCTCACCAATAGAATTTTTAAACTGCTGGTATCAGATACAAAAATGGTATCTGGATGGTAACCTGTAGCCAACACCACTAGTTTTTTTGTTTGAGCAGTAAAAGGTATTTTAAATACCCCATTTGAATCTGTACTTACTGCTTTGCTGCTACCCTTCCAAAAAACAATGGCGCCTGGTATGGGTGAAAATGCGCCTTTATCTGAAGTTTCAACTACTACACCATGGAGCATAGCAGTTTGTTGGGCCCTTACACTTATAAAGCATAAAAGGCCCAACAACCCTAATAAATATTTTTGCATTAATCGGTATGCGTATTAGGATTTTCTCTAAATAAACAGCAACCTGGAAGGGTTTTATAAACGGCATCTGGAGCCTTCTTCTTATCGGTATCGTGCCCAACAGAAGCCACCAACTCGTGAATTTGTTCTAAAGATATTTTCTCTGGAACATATGAAATAACCAGCATCTTGGTTTGGATATTCCACTCGGCACTCTTCACTCCTTTGGTATCTAAAGCCGCCTCTATGCGCGATTTGCACATACCGCAGTTGCCATATACAGTGAGTGTATCGGTTTGCACTTTTTTAGTTTGGGCTTGAACCGATTGAGAAATACAAAAGAAAATTAAGATATAACTTAAACGAATAATAAATTTCATGATTGAATAATTTGAATGATTGATAATAAATAAAAGAAACAACCTTACATTATTTAATGGTTGTATGTGCAAGATCAATCTTGTCTCAAATTAATAATTTAGTTACCTGCCAAGTTTGATACCATTGCGGAGGTGGATTTACCTTTTTAATCACTAACTCATGCGTGGCAGTTTGCGATGTAGGTTCAAACCGAAACCCATTGCTGATTGGCAAGCACACAAGTTTGGCAAAAGGCTTGGCTAGGGAAAGCAAACTTAAACTTTGCGCCTGATAGGTTTGGGCAACATGGATGTTTACATCTTCGCAGCAACCTGCGGCGCGTTCTTTTTCCATGCCACAAGCACAATGTGCTTCATCTGGTTGGTGACTGGCAGAAAACCATTCTGAATGTGTTAATCTATCCATGCAGTAATGCGAATCTACATGCACTCCAAGATGGGAGAACAAGAAAATTGCAGCAAGCCATATAGATAGAAATTTCTTCACGACTGCAAATTTAGGTGTATTTACCTAAAAATAACATGGTTAAGAAAAGATTAGTAAACTTCAGCCAATCGCTTACCAATTGGGGGCTTTGGCAGGCCAAGTATTTCTTTAATTGTATTATTTTAGAAACCTGCCAATTCTTTATGAGGCAAATCCCCTGAAAATCACTAAATTTGCAGCCCTTTAAAAGCGAATATGCAGAATATCAGAAATATAGCAATTATTGCCCACGTAGACCATGGAAAAACTACCTTGGTTGACAAAATCATTCATCAGACCCAACTTTTCCGTGAAAACCAAGAAAAAGGAGAACTTATTCTTGACAACAACGACTTAGAGCGCGAGCGAGGTATTACCATTTTAGCCAAGAACATTTCGGTTAATTATAAAGGTATAAAAATTAACATTATCGATACACCTGGCCACAGTGATTTTGGTGGTGAAGTAGAGCGTGTATTAAACATGGCAGATGGTGTTTTATTGCTAGTAGATGCTTTTGAAGGTCCGATGCCACAAACCCGTTTTGTATTACAAAAAGCTTTGGCTTTAGGTAAAAAACCTATTGTGGTAATTAACAAAGTAGACAAGCCAAATTGCCGACCAGATGAGGTTCATGATGCTGTATTCGAATTGTTTTTTAACTTAGAAGCAAATGAAGAGCAGTTGAATTTTCATACCGTTTACGGTAGTTCTAAAATGGGTTGGATGGGAAGAGATTGGAAAAATCCTTCATCAGACTTTACACCACTGTTAGACGATATCATTTCTGAGATTCCAGCACCCATTGTGCACGAAGGTACTTTACAAATGCAAATAACTTCATTGGATTATTCTTCATTTACCGGAAGGATTGCCATTGGAAGAATTTTAAGAGGTAGCATTAAGGTGAATCAACCGGTGAGCATTGTGAAGAGAGATGGTAGTATTCAAAAATCGAGGATCAAAGAACTTTATACTTTCGAAGGCTTAGGCAAGATGAAAGTAGAAGAGGCTGTTGGAGGAGATATTTGTGCGGTGATGGGTATAGAAGGTTTTGAAATTGGCGATACCATTGCAGATTTTGAAAATCCAGAAGGCTTAATTCCAATTAAGATTGACGAGCCAACCATGAACATGTTGTTTACCATTAACAACTCTCCATTTTTTGGAAAAGAAGGTAAATTTGTTACCTCACGTCACTTGCGTGAAAGATTATTTAAGGAGTTAGAAAAAAACCTTGCCTTAAGGGTAGAAGAAACAGATGCTGCCGATTCATATTTAGTATTTGGTAGAGGTATCCTCCACTTATCGGTTTTAATAGAAACCATGCGCCGTGAAGGATATGAATTACAGGTTGGACAACCGCAGGTAATCATCAAAGAAATTGATGGCGCCAAATGCGAGCCTATCGAAATATTAACCGTAAACGTTCCTGAAGAATATTCAGGTAAAGTGATTGAATTGGTAAGTCAGCGTAAAGGCGACATGCTAGTAATGGAACCAAAAGGAGATTTAATTCACTTAGAATTTGAAATTCCTTCTAGGGGTATCATTGGGTTAAGAAACAATGTACTAACCGCCACTGCGGGTGAAGCCATTATGGCGCATCGCTTTAAGGCGTTTGAACCATGGAAAGGCTCTATTCCAAGCAGAGCAAATGGCGTAATGATTTCTGGTGAACAAGGCAAAGCCATTGCTTACTCGATAGACAAATTACAAGACAGAGGCAGCTTCTTTGTAGAGGCTGGCGAGAACATCTATATGGGTCAGATTATTGGTGAAACCAATCGCCAAGACGACTTGGTAGTGAACATTACCAAAGAGAAGAAATTAACCAACATGCGTGCTTCGGGTTCGGATGATAAGATGCGCATTGCTCCAAAAATTAATTTCTCTTTAGAAGAATGTATGGAGTACATACAAGCAGATGAGTTAGTAGAAATAACCCCTCAATCTTTAAGGTTACGTAAAATTCATTTAGATGAAAATGAGCGTAAGCGTGCCAAATCGGCGATGGGATTATCTTAATCAATAAATTTTCTGGGCTAATGAACAGCGAACAATTAAAGGAGTTAAGATTAAGAGCAGAAGCTCTAAGGAGGTATCTTTGACGTTGATACTAAATTATTAGATATCAAAGAAGAAGAAGCAAGAAGTTTGATGCCAGATTTTTGGGATAACCCAAAGGAGGCAGAAAAATTATTAAAGTCTACCAAACAAAAAAAGATTTGGACAGACGCCTTTGAAGGGGTTTCTACCGCGATAGAAGACTTATCTGTTTTATACGAATTTTTTCAGGCAGGAGAAGGCAGCGAAGAAGAAGTGGAGCATCAATTTCAGCAATGCAAGCAATTGCTGGAGGAGCTTGAGTTTAAAAACATGCTAAGTGGCGAAGAAGACCAGCTAAATTGCATGTTGCAAATAAACTCAGGTGCCGGAGGCACCGAAAGCCAAGATTGGGCAGAAATGCTCATGCGCATGTATATCATGTATGCAGATAAACATGGCTTAAAAGCTCAAGTGGTGGAAGAACAAGCAGGTGATGGCGCTGGCATTAAATCGTGTACCATTGAAGTAAGTGGCGATTTTGCTTATGGTTTTTTAAAAGGAGAAAATGGGGTGCATCGTTTGGTGCGCATTTCTCCGTTTGATGCCAATGCCAGAAGACACACTTCTTTTGCCTCTGTATATGTATATCCTTTGATTGATGATACCATTGAGATTGAAATAAAGGATGCAGATATCGAAATGCAAACCTCACGATCTGGCGGTGCTGGCGGGCAAAATGTAAACAAGGTAGAAACCAAAGTTCAGTTAACCCATAAGCCTTCGGGTATTGTGGTGGTTTGCCAAGTAGAGCGCTCCCAAGGCGGCAACAAAGAGCGCGCCATGCAAATGTTAAAATCTCAATTATATGAAATTGAGCTACGCAAACGTAATGAAGCAAAGGCTGCTGTAGAAGCTGGTAAAAAGCGAATAGAATGGGGCAGTCAAATTAGGAACTATGTGTTTCACCCCTATAAACTGGTGAAAGACTTAAGAACCGATGTAGAAACCTCGGATGTGCAGCATGTAATGGATGGCGGCCTTGATGAATTCATCAAAGCCTACCTGATGGAAAACTCAAGCCACTAGTTTTTTCGATGGATAATTCCAGGCACTGGTTGTGCTGTTGGCATTATAATGAGCTCGTTGATGTTTACATGCGCAGGTCTGCTGATGGCATACAAAATGGCATCTGCAATGTCTGCAGCTAATAAACTATCAAAGCCCTCATAAACCTTTTTGGCGCGTTCTTCATCGCCATGAAACCTCACGATACTAAATTCGGTTTCTACTGCACCGGGATAAATACCAGTAACACGCACTGGAGCGGCAGAAAATTCTATGCGCATTCCTTTATTTAATGCATCCACAGCAAACTTAGTAGAACAATAAACATTGCCGTTGGCATATACTTCTTTGCCAGCAATAGAGGCAATGTTAACAATATGACCTTTGCCTCTTTCTAACATACCTGGTGCAATTTTACGGGTAACATAAAGCAGGCCTTTTACATTGGTATCAATCATGGTTTCCCAATCTTCAGTGTCTCCTTTGTCGATGGTGGAAAGACCACTGGCCAATCCGGCATTGTTTATAAGCACCTCGATGTTTTGGCACCATTGAGGCAAATTATCGATGGCTTGAAACACTTCTTGTTTATTTCTGATGTCAAAAATACAGGCAGCGGTTTGTATGTTATACTTTGCAGACAACTCCTCGCAAAGGGCATCAATTCTGTCTTTTCGCCTTGCAGACAAAACCAGGTGATAGCCATTTTGAGCTAAGATTCTAGCAGTAGCCTCGCCTATTCCAGCAGATGCTCCAGTAATAAAAGCAATTTTATTCATCATTTTTTATAATTTCGACCTTTTAGGTTAGGCAAAGATGAAAGATTCAGTGGAATATTCCGAACATTACATAGTGGTTAAGTCTAGTAGTCATAAACTAGACCATAGCGAAGCTAAACACTTGCTGCATTTGGTTCAAACCGAACAAACCAAACAAAACATCAGCTATGTTTTGGCAGATTTAAGTGGCGTGCACTCTTTTGAAGAAGATAACTTTGAATCTTTGGGTAGTATACAAGAAATGTGTTCAGAAAATAAGGGCATCTTAGTTTGCTTTGGAGGAAAAGAAGAATGGATGGATGCCTTTGCAGAGCAAGGATTGGTGTTGGTTCCAACTAAACACGAGGCAATAGAATATGTGTTTATGGACCAACTAGAAAAGCAGTTTTTATCAGACGAAGAATAATATGTCATTTGAAGTAACCATATTAGGCAATAGTTCGGCATCGCCAACGCTCAACAGACATCCAAGCGGGCAGTATGTGAACATTTGCGACCACCATATTTTAATTGATTGTGGAGAAGGCACTCAAATGCAATTACAACGTTTTAAAATTAAACGTTCGAAGCTTTCGCATATTTTTATCAGCCATGTGCATGGCGACCATATCCTTGGCCTGCCGGGTTTGTTGTTGTCGATGAATTTAATGAAACATCTACAACCAGTGCATGTTTACGGACCAGCCGAATTGTTTGAAATTCTGGATGTGTTTTTTAAATATTCAGAAACCACTTTCTCTTTTCCTTTGCATTATCATAAGCTCGATCCAAATAAAGAAGCCATTGTTTTTGAAAATTTATATTTTAGCGTGAAGGCCTTTCCTCTGTTTCATAGAGTGCCAACCATTGGATATTTATTTGAAGAAAGAAGCATCCTAAAGAAACTAAATGTAGATGCTTGCCAAAGAAATAAAATTCCTTTTACACATTACAATGATTTAAAAATGGGCAAGGATTATATTTCACATGATGGACAACGCATCAAAAATGAATTATTGACATTGCCCAGTGCCAGGCCTATCTCTTATGCCTATTGCTCTGATACTTTATATGATAAGAGGGTGATAAAATCTATTGAAGACGCCGATTATTTATACCACGAAGCTACTTTTATGCACGACAAATTAGAACGTGCCATAGCTACCATGCATACCACCGCCAAACAAGCAGGTATGGTGGCCAAAGAGGCCAATGTAAATCAGTTGATCATTGGTCATTTTTCGTCGAGGTACGAAGATTTAACGCCTTTGTTAAATGAAGCCAAAGAAGAATTTCTAAATACCAGAATTGCGCAAGAAGGTACTACCTTTGTACTAGAATGATAAGTACCTTTACACCTAAACATTGGCAAGATTACGAATTACTTGATTGTGGTAATTTTGAAAAACTCGAGCGATTTGGAAAGTTAATTTTAAGACGCCCAGAGCCTCAAGCCTTGTGGGACAAAGTTTGGCCCGAAGTAGAATGGAAAAAATTAAGTCCAATTACCTTTAAGCAAAAAGGTAGTCATAACGGCGATTGGATCAACCCGAATAAACTCCCAAACAAATGGCAGATGCCATACCATGGAGAGGGCTTTGACTTGCTTTTTAATTTATCATTGACCTCTTTTAAGCATGTAGGTATTTTCCCAGAGCAAGCTGCCAATTGGGATTATATCTATAACCACTTAAAATTGGTGAAAGGAGAAACCCCGCGTTTCTTAAATTTATTTGCCTATACTGGTGGTGCAAGCATTGCAGCAAAGGCAGCTGGTGCAGATGTAACGCATGTTGACTCTGTAAAGCAAGTGATATCATGGAGTAGAGAGAACATGGAATCTTCTAAACTCGAAAACATTCGTTGGGTGGTTGAAGATGCTTTAAAATATGTAAAGCGAGAAGTGAAGCGAGGCAAGACCTATCATGGCATTATTTTAGACCCTCCAGCCTACGGTATTGGGGCTAATGGAGAAAGATGGCAATTAGAAGATAATATCAATGAGATGTTGCAAGATGTGGCTCAAATTCTCGACCCCAAACAGCACTTTTTAATCTTAAATGTGTACTCTTTAGGTTTGAGTTCATTATTGGTTCAAAACCTGGTAGAAAGAACCTTTAAGCAGGCCACCAACTTAGAGAACGGAGAACTATATCTTCAAGCAAAATCGGGCGTACAGCTACCTCTGGGCATTTTAAGCCGCTACAGTCATCAGCTAATAGACTAAATTAAACCTTGTATTTTTTCTTGATTTGAAAGAAGTAACTACGGCTAATTTCGAAAGGTTTTTCTACACCCTTTAAGAATAATCTGCCTGTATCGTTTGTCCACTTCTCAATCTTTACTACGTTTAATAAGTTAACGATAGAAGAGCGGTGGATTTGAATAAATACATCATTTGGCAAACGGTTATCCCAATTTTTGATGGAGTTATAAGTGATACTTAGCTTGCCATCATTCATGTATATTTTGGTATAATTACCAAAAGCCTCGATGTAATTAATGTCTTGAACTTTAATAAAGGTGAGTTTGCTATCAAAGTTTAATAAGATAATTTGGTCTGCCTTAAAACGCTCTTGAGACTCGTCCATGGCAGAGCCTTCCATGGGCTCGTTGTTTAACTCGGTAACTCTATCAATGGCGCGTCTAAGCCGATCTGCACTGATGGGCTTAAGAATATAGTCTACAGCATTTAACTCGAATGCCTTGATGGCGAAATCTGGATGCGAGGTAATAAAAATGATTTTAGGATTGCAATTGATTTCGTTGAGTAAATCAATGCTGGTTAATCCATTTAAATCTATATCAAGAAAAACTAGATCGGGCCTTGTTTCATTGATTAAATTTTTGGCTGATTCATAATCAGAGGCCTCTCCAATGATCTCGATATTTGGAAAACCATCCAACACTTTCTTGAGCGTGACACGCATCATGTCAACGTCATCCACTACAACTGATTTTATCGTATCCTTTGCCATAATTCTTGTTTCATGTTAAATTGTTCGGTTTGAACCTAATGATCTCAGAAAATTAACATTACTGCAAAAAACACTAAGTTCATCGAATATGCCAATACAATTTTAGGCTATTTTATAAATAATTGCTTTACAGATTATTAATAATCAAATAAACTACTTATTTAATTCTATTTCAATCTCTTCTGCCGATTTATGTTTTGTTTCGGGGCGCATTTGTGGGAAAAAGAGCACATCTTGTATAGACTGTTGATTGGTTAACATCATACACAACCTATCAATACCTATTCCAATTCCAGATGTTGGTGGCATTCCGTATTCTAGTGCGCGCAAGAAATCATGGTCGATAAACATGGCTTCATCATCGCCTCTTTCCATGAGTCTCACTTGCTCTTCAAATCTTTCGCGTTGGTCTAATGGGTCGTTTAACTCAGAATAAGCATTGGCCACCTCTTTGCCATTAATCATCAGTTCGAATCGCTCAACTAGCCCATCTTTTGAACGGTGTTTTTTAGTAAGCGGACTCATTTCTACTGGGTAATCGGTGATAAAAGTAGGTTGAATGAATTTGCTTTCGCAGGTTTCGCTAAAGAGCTCATCAATTAGCTTTCCTTTGCCCATACTAGGTTCTGTATGGATGTTTAGCTTTGCGCAAACTTCACGTATGCCGTTTTCATCCATCTCACTTACATCGTAGCCTGTGTATTCTTTAATGGCATCAAAGATGGTAATGCGTTTAAAAGGTGCTTTAAACTCAATTTGATTCTCTCCAAGGGTTACAGAAGTGGTGCCATGCATATCGATGGCTACTTTTTCTAGCATACGCTCGGTAAAGTCCATCATCCAATAATAATCTTTATAAGCTACGTAAAACTCAAGGATGGTGAACTCTGGATTATGTGTTCTATCCATCCCTTCATTTCTAAAGTTACGAGAGAATTCATATACCCAATCAAACCCTCCTACTATTAATCTTTTAAGATAGAGTTCGTTGGCAATTCTAAGGTAGAACGGAATATCAAGTGCGTTGTGATGGGTGATAAAAGGACGAGCAGCCGCGCCTCCAGGAATGTTTTGAAGCACTGGAGTATCTACTTCCATGGCACCATGTTGGTTTAAGAAATCACGGATGGTTTTAATCATCTGTGTGCGCTTGCGGAAAGTATCTTTCACCTGAGGGTTAACAATTAAATCTGCATAACGCTGGCGATACCTAAACTCTGGGTCGGTAACGGCATCAAAAGTTTCGCCCTCTTTTTCTTTCACAATTGGCAAAGGTCTTAAGGCTTTAGAAAGAATCACAAATTCTTTGGCATGAACCGAAACCTCACCAGTTTTGGTGATAAAGACATATCCTTTGATACCAATGATATCACCTATATCCAACAGCTTTTTAAATACGGTATCGTATAATGTTTTGTCATCATTTGGGCAAACATCATCTCTACGCACATACACTTGTACCTTGCCAGAGTCGTCTTGAATAACCGCAAAAGCAGCCTTACCCATATCTCTAACGCTCATAATGCGGCCAGCAATCACCACTTCTTGCCATTTGACATTTTCTTTATCGGCTTCGAAGTTGGCTTTTATGGCTGCAGCAGTAGTATTTACAGGAAATTCTTCTGCTGGGTATGGGTTGATCCCAAGCGCTAATAAATCTGATAACTTTTGACGACGAAGCCTTTCCGGCTCACTTAAATGTAATTGATTTTCCATAAAGAGCCGCAAAAATAGGGGAACGAGGGCAGAACTTAAAAATTAAACTTTTTCGAGTTCTGCACGGGTGATGTGTGAGTTAAGCGGTTTTACAATAAAACCTTCTACACAATCGTAATCTAAGGCCTTTTCTTTATCGGTTGGGTCGATAGAAGAAGTAAGAATAATTACTTTGGCTTTTTTTTCGAAATGTTGGTATTGACTTAAAAACTGCCATCCATTCACTTGAGGCAAATCAATGTCCAAAAAAATTAAATCAGGGGTATTTTCTTTTAAATAGTTAAGCGCCTGCGGCGCTTCTAAAAATTCCGTAACGTCAGTTCCGGGATGCGTTTTCTCAATAAATTTCTGGTTCACATAATTGTGAATGGGGTCGTCATCGAGTAAGAGTACCTTTTTCATAAGCAACAGGATTTTATCAAAAATAAAAATAAACCACAAAAAATCAAATACCGCGTTGCGGTAGAGACAGATGATTATCTGTCTCTACCGCAACGCGGAAATGCAGATTATGGTTTGATATATATTTTTGAATTGTTTCGGTTACCTGAAAGGTTTTTATACCAATCTGGTGACGATGCGCCCGCACTTTGCACCCATTGAGCAAATTTTAAATGAGCATGAATGATTTGTTCTTTTTCTACAGGATAATCAAATGACTCTGGGATGGCAATGGCAAATGGTAAACCATTGGCAGTTTTATAATACACGCCTGCCGAAGGATTAGTAGCATCTGCATTGGTTCCAAGTACACTTACATTTACCAGTGAAGTTGGTTGTTGACCTGGCAAGTGTACTTCATAACCTCTACCCTTTCCATTTTCATCTATGTAAATAAACGGATTAAAGGTTCCGAGTGTTACCTCAACTGGGTTAGTTAAGGTTAAACTTGCTTTTAATGTATCTGTTTCTACAAAAGTTTTACCAGGTAAAGTATTGTAGGTAGCTATGATTGCTTTCGAATTGTTAAACACTTTTAATATAGCTTCGTTTGCGGCAGTTTCTAGACCTACTATACTAGCACCTTCGGCCATGGTTACATTGCTTCTACTAAAAGGAAGGGCCACTGCAAAGGCATTTTTAAATACACCACCAGCAGCTCTTAATTTAAACTTAGTATTTAAATCTTTAATTTCGTTATTGCCATTGGTTACAGCATGGTATTGAAAATCTACCACTACGTCGTTAAGGTCGTAATCACCTTTGCTAGGCCATAAATCTTCAAAGGCCACAGTAGCCATAGTGCTTGCAGATGGATAATAAACATTAAATGCCCTAGCTGGATCATTTGGATATTCATCATACGTGTCGTTCACCCCATCATCGTCGGCATCGTTGGAAGGAGTAACTGGAACAATATTATTGGTTTGAATGGCTTTTACAGGATTAGCAGTTGCATAAATAATTACATCGTTAAAGTCATTATCTGAGCTCATGCTTGGCATTCTATTGATGTCTTCAAATCCAATTAAAAATCTTTGAGTTGGGTTATCATACAACAACACCACATGTTCTTGATAAGCAGGATTAGTTTCTGGATTCATTGATTTAATAGAAGTATACAAACCATAACCATTGGTAACAGTAGAACCATTCCAACCATTTGCAGCAATGGCAAAACCAATGGCAGTATCTGCTCCAAATCTACCAATGTGAACTTTATTTCCAGAGTTTAATCCACCTCCACTGCCACTATAAGAGGCATTTGGGAAAATAGCAATAAATGAATCTACTTGCGATATGGTGGTTGGTTTATTATTTACATTATAAACAAAATAAAATAAACTGTTTAAGTAGCCAGCACCTTCATGCACAAACGTAATCCATACATCGCATTGCTCTTTTAAAATTAAATTTCTTTCGGCATTAGAATTTAAATATTCAGGCCTAAATTGTGGTACTGGTTGCCTTTCTGGCAAAGAAGCATTTATATCAGCAAGGAAAGTTGAGCTTATCACATCATTGGTTGGCATCAGGTATTTTGGAACTCCAGAACCACCATAAAATGCACCTAATCTATACGAAAATTTTGCTGAGTTTTTACCTAATGGAGCACTTGGTCTATTTAGTGCAACATCAGCAGTAACAATTCTTTGAGGATTTTTACCACCAATTACTACCGAGCCTCTGCCTGCAACTATATCCATTAGCACATTATTTGGCAAGCCAATAAAATCTGTATTAACCACCACTTGTTTTAAATCCAATGGCATTTCTCTTTTTACCAATAAAACTCCCTGCTTGTTGGTACTTCCTGTAAAAAGAATTTTTCCACCTTGTTCTGGACTTTTATCCATAATATCAACGCGAATACCAGATAGTGGCTGGTCTGCATTGTTAAATAAGGTAACCGAAAACTCAGTAGCTTTTGATGTTTCATAGTTAAATCCTGGAGGCGCTATGATTTCATTGATGTCGCTCACATTTCCAGATGGCAAAGCACTTACATCTTCTGTGTTGGTGTTTGTTTTCTTACAGGCATTAAGTGAAAGTCCCGCTAGCAAAATTAAAATGTATTTTTTCATGTATTCTGTATGTTTGTTTTGATATTACAATACATATTCCAAAATTCATATAATTGAATATCAATTATTTAAAATTTTAATAAGCCCAAAAATATCCCGTTATGAAATTTATTCCCATTTTAAAACAAACGTACTTGCATGCATTTTGATTAAAAAAAAATCCACCACTCTGCTAAGCAGAATGGTGGATTTTGTTGGTACAGCAACAGCTAATTATCTGTCTCTACGGTTTGATATAGATTTTAGAATTATTTCTGTACTCTGCTAAATTTTTATACCAATCTGGAAATTGCGAACCTCCACTTTGAACCCATTGTGCAAATTTTAAATGAGCCAAGATTATTTGTTCTCTCTCGTAGGGATAATCAAATTTTTCTGGAATTGAAATAGCAAATGGCAACCCGGTTGCTGTTTTATAATAAACACCTGCGGCTGGATTGGTAGCATCTGCGCTGGTTCCCAACACCGAATTGTTTACCAAAGTACTTGGCACTTTACCTGGCAAATGCACTTCATAACCCCTACCCTTGCCAGTTTCGTTGATATAAATAAAAGGATTAAATACTCCCAAAGCAGCTTCAACAGGATTGGTTAAACTTATTTTTGCATAAAGCGTATCAGTTTCGATGTAGGTTTTTCCAGGTAAGGTATTATAAGTATTAATGATACTTTTTGAGTTTGAAAATACATTTAAGATACCTTCCAAAGTGCCCGATTCAATTCCCAAAATCGT
Source organism: uncultured Chitinophaga sp. (assembly GCA_964443415.1). Classification (GTDB taxonomy): domain Bacteria; phylum Bacteroidota; class Bacteroidia; order UKL13-3; family UKL13-3; genus B1. The sequence goes on along the minus strand of CAYUDC010000011.1, from coordinate 11,043 downwards.
GCTCCCCTCTTTCAGGGTCATATTGGCTCTTTGAAAAGGCAGTATCACCGAAAAGCCATTTTGGAAAGTGCCCCCTGCTGCGCGTAATTTATACTTTGCATTTAAGTCAACAATCTGATTGCTACCATTGGTTACAGCATGGTAATTATAATCCACTACCACATCATTTAAATCGTAATCGCCTTTGCTTGGCCATAAATCTTCAAATGCAACCGAAGCCATTCCAGCTTGAGAAGGATAATATACGTTAAAAGCCCTTGCAGGATCATTTGGATACTCATCATAATCATCGTTTACGCCATCATCATCTGCATCTTTAGAAGGAGTAGTTGGCAATAAATTGGTTACATCTACAGCCTTTACCGGATTAGCGGTAGCATAAATAATGGCATCGTTAAAATCTTGGTCAGAGTTAGTACGATTCTGATCTTCAAAGCCGATTAAAAATCTTTGTGTAGGGTTATCAAACAACAATACCACATGCTCTTTTAAATCTGGGTTGGTTTCTGGGTTCATTGATTTGATTGAAGTGTAAAATCCATTTCCAGCAGTTGGTGTAGTTCCATTCCAACCATTACCAGCCAAAGCAAAACCAATCGCTGTATCTGCTCCAAACCTTCCCAAATAAACTTTATTTCCAGAAACCAATCCACCCCCACTGCCGCTATAAGAAGCATTTGGAAAAATTGTGATAAATGAGTCTACCTGAGCCACAGTAGTTGGTTTGTTATTTTTATTATAAACAAAGTAAAACAACGAATTTTTATAACCAGCTCCTTCATGCACAAAAGTTACCCAAACATCACATTGCTCTTTTAAAATTAAATTACGCTCTACATTGGCATTTAAATATTGAGGGTTATTAGTTGGAACAGGTTTGTACTCGGGTAGAGAGGCATTTACGTCAGCTAAAAATGTGCTGCTGATAGCATCATTTGCAGGCATAAGATAAAGTGGCACACCATTGTTTGAGCCAGTAGTAAATCTACCTAAGCGATAAGAATACTTTGCTGGGTTTTTACCCAAAGTTGCGCCAGGATACACCTTATATGCATCCGTGGTAACTATCCTTTGTGGATTTTTCCCTCCGATTACTACAGAACCTTTACCTAATGCTATCGGCATCAAAACATTGTTTGGCAATCCAATATAATCAGTGTTAACCACCACCTCTTTTAAGTCTAATGGCACTTCACGCTTCACCACCAATTTTCCTTGGGCATTGGTAACGCCGGTAAATAGAATGATACCACCATCTTCAGGCGCTTTGTCCATTATATCTACTCGAACTCCCTTTAAACCAAGGTCCTCATTACTCAATAAGGTAATAGACATCTCCGACTCCTTAGAAGTTTCATAATTAAAACCTGGAGGGGCTACAATCTGATTGATGTCTGTAATAACAGTTGGATTCTCCTCCTCCTTCGAAGAATTGTTACTTTTTTTACACGCACTCACCACAAGCGCCAGCGATAAGATTACAATTAACTTTTTCATACTTTAATGTTTTACTCCCAAAACCTATTCCAATTACTTAAGTACTAGTAATCAGTTGTTTATTCTATTTTAATTTCCCTTTTTTAGCCAAAACAACCCCACAATTCCAATTTTGGGATTATTCCAACCCACTCAATCCTGCCTTCGCTTTTTGCTTAATGCTATCCTCATAATCATAACTACTGTAGTCACTTACTTGATGAAGGTATTTCTTAGCCAAATCTTTATAGCCTAAACCCTTATAAATTAATCCTAACTGCAAAGAGGCATTAGGCAAGAAGTAGGAATTGATTCCCTTCCCTGCATTAAGGCAATTTTGATAGTGCTTAATGGCTTCCCCTAAATTTCCCATATCATGGTAAACCCTTCCTAAACGATATTGATATTCGATTTTTTGGTAAGCACTTTTTAGGTCTTGTGCATTTACATTCTTTAGGATAGATAACGATTGTTCGTAATATCCACCATCAAACCATAACCTACTTTTTAATAGCTCTTTGTTTGGCAGCAATTGATTAGCCAAATCTTGGTTCAATAATTTTTGTTCTGAACCCAATTTCGATTGTAGCTTTTCTGCCATATGCTTATACAACAAATACTTTTCTTTATCATTCTGCAATAAGGCTATCCATGACAGACGCTGATAAACATCTTTTTCAGAACTTTTGGTTTCGCTTAAAATCAAGTACTTTTTATATTGTAAAGCGGCATCAAAATCTAATTGATGCAACATAAACTCTCCATTTAGAAAATGTAGATAAGCAATTTGCTCATACTTTTCAGATTTAGGCTTATCTTCTAATACCTTTAATGCTTCTTGATTATGACCCGATTTTCCTCCGATATAAGCTAACACATAACACTGCATTAAATTACTCTCCAAGCTGGTGGCATATTGCTTATAAAACCTCCAAGCCTTTTGCTTATCTCCAAAATTAAATTCAATCAAAGCTAAATAAATGGCAGCTTGTTGCTGTTCAATCATTGGTTCAAGCCTACATTTTTCTAAATAGCTTTCTAGTTTTTTTATGCCACCAGCAATGGTTCCGTCTAAACCCAAAGCACTAATAATCCAATGGTATTGCGAGGGCAAACTGCCTATCATAGCCTCTAAAGCGCCTAACTCTTTTTGATTGGTAATAAATTGCGGAAACTTTTTTTGGTTGAGCACCAAATCTAAATAGGCCGACCGAAAACCAGTGGCTGCATCAATATACTTATTAAATGCGCCAGCAATAATAGCCTTCATCAGCATAGCACTGCCTTTGGTATAAAGTTTATAAGGTGATTGTTCGGGCAGCTTTGAATTTAACTTTTCAAAGGCCAAATAGCGTTGGTTAAATTCTGTTAGATATTTTTCATTAAGTTGCACCAACACTTTGTAGTAAGAAGAATATAGCTGCAAAAACGCGATGGCAGCATTGTTTGGTTCGGATAAGGCTAACTTTTGTAAAATAAGATTGGCATCTTTAAGCCGCAATTCGCAAATGGCTTTTTGCGCCTCTAACTGATCTGCCTTATAACTAAAATATATAGTCTCTTGCTCACGCGCAAAAAGCATCGTAGAGAAAAAGAAGGAGAGTAATACAAGGCTAATTTTCACTTGGTAAAAGTAGCTTTTATTACATAAAAAAAGGCTGATTAAAACCAGCCTTTTAAATTATAATTTTGTTTCTTCTACCACCTCTTCTGCGAGTTGGGCATCTGTAAGCACCCTTCCACAGTTTTCGCAAACAATAATCTTTTTGCGTTGCTTTATATCACTTTGGCGTTGTGGTGGAATACCAGCAAAACAGCCGCTGCAACTTTCACGCTCAATGGTAGCAACCCCAATTCCATTCTTTACACTTTTTCTAATTCTGTCATAAGAATGTACCAATCTTTCATCTGCTACCTTCACCGCATTAGCGCGAACCTTCAACAACTCATCTTCCTCTTTTTTGGTCTCAGCTACAATCGTATCTAATTCAGATTTCTTAGTTTGAAGATCCATTTTACGGCCTTCTAACTCAAGTTTTAAGGCTTCAATGGCTTGCTTTTTTTGCTCGATGTCGAATTGCGTATTTTTGATTCGCTTTTCTAAAGCCTGTTGCTCCAATCCTTGAATCTCGATTTCTTTATTTAATGCATCAAACTCACGGTTGTTTTTTACATTATCTAACTGCTTTTCGTATTTTTTTGAAAGCGCTTTCGAATCGGTGATTTTGGTTTTGTTGGCAGAAATAGATTCTTCCATACGCTTTACCTCAGCCATTAGATTACTCAATCTGGTTTCATAACCAATGATTTCGTCCTCTAAATCGCTTACCTCCATAGGCAATTCACCTCTTACAGCAGTTAATTTATCAATCTTACTGTCGATGAGCTGTAATTTATAAAGGGCCCTTAATTTTTGCTCAATGCTTATTTCTGTTGTACCTGCCATACTGCTTTAGCTAAAGTATTTATTCGTTAAACGGTTATATTTCTTATAAAAAGAATGCGAAAGTATGATATTTTTTGAACAAACCATCCTTAATTGAAATATTATTTAAACAAGATACCCTTAAACGCACTAATTATCAGTTTTTTGCAAACTAAAAAACGGGCGTCGATTTAAATCATAAATCCCTAAAAAACACCTTGTTATTCTCGCACTTTTAGGCTAGCATCGTATTTATAAATATACCCTACTATGAAAAAGCAATACTTTGTTTTAGCCGCCTTCGCTATTTCTATGCTGTTTTTTGCTTGCAAAAAAGACAGCGAAACCAGCACCCCAACCGATAATAGCACTTTAATTACCTCAGGTGCCTGGAAAATTTCTGCCTACAGCTCTACTTCTAGCAACTCAGATGTTCAAACAATGATAGAAGAGTGGAATGCAGATATTAAAGCAACGCCATTATTTGTTACCTATACTAAATCGGGTACTTATGCTTACAGCGATAGCTTGGATACCGGAACTTGGGAATTAAGCAATTCAAAAACCATCCTTTACAACAAAGGAACTGCGGATGCCCTTTCGGCCAATATTGATGAACTAACCAGCAATAAATTTACCATCACCTACGAATTTGCATTTGACGATTCTACCACTGTAAAAGTCACCGAATCTGCTACCAGGTAAACCAACAGTATCAATAGAAATAATACACTGGATTGGTTTTAACCTTTGACGCTAAGGTTTGTAATCCACTTACGCCTTGATGGAGCAGTGAGGTTAATAATTCTACTGTATACTTTTCGCTTTCGTAATGGCCAATGTCTGCTATCATGAGTTTTGCCTCTGCATCAAAAAACTCGTGGTATTTAAAATCTGCCGATACATAAGCATCTGCTCCTTTTGCGATGGCCGCTTTTAATAAAAAACTACCTGCTCCACCGCAAACGGCTACTTTTTTAATGGGTTTATCAAAGGCGGTAAATCTTATGCAATCCAGCGACATTCTTTCTTTTAAATATGCAAGAAAGTCTTTGGCGTTCATGGGTTCGGCTAATTCACCTATCATGCCAGACCCATTTTCTTTGAACTCATTTCTTAATGGATACACGTCGTAGGCTACCTCCTCATAGGGGTGGGCTGCTTTTAACGCCTTAATGACGGTAAACTCCAACCAAACTGGTAATATCAATTCTATGCGCAACTCAGGCTCTTGATGCCTGATACCCTTTTCTCCTAAAAACGGATTGGCCTGCTCATTGGCCTTGTAGCTGCCATTGCCAGACAATTCAAATGCACACTCGCTATAATTACCAATATGTCCGGCGCCTGCTTCAAACATCGCAGTTTTCACTTTTTCTGCATGGCTATTGGGCACAAAAGTTACCAGCTTTAACAAACTTTGTTTGGCTGGCACTAAGGTTTCGGTTTGACCCAAACCCAATTTTTCGGCGATTTTTTTGTTGACGCCCCCACCCCAATTGTCTAAATTGGTATGGATAGCATAAATGGCAATGTTATGTTTGATGGCTTTAATGACAGTGCGCTCCACATAATTGCTCCCATTAAGTTTTTTAAGTCCACCAAAAACAATCGGATGATGTGCAATGATGAGCTCGCACCCATTGGCAATAGCCTCGTCTACCACCGCTTCTGTGCAATCTAGGCTAATCAAGGCTTTGGTGCAAGATGCCGCTGGATTGCCAACAATTAAGCCCGAATTATCATAAGACTCTTGCAAGGCAATGGGTGCCAATGATTCTAAATATTGGGTAATGTCTTTAATTTTCATCCTTACACTTTATTTGTTTTAAACTTCCAAGCCCGATAAGCTTTAAACCAAGGGGTATGCTGAAAGCCTCTTATAATTTTTACTTTTAGCCAAATAATAGGATAACTCAACAGGTTTACCAAAGCAATCCTCAAAGGAAAATGCCTAAAGCTCGCATGAATATATTCTCGCAAGCCCAACATTCTTTTTTGATAGGTAGCACCATTTACATCGTAATACGCCACTACCTTATCTACGAATAAGGTCTTAATATTAACCTGCTTAAACAACCTAATAAACCACTCTGTATCCGAAATTAATTTATACTGGGTATCAAAACCTCCTACCTGTGCAAATAACTTTCTTTTGGCAAAAGTGGCCTGATGGCAAATAGGATACTTAAACCAAAAATCTTTTAGGCTTGCAGGCGCACCAGCCACATAATCAATGCCTGTGGGTTCATTTAAGGTTTGCACTTTACCATATAAAAAGTCTGCCTCTGTGCGTTGGATCAACCCGAAAACTTCTTCTAATACCTGCTCATGATAAAAGGCATCACCGGCATTTAAAAAGTATACCCACTCCCCTTTTGCATGGGCCACACCTTTGTTCATCGCATCGTAAATGCCTTGATCTTTTTCGGATATTACCACACTAATTTTACTTTCAAAGGGCTTTAAAAGTGCCAAAGTATTATCGGTAGATTTTCCATCTACAATGATGCACTCAAAATCTTGATAGCTTTGTTTAAAGGCCGACGCTAGCGTAGCCGTAATAAATGGCGCAGCATTATAGCAAACAGTAATGATGCTTAAGGTAGGAACTGGTTTATCCATTAAAACTTTGGACAGTTACACTTTTTATCTCTTGCTATTCCTTTATGACTAGAACAGCCCGAACCCAATAACAAGGCACCCATAAGCACCCATAAAATAATGTGAAGCTTTACTCGCATGATACAAAATTAAAAAAAGCAACGAGATTTTAGTAAACTTGCAACTCATTTCAGCACAAATGAATATCATAGAAATACTAAAAGAGCTTCTTACCAACACCAAACCCTTTTTAGAGCAATTTGTAGCCAACCACGGATTATGGCTGTATGGCTTGCTATTTTTAATTGTTTTTTGTGAAACTGGATTAGTGGTTTTACCTTTATTACCGGGCGACTCCCTTCTATTTACCGCTGGCGTATTGGCCGGCAATCCTAACAACCAATTGGATGTGGCGCTGATTATTATTCTATTAATTACTGCTGCGCTTTTAGGGGATAATACCAATTATTTTATTGGAAAATTCTTGGCAAAAAAAGGCGAAGGCGCCAAGCTCTTTGGCATTTTTACCATTAAGAAGGAATACATTAAAAAGACCGAAGATTTCTACGAAAAGCACGGAAGTGTGGCCATTATCATCGCCAGGTTTGTACCCATTGTGCGCACCTTTGCTCCTTTTGTAGCAGGCGTGGGTAGCATGAAATACAGCAAATACATTACTTATTGCATCCTTGGAGCCATTTTATGGGTTACCAGTATTACCCTTGCAGGTTACTTCTTAGGTAGCAACGAGTGGGTTCAGAAAAACTTCGAAAAGGTGGTACTCGGAATTGTGGCACTATCTGTGATGCCTATAATCTTTCAAGTAATCAAACATCAATTTGCTAAAAAGTAAATTCATCTTTTGCTTGTGCTTTCTACTGTTGGTTCAAACCAAAACCTTTGCAGAAAGAACCAGCGGCCATTGCAGCTTAAGCGAAGATGAAAAAGGCCGACCTGTACTTTCTTTATTGCCAGGTGTTTCTTTTTATACCGCCAGCCCTGGACAAATAAAAGTGAGAATTTGGCTCGAGGCCTTTGTAAAAACAAGCGATTTGTATGATGAAATTCGATTTACCCCCGGCACAAAAATTTTTGACCGCAACAGAAAATTAATTGGTAGAGTTACAGAGGCTTTTAATCCCATGCAAAGCTTCGACCCTATTGACAGTTTAACACCTGTAATTATTTGGGGGTATTTAGAAAAAAGCTGTTTAGACAATACACATTTGCCAGAAGAAGAACTGAGTAAATTGCTGCTAAAGGCTGCTGCCAATGAAAAAATAGAGACTTTTCTTCCTTTTATTACTAGTTTCGGGTTGACCCAACAGGCCGAACAAGGAGATTATACCTCCTATTTGATGCTAGAACCCGAATTTACCCGTCAAATTTTGGTGCCGAGAATTCTGATGGTGTTCTATAAAGGTGAGCTCATTGCCATATTTCATACCCGCGGAATAAAGGTAAAACAATACGATTCTATTGAAATGGGCAAGCAATACAAAATGATTTATAATTCTAAATTTTCGGAACATACCAAATCAGAAATGGTAGATATATTCCGTAAAAAATTATAATGAAAAAATAATTCCCAAATTAGGAAAAAACTTGCATCTTTGTTTTGTCACAAGAACCTATGGCAAACAACAAGACCAATTTTAAGATTTTTGTAGTAGAAGATGATACTTGGTATCGTAACTTTCTTACTTATGCTTTGCAACTAAACCCCGATTATGAGGTGCAGGCTTTTGAAAATGCAAAGGAGTGTTTGGCTAACTTGCATTTAAAACCCGATTTAATTACCATAGACTATTCCTTACCCGGAATGAATGGTGCTGAGCTCATCAAAAAACTCAAAGAGGTAGACGACCAAATTCAATTGATTGTCATCTCTGGCCAAGAAGATGTGTCTACCGCAGTGGAGTTATTAAAGTTAGGTGTATTTGATTACTTAATTAAAAACGAGGATACCAAACACCGTTTACTGAACTCGGCCCGTAATGCTTTAATTAATACCAACCTAAAAACGCAGATTGTTGAGTTAAAAGAAGACTTGGGCAAGAAGTACGATTTTAGCAAAACCATCATTGGCAATAGCGACGCCATCAAGAAAACTTTTTCGTTGATTGAAAAATCGGCCAGTAGTAAGATTACTGTTTCTATAACGGGAGAAACCGGAACGGGAAAAGAGTTAGTTGCAAAGGCCATTCACTATAACAGTGACAGAAAAAAGGCATCCTTTGTAGCAGTAAACGTGGCTGCCATCCCTAAAGACTTAATAGAAAGTGAATTGTTTGGCCATGAGAAAGGCGCCTTTACAGGCGCTGATGCCAGAAGAATTGGCAAGTTTGAGCAAGCCATAAAAGGAACTATTTTCTTAGATGAAATTGGCGAGTTAGATTTAAACCTTCAAGCAAAGCTGTTACGTGTATTACAAGAACGCGAAGTAACCCGCATAGGTAGTAACACTGCCATTCCAATTGATGTGAGGATTATTGTAGCCACACATAAAAACCTTGCCGTTGAGGTGCAAGAAGGCAGGTTTAGAGAAGACTTGTATTATCGCTTATTAGGTTTACCCATACATTTACCGCCCCTTAGGGAGCGTGGCAATGATGTGGTGCACCTTGCTAAGTTTTTTATAGACGAATACATCAAAGAAAACAAATGCGGTAAAATTACTTTGTCTAATGATGCTCAAAAGAAACTCATGGATTATTCGTTCCCGGGTAATATCAGAGAACTCAAGGCCATCATTGAGTTGGCCTGTGTATTGTGCGAGCAAAATACCATTGCGGCAGAAGATATCACCTATAACAACGAAAAGTCTATTAACAACATCCTCACTCAAGAAATGACCTTTGATGATTATACCAATTTAATCATCAAATTTTATCTAGAGAAATATGATGACAATGTAATTACCGTAGCCAAGAAATTGGATATAGGTAAATCTACTATATACAGAATCATGAAAACAGATAGTTTTCAAAAACTCATGAAAAAATAATAAACGCCTCAGCAAATACATACTATGAAAAAAACACTCTTAGCATTAGATGACGAATTGAGCATTCTAAAAATCCTTGACTTCTATTTTAACAAAACCTACAATGTAGTGGCCAAGCAAAATGGCAAAGAAGCCTTAGAATGGATGCAGCAAGGCGTAATCCCTGATGTCATTATTGCCGATGTAAACATGCCAGAAATTAACGGACTAGAGTTTATCAGACAAATTAGGGCCAGTGGCTTTTTTAAAGATGTGCCCTTGATTATGTTATCTGGAAACGAAGGCTCTAGTGATAAGATAAAATGTTTAAAGGCGGGTGCCGATGATTATCTGATTAAGCCATTTAATCCAGAAGAGCTTGAAGCACGCATTGACAATATTTTTAGAAGACTTAAAAAAGTATAGGTATGGAATCCACAAAGTATAGAATTGCATTCATTGCTTCGGATCCTGATGCTATTGTAGAGTTCTCGCATTCTTTTAGAGAAGAGTTTGAGATATTTCATTTTGATAATATCTTTCAGTTTATTCAATGGACCAATATCCACGACCCTGTGAAGATGGTAGTAACCTATTCTGATTTACTGGGTGCCAATGGTATTACCTTAAGAAAGAATTGCAAGAACGTTCCTAAAATCGCCAATGTGCCTTTTGTACTAATCTTAGATAGAATTACAGATGCCAACAAGAACATTGCCTTAATGGAGCAATTTGCAGATATCTTTGAGAGACCCGTAAAGCAAGAAGATTTTTTAACAAGGGCAAGATTCTTAATAGAAAACCCACCAAGGTATCACAAGAGCATTGTAACTGCTACCAATAACTTTCCTAAGTATAGCATCCCAGTGGCCAAACGCATTTTTGATATTGTGTTTGCTTCGATGGCTTTACTGTTCTTGTTGCCTTTCTTTATCATCTTTGCTTTAATTATTATGTTAGAATCGAGGGGACCCGTTTTTTACGCTGCCAAGCGTGTGGGAACAGGGTACACTCCATTTGACTTCTACAAATTTCGCTCGATGCGCCAAGGTGCAGATGCCATGCTTAAAAATCTAAAGCACCTGAACCAATATAGCAACAACGCCGATGAAAAATCATTGGATGACTACAAAAACTATGTTTGTGAAGAATGTAAGATGGCCAACATTTCTTGTAAGAACAGTTTATACATGGATGGCGATAAGATTTGCGAAAAGGTATTTGCTGATTATAAGCGCATCAAAGAAGGCTCTAAATTTATTAAGATAGAGAACGACCCACGCATTACCCGCTTTGGAAAAATCATGCGTAATACCAGTATCGACGAATTGCCACAGTTGTTTAATGTGTTAAAAGGCGATATGAGTATTGTGGGCAATAGGCCGCTACCTTTGTATGAAGCAGAGAAACTTACCACCGACCAATTTGCTTTAAGGTTTTTGGCCCCTGCGGGCATCACAGGACTTTGGCAGGTAACCAAACGCGGCAAGGGTGGCCCTATGAGCGAAGAAGAACGCATGGAGCTAGACAATGAGTATGCTAAGAATTACTC
>CAYUDC010000010.1:29548-45780 GCA_964443415.1 uncultured Chitinophaga sp. | reverse complement strand
GCAGCTGAAACTACTACAGAAGCTACTTCAGAAGAAGCATAATACTTCTAAACATTATATAAAAGCCTGTTTCATGCAAATGAAACAGGCTTTTTTGTTTGACCCAATTGTCATGAGTTCTTAGATTTCAACGGGTTATTCCAACAATAACTATAGCGGTTAAAGCTTTGGGAGCTGTTGGGAGATTGTAAGTAGTTGTCTAATTACCCGATTTATTGGCCTGGGATAAATTTGGCTATCAAATGTGGAGATGAATTGTTTCATTTTCTTAATCGGTTTTTCTTATGACGTAGTTCTTTTTTGTAGGCCTTATACTCTTTTTTATCTGCCCAAAACCAGCGTTTTTGTTTTAGCCAACAATTAGAAGTTGGGAGACTATCAATGGAACAAAAAATGGCATCCTCCCAATATTTGATGGCGCTAGTTTGGCTGGTATTCTGGTTATCAATGCTGTTTCGAACATCAATTAATTCTAAATTGCCACTTTCTTTATTTAGTTTAAAAACATATTTTACATTGTATCTGGCCATTCTTGAAGGTGGAAGTTTCAATCTCATTTCTAATGTATCATTTTTGAATTCATACACACCCCAAAGACCATATTTGATTTTTATTGATTTATAAGCGACTTTATTAAGGTAGTTCCTTGTCATAGCTGAATCATATGGGTAAAAATCAAAAACGCAAATCCCATCGGGGAAAAGAATGAAATTTTTGTAGGATGGCTTGTTTGCATTAATATTAACCTTTATAGTGTAAAAGCCATTTGTTGTTAATACCCACTTTTTATTTGCCAAATTATTTGAGGAGTATTTAGACATTAAGCTGAATTTGTTGTCTGTGAAATATTCATTTGAACATCCGCATATGAAAAGAATAGAATTAAGAATAATTGTGATAGGCTTAATATATTTAGTTACCATAAAGAAAATGGGTTATTATATCCAGAGTAAGAAAAGCCTCCTTTTTTAAAATTCGAGTAATTTGAAAAGAAATTCGCATGTCCAAATGGCATATAAAAAAAACCATTTTTATGAACCCAATTTTGGGTTCGATCTTGCACCATAGGATTCCATGCAACCATATTATCATTGCCTCCTAAGCCTATCCCAAATGAGAAACAATCATTCTTAAAACCTATGCCAAAACTTCCAGTGGCTCCAAATCCTGTAGTTCCAAAGCCAACACCTATTCCAATACTCATGTTTACATTTCCCATTTGGACTTGAGCTGGAGGTATTACTGAATTAATCGCGGCATTGGCTGCAAACTTTCCTGAGTAAGCAAATGCAGATTTTGCACTTATGGCAGCTCCACCAGAATAAAATCCAATAGTTGCAACTGCTGCTGAAATGGCACCCGAAACCAATGCATCCTTGCCCCAATCGTTGTTTCTAATACCGTGAGAAACATAACCTACCGTAAATCCTACCGTTGCAACGATTACACCTTCTATTATCTCCCCACTCGGATCTGTATACTTCAACGGGTTATTCCAACAATAACTATAGCGGTTAAAGCTTTGGGAGCTGTTGGGAGATTGTACGTAGTTGTCGGGGCTTAACATGCGTTAAATACTTCCTGTCTTGAATTTTCAATAAACGTAAAACCATTAAATATTCGTGACAATTACTCTTCTATGGATTGCCGTTTTTTATAGACCGCTTCATTGTATTTTCTTATTCCTTTTTTCATTTGAGGGTCTCGTAGGGTAGCATAAATGGTGTATTCAATTCCTATTAGTCCTAACCCTATTACCAACGTCTGATGGTTTAAGCCATTGGGTGAGCTAAGTCCACTTCCCAAGGAATATCCAACTATAAAAGCACCTGGAAATCCAAAAGTTTTACCAACAATATCAAATACCTGTGCTCTCCTAAAATGTTTGGCTGCTTCTGGCAACTCTTCTGCATTGGCGGCTTTTATAATTTGTTTGAATTTTAGGACTTTACCATCCCTATTAGTGGCTTTTACCTCAATAGGATGTCTGGTTATTAAGGTGTCTTGGGCAAATAAAATATTTCCCTTGCAAACAACCCATAATATGAAAATTAATATGCCTATGATCTTTTTTGTGTTCATTGTGGTAAAATCTAATTTATAGATATAATAAAGTATTTTGAACCGAGATTGTTATTTGATATTATTTGATTTCCTAAACTATCAATTGTGAATGTATTCTTTTGCTATTGGAAGGAAAAGGTGTTTTTTGATTTTTATAATGTGATTTTAGTAATTTTACCTTCTGATTAATCAATAATTCAAACAAATTGAAATGTTGAATTTGGTCTATTGATTTTTTCATCACTCAAATAAATTTTTCATAATTTGGTATTCCTCTTGGGTTAATTTGTACTCATGGCTCCGAGAAACATCAATCATACGTAGACGTGTTCGGACTAATATAAAACAATAGCATCCATTAGAATAGCATTTTCCTAAATAGGTTTTGTGTTTGATAAAAGACAAAGCAATATGGACTTATTTAATAGTTCTTAATATGAAGAAGATTAGCTAGTTCATGCACATCCAAACTATCAACATGTTTTTTTAAGTCATTGAAGTTTCCATTTAGAATTGGTTCTTCTTCAAATTTAAAATAGTTGTTTTTTTTAGCTGATAACTCATAATTCCAATTTTTCCTGTTAATCTGAATATTATATAACTCATTAAATGTAGCTAACGAATAAATGTAGTTTCTATTCACGTCCTTATAGTTTTTAGGTAAAACACTTAATTCATATTTACTTTTGTCATCTGGAAAGAAAAGTATCCATTTACCTTTCATATTTTTTAGGGAAATGGGGGAGGTTAGCAGTTTTTCATAGCAAGATGGAATTGAATCTGATATGTAGCTTTCACCATATTTTGTAAGCTTAAATTTCCAAAAACAATTAAAACCTCTTGTTTTACCAAAATAGGCATAATAACCTTTAATGTCATCATTTGAATTGAATTCCATAAAAACATAAGGGATGGAAGCTCCAGACCGGGTAATGGGTTGGCCTTTTAGAAATAGGGTAAATGGATAAAGGTCTTCTTTAGGGGATTGATTAAATTTTATCAAACCCCAATGTGTTAACATAATTAAATAAATATAAGAAATAAAAATAAATTTCATTTTGTGGTATGTATGGTTGTTAGAACAGATGACATCATAATTAATTGCTCGTACTTATATGTAAAGTATGTAAGTTGAGGGATGTTAAAAGTAAGTAATGCCATGTTAATCATATATTTGCCAGAGAGTAATCCAGCCATTGATGCTGCGCCAGAACAATGTAATCCACTTCCGGCTGAATATGGAACTTTGGGTAATTGTTTAGCGAGCCAATCGACAGATTTAGTATTGAGGCTGATGTTTAAATCAGGGCGTTCATAAATTAAATCAGGATAAGAATTTGTTGATTTTGTTCCTAGGATGCTTTTGAATCTATTATGACTATTTGGCCCAAATGAAATGACTGTTTTACCATCTTTAATAATAGAGGAATGCCCTGCATCAATTTTTTGAATTTGAGTATTATCAGTTCGTAATTGATAATTTGCATCTGCTGGATTGATGCACCCAATAGCATCAACTAAATTAGTAAACGCCCCCAACCCATATCCAATTTTTTCACCAGTGCTTAAGTCGTTCCAATTCCAAATTCCTCTTAACTTCCCAGTTTCCATATTAAAGCTGCCGATTCCAAAGCTTATAGATACACTTGTTTGTCCACCATTATACAAAGCAGTACCAATGGAATTGGTTGTTGAGCCTACCACTAGTGATGCAGTTTTGGCTCCAGCAATACCTGAGGTTGCAACTGCATTGGCTGTATATCCGCTTGCGGCACCCACCGCACCCCCAGCTGCCATATACCCCCAAGTTTTACCAGAACTATAATCCCATTTAGTTGGATTCATGGTGCCATTGGCCATGGTTCCTCCTTGCCACATGCCAATGTCTGCGCCAATGGCGGCAGGCAGAAAGGTTAATGATGCCCCACTTGTAAAAGGTGCTGCAATTAATGTGGCAAGTGTAAAGATTATCTCCCCACTCGGATCTGTATACTTCAACGGGTTATTCCAGCAATAACTATAGCGGTTAAAGCTTTGGGAACTGTTGGGAGATTGTACGTAGTTGTCGGGGCTTAACATGCGGCCTAAGACGTAATCATAAAGGCGGCCATTCATATTTATCAAAGAAAAATGATGTAGGTGCTTCCCGAAGGGTCGGGACTGAGCATGAAACGTATAGCCCCTTAAAGTAATATCATTGCTGCCGCCCATGCCAAAGGGATTTGCTACAGTATAACTCCAAGTGGTAGGGTGGCGGTGGCGGCCCCATGCGTCATAAATAGCATACGCCATCTTTATTCTTTGCGGATCTACTCCATAGGTTATTTGCATGGCGTGGGGTGGTAACATGGCTAAAGTTTCAATGAACAATTTTAAATATTTATATTTACATTTTTTGTAGAACAAATTCTACATTCGATAACGTTGGAAATTCTTTACAATTGGAATTTGAAAATAGCCTTAGCCAAGAATCAACCCTAAGATTAATAGCATATTTTAGATGGCTATTTTACATTTAACACAAGATCTCCCAATTCATCCATTTGCTCAGTTCAAACTAAACTTTACCGCTGCTTCATTTATGCTTCAAGTTGTCAGCTGTTTATCTTAGTATGTTTTTTTGTATGGTTACATCGCTTTTTCTTCAATTGATACAAATACTTACGTTTTAAATCTATCTTGCCTTAACTTTAAACCCTCTATACACCTTTATCGCTCTAGGCATGCAGCTCATATTACGTTATACACTTTTCTGCTTTTTTAGCTTTTTACTTTCTATCAATGTCTTGGCTCAACCCGCCCTTATGCTAGACAGTAACCTAGTGAGAACCTTGGCAGGGGCTGGTGTAGCTGGCAATGTAAACGCCATTGGTGCTATGGCTAGGTTTAATGAGCCTACTGGCGTATGTGTAGACACTGCCGGCAATATTTATATTGCCGATTTTGCCAATCACGCTATTCGTAAGGTTGACCCAAACACCGGGCAAGTTACCCTATTGGCTGGCTCTGGCGTAGCTGGATATGCAGACGGCCTTGGCGCCGCTGCTAGCTTTAATTCTCCTACCGGCTTGGTGTGCGATATTGCCGGTAATGTGTATGTGGCCGATCAGTTTAACCTGCGAATCAGAAAAATTACACCCGCAGGCTTGGTAAGCACCTTTGCAGGCACCGGCAACGTAGGCACTGTAAATGGCCCTGCTCTTAATGCGCATTTTACTTTTCCTTGCGGCATTGCCCTCGATGTAAATGGCAATTTCTATGTGGCCGATCAATACAGCCATGTGATTAGAAAAATTAGTAATACCGGAATGGTTACTGTTTTTGCTGGCACCCCCAACGCGCCTGGATTTGTAAATGGTGCCGACTCTAACGCTCGGTTCAACACGCCAACTGGATTAACTGTTGACCTTAATGGCAATGTGTATGTGGCCGATAACAAAAACAACTGTATCCGTAAAATTTCACCTGCAGGTTTTGTTAGCACCTTTGCTGGTAGTAGCGCCGCAGGTTATGCCGATGGTGTTGGCACCAATGCCGTGTTTACTGGCCCTTCGGCTGTGTTTGCCGACGCCTTAGGCAATGTATTTGTGTCTGATAAAAATAACCAACGCATCAGAAAAATTGCAGCCAATGGCATGGTGTCTACCGTGTTGGGTGATGGCATTTACCAAGGCCTCACAGGAAATGGCATCAAAGGCAGGGTGGGCAATCCATACGGATTATGCCTAGACAAACAAGGTTGCCTGCTCATTGTAGAAACTGGTTTCCATATCCTCCGCAGAACAGCCCATACCCAACTCGATACCTTTGTAACCAAAATTACAGAACCCTCTGCTGTTGGAAGCTTTTCTTTTACCGGATACCAACTCAACAGCAATGCACAATTGGTAGCCTCGGCGGGTTTTCAAATATCTTTAAACTCAGACTTTGGCTTTACCGATACGCTAAACCTAAGTTTGCTAAACAACCAAGTAAACCACACCATTTATGTGCGCTGCTTTACTACTTCACAAGGTGGTATTTTTAACGGATCAGTGAGCATTACTTCTACTGGCGCCAATACTATCATCGTTCCTTTGGTAGCTTCGGTTACTTGCAATGGCATCACATTTCAGCCAAACTATGTTAGAGATGCTGTAGCTGGAGTGCCTTATAATTTTCAGTTATCGGCACCACAGTTAAGTCAGCTTAATTGGAGCCTTGCTGCTGGCACTTTGCCCAATGGTTTAAGTATTCATCCAACCAACGGAACCATATCGGGTACTCCCAACCAAACGGGTAATTTCTTTTTTACTATCCAAGGCATGGCCTCGGCCTCTTGTTTGGTGCAACAAAACTACCAAATGCTGGTAGTAAATACCGCCCTACCACGTTATGGCTTTTTCCAGAATGATTGTAGCAATAGGAATATTCAGTTCTATGATTCTTCACTTATGGCCACATCTCATTTTTGGGACTTTGGCGATGGAACAACTTCTACCTTGGCCAATCCTTTAAAAACCTATGCGAGAGATTCGGTGTATTTGGTTACCCTTACCATCAATGGAAGCATCGCATTTTCTAGAAATATATTTGTATTCTCCACCCCAAGTGCCCCTGTTATTGCCACAACCACCGATTGCAATAACTTGTATAGTTTTAATGGTGCTCCAACAGGTTCTTATCATACCTACCAATGGGTGTTTAATGGCGGTTTGCCGGGCTCGGCAAGTAATGTAAGAGTAGCCACAAGAAGGTACCTTACCACAGACACTGCCCAAGTTTATGTGGTGGTGAGCTCGGGAAATAGATGTTCTGCTGTGTCAAACGTGCTTCGGTTCAAACCAACCCTTTATGCGCCCAATGTGGTAGCTGGCATTGCCATTAGTGCGCCGGGAAATAACTTTTGCAGCAATAACAGAATCATTAGTAATACCAGTAGCACAGGGCTAGCATCTTATACCGTAAGTGTGAATGGTGGGCCCTTTTTGCCTATCACCGCTTCTATTAACCTCAATGGATTAAGCAAAGGAACTTATACCATTCGTCTTGCGGCGCATAACGGAATTTGTTTTGATACTGCCACTACCACCTTTGTGATTTCTACCGTTACGGCTGCCTTTACAGATCAACCCAGTACTTGCAATGCCAGTGTGCAATTTACCAATACCTCGTTTTCTGAAGAGCCGCAAGCCATGAATTATAAATGGTACTTTGGCTCGCCTGTAAAAGATAGTTCAGTCTTCATGAGTCCCTTGTTTAATTTTGGCTCGGGTGGGGTAGACACCGTTACCTTAATAGTATCGGGCGCCAATGGTTGTATAAGCACAGTAAAAAGAGCCATCAACGTAAATGCAGGAACTACGCCTAATCCAAGTTTTACTTGGCAGGCCAATGCGCCATGCAACAACCGTATACAGTTTACCAATACCAGCAGCAATGGTGCAAGCTCCTATTTGTGGAGCTTTGGCGATAGCACCTTTAGCACCGCTATCAGTCCGGCCAAATCTTATGCAGATACCGGAAACTACCAAGTGATATTGTATGCCTTTAACGGCACTTGTCAAACAGCTATCTTGCAAACCATTCGAGTAGATTCTGGAGCGGTGGGGCCGTATGCAGCCTTTTCTATAAATCAGGCCAATCAATTATTTTCTACCCAATCATTTAACTTTAACAATACCAGCAAACACCTTGGTGCGGGCTTTAACAGCAGCTATCAGTGGGAATTTGGCGATGGTTTATTTTCTAGCAATACCTTTGTGTTTAACAAGGTTTATCACGATACGGGTAACTATTGGGTAAGGCTGGTAGCCACCAATAACCTGGGTTGTAGGGATACCACGTATAAAAGTGTTCGGGTTGAACCAATAGAGTTTGCTCGTTTTGGATTTGTAGCGCCGGGCTGTACCAGCAGAGCCGTGCAGTTTTTAGACTCTTCTTATTTGGCCAATACTTGGTACTGGGAGTTTGGCGATGGCGATACCTCTACCCAAAGAAATCCTTTGCATACCTACCTAAAAGATTCAACGTATTTGGTAAGGCTTACCATCAACGGAACAAAAACTTTCACTAGAAGCATCAATATCCTCAATCAAGCACCTATTTCAAGCATAGGTTATACTGTAAATTGTGCTTACGAATACACTTTTTCTGGCGCACCTTTGGGTAGTAGGTACACCTATCATTGGCAGTTTTCGGGTGGCACAGGTAGCGATACCACGCTAAGAATTCCAACTCGCACGTATACCACACCCGGTTTAACTTCGGTAGATTTAACAGTTTATAACCAAGGTCAATGTCCTGTCTCGGCCTCTCAATTAATTTTTACGCCTACCATAATACAAAATGGCTTTACCACTAAAGCAGTAGTATATGCCCCAGATAGCAATTTGTGTGCTAACACCCGAATCATTAGAAACGATGGTGCAGGTGCAACCTTGTATCAATGGCGATTAGACAATGGCGCCTTTGATACGTTATTTGCCTTTGAAACCTTAAGTGGATTATCGCCAGGGCCGCATAGTGTAGAGGTGGTGGGCAGCAAAGGATTTTGTTCAGACACCCTTCGATTTAATTTTATCATCAGTTCGCCTGTGGTAAGTTTTATTGCCATTCCAAGTACTTGTAATCAGCAGGTAAACTTCTTAAGTACCTCTACCAGTTCAGACAATGCACCTATGAGTTACTTGTGGCGCTTTGGGCAACCTTTAAAAGGCACAGCCAATACCATCAATGCCAGTTTTAACTTTGGGGTAGCGGGCGCCGATTCGGCCACCTTGGTATTAACCAGCAGCAGCGGTTGTAGCCTTAGTTTAAGTAAAGGCTTTGTAGTGGGCAATGGTACGGGGCCAAACGCTAGTTTTAGTCATGCCTTTTCTAATGCCACCTGCAAAAACATTGTTCAGTTTACCAATACCACAGCGGGTTCTGGACATACCTATACTTGGGATTTTGGCGATGGCAGCAGTAGTAACTTAGCCAATCCCATTCATGGTTTTGCAGCCGCTACCAATTTTACGGTTCAGTTAACCGTAAGCAATGGCAGTTGTGCTTCTACGGCTACTAAAATTATCCAAATAGATTCTGGTGCATTTGGTCCAGTGGCAAGGTTTGGGTCGAACCAAACCAGCATGCCCATAGACAACCATAGCTTTACTTTTATGAACCAAAGTACGCATTTGGGCAACAGTGCCTGGAATGTAAAATACAGATGGTCTACCGGAGACGGTTTTGTTGATTCGATTAGTAATTCTTTGTACAACAAGAAATATGCAACACCAGGTACTTATTTGGTTTCGTTAAGTGCCATCAATAATGTAGGTTGTGTAGATACGTATACCACACTTATCAATGTGTATCCGGTATTAGAAGCTAAGTTTGGGTATGTAGAAAATGCCTGTAACAGCAGGCTAGTGCAGTTCTTTGATTCGTCTAGTTTGGCAAGCACTTATAAATGGTATTTTGGCGATGGCGATTCTTCTAGCCTTGCCAACCCAGCCCATACTTATGCCAAGGATAGCTTGTATAGAGTGAGACTCATTGTAAATGCCACAGATACCTTTGAGCGATTAGTGGCTGTAGCAACTACACCTGTGGTTGGGTCTTTATCCTTCTCGCGTGCTTGTGATAATATTTATACTTTTTACGGGGCGCCAATTGGTTATACCTATAATTATTTCTGGGGATTTGGAGGAGAGGGTAGTGGCACCGATACATTTGTGAGAATGCCAAGCAGGGCTTATGCTACGGCAGGCATTAAAGAAGTAACCTTGCAGGTGCGGTCTTATAATCGTTGCCCTGCCAATGCCACGCCATTGAGTTTTAATGCAGCGGTATTTGTGCAATCGGCAAAGGCCAAATTTGAGGTAGTGCCTCCGGTTGGGCAAACCTTTTGTTCTAACAATAGGGTAATCAATAACCTCAGCAATCCGGGTTTATTATCTTATACCTATAGCTTAAATGGAGGGCCGTTTAATACTTTAGGAAGCAGTGCTGCCATCAATAATCTTTCACCAGGTTATCACCTTATACGAATGGCAGTGTATAATGGAAATTGTACCGATACCGTGGCCGATGTAATCAATATTTCGGTACCAGTGCCAGATTTTGATTTCACCGCAAGTAACTGTAATCAACTCATTAGCTTTACCAATCAATCTACTACCAATGATTTGGCGGGCATGACCTATGCTTGGCAATTTGGAACACCCCTTAAAGGAGGTTCTAATGCCACCAACCCAGTATTTAACTTTTTAACACCAGGAGTAGATACAGTGGTGTTAACTACTACCTCGCAAAGTGGCTGCGCGGTAAGTATTAAGAAGGCCGTTGTGGCAGGCTTTGGGTCAACCCAACTGCCGTTGGATTTTAGTTATAACATTGCACCAAATTCGTGCAGTAACCGCATTAAGTTTAACAACCTAAGTCCAATAGACACCGCCATGCGTTATACTTGGAATTTCCCTGACGGCACTTCGGATGTAAGGTTAAGTCCAATTAAAACATTCTCTGATACGGGTAACCTAAATGTGATATTAATTGGCAACAAAAATGGCTGTTTTAGTACCCTTACCAAAACTGTTAACTTGCCATTTGGTAGCTTTGGGCCGATTGCTTCTTTTACGCCAAACAATCCTGTGCAAGATTTTGTGGGGCATTCTTTTAACTTTTTAAACAACAGCTCGTCATTAGGATTGGGCTGGGTGGTAAGCAACCGCTGGCATTTTGGCGATGGTAATATAGATTCGGTAAACACTTTTATCTTTAATAGAAAATATGCCAACCCTGGCAAGTATGAGGTAATGTTAGCCGTGGTGGGTTCTACAGGTTGCAGGGATACTGCCTACAGAAGCATAGAAGTGTTGCCAGTGCCGGTGGCTAAGTTTGGTTTTAATGGTTTAAATTGTAATAATAGGTCGGTTCAATTTATAGACTCTTCTGTATTAGCTACTAGTTATCTATGGCGTTTTGGTGATGGCAATACTTCAACGGCAGCCTCGCCAACTCATACTTATGCTGCAGATGGCATTTATAAAGTTACTTTAATCATCAACAACCTCGATTCCATCTCTAAGAATGTGGAGATCATTAACTCTCCAGCCGCTTCGTTTTTGGTTCAAGCCAATACCTGCAAAAATGTATTTACGCTAACACCATTGGCAAATGGCAGTGATTATACCTATTTATGGTTGGGTGATAGGAAGTATTGGGCCGATTCGAGTGAGCAGGTGCAAAGAATTTCATTTACCCAAACAGATACGGGATATGTGCAGTTGTTGGTAACCAAAAAGGGTGTTTGTTCATCTTTATCATCTATTGATACTATTTATGGATTTAATGGACCCAAAGCAGATTTTAGCATTGGCATAGCCGACTCGTGTTCGGATGGTAGGTTAATTATCAATCAAAGTACAGGAATGTTGGCTACTTATTACTTGTTAGATAACAATGCACCGCAAAGCCTTGGCAGCATGCAGGCATTAAACGGTTTAAGTGCAGGTTTACATACCCTAAGAATAGTGGCAGCAGAGAGTTTGTGTTCCGACACTTTTACCAGAACCTTTGTGGTATCAGATGTTACAGGTGGTTTTGTAGCAGAGCAGTTGCCATGTGTTAAAACAGTAGCCTTTGAGCCCAACATCAGTTTTGAGAATAGTTTAACAGCAAAATATGTTTGGAATTTTGGCGATGGTAATACTTCTGATACCGCTATAGTAAATCATACTTATACCAATGGAGGCTTATTGCCAGTGAGTTTAGAAGTGCGCTTAAGCAATGGATGTAGAAGGGTGTTTTCAAAAGAGGTAGATGTCATTAATCAATCGGGGCCGGGAGCGGCTATTACGTACACCTTGCAAACAGGTGCACCTTGTAATACAGGATATAGGTTTAATGCCATTAGCACCAATGCGGTGCAATATCTTTGGGATTATGGAGACGGATTTAAGTCGCCATTGCTCAGCAGCAACAATGTGTTTCATGCCTATGCCTTTACAGGTAATTATCCAGTAGTGCTGGCAGCCATTGATGCAAAAGGATGTAGCAGTATTTCTGATACTTTGTTTTTACAGGTAAATAATCCTGGTAAGGCTAGGCCAGTGGCAAGGTTTGTAACCCAAGATACGGTGAAGTGTTTCTTAACCCAAAAATTTGATTTTGTAAATGCTACTTATATGAGTGGTGCTGGGTTTGTAAATGCTACCAGGTGGAATTTAGGCGATGGTACGATTGATGTTTTAAACAGCTCGATATATGGAAAGAACTATGCCAGCATAGGCAATTATAGAGTAAGCTTAACCAGCACCTCAGATGCGGGCTGTATAGACTCGTTTAGCATGGTGGTGAAGGTGGTAGATGACTCATTGTGTAATCCCAATCCGGTGGGCATAGATGCCAGCAGTTTTAAGCAAGCCATCAAGCTGTATCCCAACCCAAATGCGGGCAGTTTTTATATTCAATCACTACAAGAATTAGGTAGTTGTGAGTTGAGTATTTACGATGTAGCGGGTAGGTTGGTTTGGGAAGACAGTAGGTATGTTGGTTTGAACCAAAGTCAGCCACTCGAACTAGGCTTTATCAAAGCAGGTAATTATACCATGGCCATTCAAAATAGAGAAGGCAAGATAGAAAGGCTGAAGTTTGTGGTGTACGACCAACCCTAACAGCCTTTATTAGAGCGGTAGTTTTATTTTATATTTTTTCATTGCTGATTTTCAGCGTGTTTGGTTGTTTATGCAAAAACTTAAAATACTTTTGTAACAAAAGTAAAGGATACTCCGTCACATGCATAAACCCCTTAAAACTTAGACATGACAGTTGCCGAATACAATAGTTGTGTAGATCAATATGCAGACGCTTTGTTTCGCTTTGTGGTGAAGAACCTCAAAGACCGAGACGCAGCCAGAGACGTGGTGCAAGACACCTTCGAAAAGCTTTGGCTAAAAGTAGAGCAGGTTGATTTTGAGAAATCGAAGAGCTACTTGTTTACCGCAGGTTACCATACCATGATAGACAAGATTCGCAAAGAAAAATACTCGGCAGTGATGGAAGAGCATCATGAGGATTTGGTTCAAACCGACAATAAATACAGTGATTTAAAGAAGGTGTTGAACAAGGCATTAGAGACATTAAGTGAAATACAAAGACATGTTGTTTTACTTAGAGATTATGAAGGTTACAGCTACGAAGAAATTGGCGAGATAACCGGATTAAACGAAAGCCAGGTGAAGGTATATATCTATCGTGCCAGGTTGGCCATGAAAAATTATATAGGAAGTTTAGAAAACGTTATATGAGCAATTTACCAACACTATCAAACTACGAAGAATGGTTAATTAACCATTTGGAAGGCTTGCTGGATGCAAGGGAAACGGCTTTGCTAATGACGTTTCTAGAAGAATATCCAGCTATCAAAGCCGAATTTGAATTGCTTCAAGGCAATGAAATGGTATTAGAGTCGGCCATGGAAGCAGAAGACTTTTCATTTCTAAAAAAGCCAGAGCAAGGAGCACTTACTGCACAAGAAGAGCATCAGTTGGTGGCCTTGTTAGAAGGAGATTTACCTAAAGACGAGAAGGAATTTTGGCAGCAACAAGTAAAAGAAAATGCCCACCTTACACAAGCTTATGCTTTGTTAGAAAAAACTAAGTTGCCTGCAGAGGTTTTGGTATTCGAAAATAAAAACAGTTTAAAGCGCAAACAAGGATTGCTTATCTCGCTTTACTTTCAAAGAGCTGGGGCTATTGCGGCGGCCATGTTGTTATTGGGATTTGGAACTTGGTTATTGCTTAAAAATGGTGAAGTTTCTACTACTCAAACCGCATTGGTGCCAAGTGTAAAGCAACTGGTAGAAAAGAATCAAACGCTTGCAAATAATGGCAACCTTATGAAGCGGGTTGAACCAAACCAGACACAAAAAATAGAGGAGGCAAGCGCTATTAGATATGCCAAAGTGGATGAAGTGTTGGTTGAACAAATAGAGCCAAAGGCGGCCAAGCCAATAGAGCAGCAAGTATCGGTTCCTGCTAAACTAGGCCCACCTTTGATTGCTTTTGATTTTATTCAAAAAAATGCCCAGTTGGCACAAATGGCCAATCAGGATAAAAAGTATTTAAGTATAACCGAGTGGGCATTACAAAAGATAAAAAGAAACATACCTGCACAAGCCATTGCCGCGGTAGATACCATCAGCCGTGGAGGGGCAACCAATTTGGCGATAGGTTTATTAAGTAAGACCACTGGTATTACTATGGAAACAAGCAGCCAAGAGAACGACCCACGCAAAAGAGTGGCGTTAATGTCGAGGTACTTTTCTTATGAGCGGATTAGCTATCAAAAACAATAATTAATAATTTATATGAAATACGTAAAAGTGATGTTGCTTATGCTACTTGGATTGGGAGCAAAAGCACAATCGGAAGTGAGTTTAGGAGATTTTACTAGCATCGAAACAAGCATTCCTGTGAACCTACAATTGATATCGTCGGATAGAGCCAAAGCTGCCCATAGCAAAGATGTGAATGCCTTTTCTTTAGAAATTAGCAATGGGGTATTAGAGATTGGTTTTAAGAAAGGGGTTCCACCCAGTTCGGAGCCATTGATGATATATTTTGTTTCGCTAAAGGAGATTGAAATTAGTGGCGCGGCTACGGTAGAAACACAAAAAGGTAGTAGCATCAAAGGAGAGTCATTCGAATTAGAGTGCAGTGGCGCTGCCAAAGCCAATTTAATGGTTGAGTTAAAGAAACTAGTAGTAGAGTCGGCAGGAGCCTCAAAAATCACCTTTGAAGGAAGTGCAGAACAAGCCAATATTGAGTTGGCAGGAGCCTCTAAGTATTATGCGGCTAATTTAAAGACCAAGGAGCTAAAGTTAGAATCTGCTGGGGCTTCTACCTTCGAAGTGTTTGCCTCAGAAGCCATAACTGTAGAAGCAGCAGGTGCGGTAAAAGGAACGTATTATGGTAACCCTATCACGCGTAATATCAATGTAAGCGGAGTTTCTAATATTGTAGATGCCAGCACAGGAAAGAACCTAACAGACGAGAGATCTAATCCTGATGATACCACACGCATTTCTTTGGGTAAGAAAAAGTTCATCATCATAGAAGAAGGAGATGACATCAGAATAGAAAAGGATGGCGAGAAGAAGAAAGATGCCGAAGAGAAAAAGAAAGAGTTAAAAAGTGTGTATGCGGGGATAGAGTTGGGCATGGGAAGTTTTACTTCTAATCAATTGGGAACGGCATTACCAACGGCATACGACTTCTTAAAAACAGATGTGTCTAAATCTTGGTATACTGGTATCAATCTTTATGAGGCCGATTTGCAAATTGTAAAAAACAAGTTGGCCCTTACCTCTGGGTTGGGTATAGAGTTTCAAAACATGGAGTTTAATACAGATAGAGTGTTAAACGCCAATGTGAATCAGATTTCAGCAGATTCGGGCTTAAAGGCCATGACCAGAAATAGACTATACAACTTTAATTTAAGTGTGCCATTATTGGTAAAGTTTGCGCCAAGAACAGCAAAATCAAACAATGGATTTCACATCGCAGCTGGGGTAATTGGAACTTACAGAGCCTATACACACTTACGTTTAGAAAGCACTGCCATGGGTTATGAAGAAGAGATTAAGATTAGAGACGATTTTAATACCAATCCATTTAGGGTATCGGCAACTGTGAGGGTGGGCTATGGCTGGTTTAGGGCCTTTGCCAACTATAACTTAACCCCATATTTTAACACCAATAATGGCAATCCAGATGTGAGAGCCTTTACGGCAGGTTTAACCATCATACCATTTGATTTATAATAATTATTTATTAAAAGAATAAAAAACTTAGGTCAAATGGTTTTTTGGCCTAAGTTTTGTTTGAAGAAGGGAAAACTAAAAAACATGAAAAAACACATACTAAGTTTAGCATTATTGGTTGGCAGCTTAACCAGTTTTGCACAGATTACAGTAGAAAAGGCAGATTTTGCCGTACCAGGAGATTGGTTTTTAATGACCAACGATTATGATATTTCGGCTACAGAAAGTGCTAATTTAAAAGCAGGTGGTGCCAATAAAACTTGGAGCATCAAAGGATTTGAAAGACAAGATTCGGATACCAGCTTTTTTGCCAATGGCCTAACTTTTCCGGGTGCACCAGAAGGATGTAATTTGGTAGAATACACCAAAGACCCTG
>CAYUDC010000010.1:22242-29448 GCA_964443415.1 uncultured Chitinophaga sp. | reverse complement strand
ATCGAAACAGAAGTTCGTAAGTCTACCAAAGCAGATTTAGTAGTATTTGATATCTTAGGAAATAAAGTAATTGAGCAAACTGGTGTTGAAATGAATGCTGGTTCAAATCAATTGCCTGTAAATATTCAAAACCTGAAACCTGGTGTATATATTTATACGATGGAAGGGAATGGATTTAAAACATCCAATAAGTTTGTGGTAAAGTAATCTTGTAAATGTTACATCTAAAGGCCCGGCGCAGCCGGGCCTTTTTTGTTTTAAAATGCCTCGCCAATGTATAGGTAAAATCCGCTGCCCTCTTTTGTAAAGGCTAAGTCGGTTCGCACATAAATATCTTTGGCTTTAAATACTAAAAATCTTAAGCCTGCCCCAGCTGCAAATTTAGTTTGCCTTATGTCTATACTTTTTAGATTGCCAGCCACATTGCCCATAGAGGCAAATAGTGCAGCTCCTATGTGTTTAGAAAACGGTAAAGGCAAAAAACGATACTCTGCTTGTAAGTTAACCATGGTTTTATCCCTAAACCTACCAAGGTAATAACCCCGCATCATAGACTCACCACCCATTAAAGCCATTTGGTTAAAGGGAATATCACCCATATTGGCGATACCATTGCTTTGCAAGGCAATTACTTGATTCTTTGCAAATCCTTTTCTAAACAGTCTTAAATCATATTGCACCGACCGAAATTGGTAGTCGCTGGTAAATGCCTTCGCATATTCTAGATAGGCTATTTCTGCAAAGATTCCTTTTCTTACATTGAGCACATTCTTTCGGTCGTCATAAACTAATCCAAGTCCCAACCCAGTATTTGCTGAGCCGTTTGCACCCAATGGCAATACAAAATCTTGTCCGGCCTTATTTAAATCAAATGACACATCAAACATCCGTTGATGGTCGAATTCCAATCCAACATAAAAGTTCTCTTTTACTTTTTTAAGAGCACGTTCGCGTATCTGAAGACTCCCATTGCTTACCACCGTATAATTTTTGGGCGTATTAGTACCGATGCCATAATATTTCAAAGGAAAGTATTGAAAACGTACCCTGCCTAGAAAAAAGAAGTCGTCTTTGTCTGTATAAATGGCATGATCTAGCCAAATGCCATATTGCCTTTGCTGGGTATAAAAGGTAAAAGTATTTACCTCGTTTAATCTATTTTGATAATTTCTTTTAGCATGAAATAACAATAGGTTCACCACACCAAATTCCCAGCGTGTTTCTGGCGTATAGGCTAAGGTGGGGTAGGTAAGGAATTTTGGTGCACCAGTGGTATCATCGGACATTGCTTCCTTTATAATGGGCTTATTTTTGAGTTGCTCAATGTTGTTTTTAATTACTTGAGATTTTCCAACCAAAGCCCATATAGAAAAGAAAACTAAAAAACTTGCCCAAATTCTAATTTTATGAGGTGTCTTTTTTTGCTTCATATTAACTTATTACATAGATAAGAGTAATAAGTTTTAAAAACAAAAAAAGCCCGTCATTTCATTGAATGACGGGCTTTTTTTAGGTATAGAAAATTATTCTGTTACAACTAATTTTTGAGCAGTTTCTGAACCAGCAACTTTTACGTTTACCATATAAACACCAGGGTTTACATTGTTCAAATCCATCTTTAATTCGTATTTGCCGTTGTTTACTTTACCGTAGCTGAAAGTTTTAACGGTTTGACCCAATAAGTTAACTAAGTTAATTTCTACTTCGCCAGCTTTAGCAAGTTCAAATGCTACAGTAGCATTGTTCTTAGCAGGGTTAGGATAGATGCTTACGTTAGTTAAAGCAGAAACATCATTTAAACCAACACCAGGCTTACCATTGGTAGTATCAACGCTGATATGGAAATAAGTTTCAGCAAAACGCTCGTTGGTGAAAGCCTGGCCAGCGATATAACCGTTCCAACCATTTACCGAAGCATATGAAGAACCTTTTAATGCCATTTGAGCAGTGTTGTGGTAGGTTGTATTTTCCCAACCAAGAGCACCTTCGTTTAAGAATAAGCCATAACCAAAGTAGTTATTTCTGCGCATTCCAGCAGGAGCAGTGGCAGGATCTTGTTGGTAGATAAATACCGCAGTATCTGTACCAACTACTGCAGGGATACCAGATTTAAAAGTAAATGAAAAACCAACTAATAAATCTTGGCTAGTTCCGTTGGCGTTGATGGTAATTCCGGCAGGTGCTGCAAATGTAGCGTACTTGCTGCTCCAAGAATTTTCAAAGCCATTGTTGTTGTTAGCACGGGTTGTATCGAAAATACCATTTACTCTTGAAGAGATTAAGATGGTATCGATGTCAAAATAACCAGCTGGCATACGCTTACCAAAATCCCAACCATTGGTTGGTCTAGCATAACGAGTTCCATCTGTGAAAGCCGCTCTAGTAATTTGAGCACCTCTCCAGTAAGTTAAAAATACGGTATCTACAACTGGCATATCGCCACCCATTCCGTCTGGAATTCTATCTACATTACGTACGTATAAGTAACGGAAAGCGATACTATCCAATTTGTAGCTATTGAAACGAGATAATTGGTTGTTAGGATTTTCGGTTAACTGAATTAAATCGTCTTTAGGGTCAAAAATATGGCCAATAGAAGTAGAACCACCGTAACGAATGGTACCATCATCTTCTACAAATTTGTTTAATGAATCGTGCACTAAGAAATCTACATATCCTTGTAAAGCACTTCCTACATTACTTTGTTCAATCATATCAACGATTGAATACCAAGCCGAAACTGGCTCGCCACCTTTGTTGAAGGCTCTGTTTTTGAAAGGGTTTTCTTGTGTTTGATCAGCTCTGTGACGAGTCTCACGGCTGTTGTCAATTTTTTGAGCCGTAGCAACACTTCCAATAGTAAGCGCAGCAACAGCTGATAGTAACAGTTTTTTCATTTTTATTGAAGAATTTTAAAGTTTCGAAAATAGTTCTTTCCTGCGAATATACAATTAGACACCAATATTCTTTATTAGGTTGCTTTAATCTGCTAATTCCACCCAGTTTCCATCAGATTTTATCAGTTCTATAAGCTCATCCACTGCTTCTGTGGAGTTTACAGATTTTTTTACAACCTCTTTTCCCTTGTATAAAGTGATTTTTCCGACGCCTGAGCCAACATATCCATAGTCGGCATCTGCCATTTCTCCCGGGCCATTTACAATGCAACCCATGATGGCAATTTTTACGCCTTTTAGGTGGTCTGTTCTTTTTCTAATCATGGCAGTGGTTTCTTGCAAATCAAATAGGGTTCTGCCGCAACTTGGGCAGCTAATATATTCGGTTTTGCTGATGCGCACTCTTGCGGCTTGCAAAATACCAAAGCTAATGTCGTTTAACCTCTTTTTGTCTTGTGTGCTTTGAATAAAGAAAATGCCATCGCCCATGCCGTCTATGAGTAAGCTGCCTAAATCGGTTGCGCTATACAGCATGGTTAAGTCTAAAGACTCTGAGGTGTTTCCATGATTTTCGCTTAAACCTATTACTACCGGCAGTGTTATTTGATGGTCTTTTAGCAAACCAAAAGCATTCCTTAAATCAGGTAAAGTTGCTTTGTGTTTACTTTCTAAAACCAAAACCACATTCGCTAAATTTTTTAGGAGTGAAATGTTTTCCTCATTTTTTAGCTGGGCAGTATCTATGTGCAAAAAGTTCAAGGTGCTAGAATGGGCTGCTTGGGCTTTTAGTTGGGTCAACCCGAAAAACGGAAAAGCATTGCTTTTATCACTGATAGTTTGCCAAGTGCTTAGGTTGTAAATAGCTTTTAAACCTACTGGCAACATAAATGGGGATGGGTGATTTCCTAAAAACACAAAATCTGCTCCTAATTCGCTCATGCTCCATTTGTCGGTTTCGGCGGTATAGGTAAATCCTACTTTTTCTAAATCTGCAGGTGCTAATAGATTTTCGCTAAAATTGGCAATCACTCTTGGTACATGGTTTCCACCAAAATTGTAGACTTCTTTAACTTGCCTTTTCTTGTAGCTATAAAATAATTCGGGTTGATCCAAATGAATTTTTGCAGCAGGCTCGATAGGAGCGTGCGTGTTTCTGCCCTCATATCTTCTGGCCAATCTTTGGGCTACCGGTACTTCAAATTCGGGGTCCTCGGTTAAAGATACCCTAATGGTATCTCCAATGCCATCTTCTAGCAAAGCGCCTATACCCAGTGCAGATTTTATTCTGCCATCGTCTCCATCTCCTGCCTCGGTAACACCTAAATGCAATGGGTAATGCATATTATTTTGGTTCATGGTTTGAACCAATAATCTGTAAGCCTGCACCATTACTTGTGGGTTGCTGGCTTTCATAGACAAAACAATATTATGGAAGCCTTGGTCTTCGCAAATTCTTAAAAATTCCATGGCACTTTCTACCATGCCAAGTGGAGTGTCGCCGTATCTACTTAAAATTCTATCGCTCAAAGAACCATGGTTGGTGCCAATGCGCATGGCAGTGCCGTGTTCTTTGCAAATGCTTACAAGTGGAATAAATTTTTCGCGGATACGCTCAATCTCTGCTTGGTAATCTGCGTCTGTGTATTCGAGTACCTGAAACTTCTTTTTGTCAGCATAATTGCCAGGATTAATTCGCACTTTTTCTACAATGCGTGCCGCCAATTCGGCTGCGTTGGGCGTAAAGTGAATATCGGCTACCAAGGGCACATGAATGCCTTTGGATTTCAAAGATTTTTTTATTTCCTGAAGGTTTTGCGCTTCTTTAAGGCTTGGGGCTGTAAGCCTTACCAACTCGCAACCGGCCTCTACCATTCTCATAATTTGGGCCACCGAGCCTTCTGTATCCATGGTATCGGTGGTGGTCATGCTTTGAATGCGAATAGGGTAATCGCTGCCCATATATAAATCGCCGATTTTTACGGTGGAAGTTTTCCGGCGGGTGTATTTAACTAGGCTTTCTACGAAGAGCGGAAGTGAATTCATTGGGTTAAAATTAAGCTATATGTCCCCTAAAATGGGTCTTACTAATATTTGTTCAACATTTGTGCGCTTAGAAAGTTCATAGCAGTTCCAAACAATTTTTGCCAAGTCTTGGGTGCTCATAAATCTATCTTCTGGTAAACCTGCGCCTTCCCAACTTTGGGTGTAGGTGGCGCCTGGCAAGATGGCTGTTACGCGCACTTGGTGGTCTTTTACTTCCTCGCGTAAGGTTTGGTTCAAACCGTATAAACCAAACTTGCTGATGCTATACGAACCACCATTGGGATAGGCTTTGATGCTTGCCACCGAACAAATATTAAATACATGTCCTTCTTTGTTTTTCACCATAGAAGGAACAATGGCGCGGGTAAGATGGTAGGCCGAAGACAGGTTTACTTGCATTAACTTTTCAAATTGCCCCTCTGGTTCTTCTAGTATTTTGCCAGGTTCAAATGTGCCAGCATTGTTAATTAAAACCTCGATGCTTCCAAAATCGGCAAGTGCATCTGCTGCAAAGGCTTTTAAATCTTCGCTTTGGGCGGCATCGCAGGTTTCAAATAAAAATTGTTGTTGAGGATATAAAGTAGAAAATCGGATAAATAATTCAGATAGCTCCTGTGTGTTACGGGCGCATCCAGCAATGTTAAACCCGTTTTCTGCAAATATTTCGGCCATCGCCAAACCTATTCCTTTGGTGCAGCCGCTAATCAGAACAGTTGGTTTTTTGTTTGTTTCGGAACTCATGGGGCGAATTTATCTTTAATCTTCGAGCCTGCCAAAAATATCAAAATTAGGAGGCATACTTGTAGTTTAAAGCGAATCAGGTATATTTCGGGCATGAAATTCCTAGAATATTTTGGAAGCTATTTGCTCTTTTTAAGAACCTGCTTTAGGGTGCCCGATAAAGGCAAAATGTTTTGGCGTTCGTTTTTAGCAGAAGTATACAAAATGGGTAACGATTCATTTGCCATTGTGTCTATCATTTCTGTATTTATTGGAGCGGTTGCGGTTATTCAGTTTGGTAGCCAATTGCAAGGCAGTTTGGTACCCATGACCGTATTGGGTAGAATTGTAAGAGATGCTAATATTCTTGAGTTTTCTCCCACCATTACAGCCTTGGTAATGGCAGGAAAAATTGGGTCTAATATTGCATCCGAAATTGGTACCATGAAGGTGAGTGAGCAAATAGATGCCTTAGAAATAATGGGTTTAAATGCTGCGAATTTTGTGAGTTTACCTAAAATATTGGCTTCTGTTGTTGCTATTCCTGCCTTGGTTACTTATAGCATGTTTTTATCTAATTTAGGTGGCGCACTTTCTTGTTTCTTTACCAATATCATCACAGTAGATATTTATGTGGCCGGACTTAGAGATACCTTCGATGGTTTTTTTATTACCCACGCACTTACTAAAGCTTTTACCTCGGCATTTTTAATTTCTTCTATTTCTTGTTACCATGGCTATAAAACAGAAGGTGGTGCTTTAGAGGTGGGCGCTGCCAGTACCAAAGCTGTGGTGCAAAGTTGCATTGCCATTATTTTCTTTGATTATATCCTCACACAATTAATGCTTTATAAATAATGATAGAATTAGGCAATATCGTTAAAGAATTTAGTGGCAGAAGGGTGTTAAATGACATAACTGCAACCTTTGTTCCGGGTAAATGCAGTTTTGTAATTGGTGCAAGCGGCGGCGGTAAGAGCGTGCTCATGAAATGCATGGTAGGTTTGTTAACGCCCGAATCGGGGAGCATAAGTTTTGATAATCGCGATTTTTTGCAACTAGACTATTATGGTAAAAAAGAATTGCGTAAAGAAATAGGCATGCTGTTTCAGGGTGGAGCATTGTTTGATTCGTTAACAGTAGAAGATAATGTAGCCTTTCCGCTGCAAATGTTTACCACCTTTACAAAAGCCGAAATACAAGAAAGGGTAAACTTTTGTTTGCAAAGGGTAAGATTAGAAAATGTCAATAAATTGTATCCCTCTAACATCAGTGGGGGTATGAAAAAAAGGGTGGGTATTGCCAGAGCCATTGCACTAAACCCTAAATACCTTTTTTGCGATGAGCCAAACAGTGGACTAGATCCCATCACCTCGCGGGTAATAGACGATTTAATTTTAGAAATTACCGAAGAGTATCATATTACCACCATCATCAATTCGCACGATATTAAAAGTGTCTTCGACATGGGCGACCATATTGTTTTTATTTATAAAGGAAAAGCCTTGTGGGAAGGCAATAAGAAAGACTTGGGCAAATCTGGCTG